>JAHELW010000108.1 GCA_024643985.1 Myxococcales bacterium | reverse complement strand
CTCGCGAACCGGCTTCGCGTCATCGATTTTGCGAGGCGCCACCCGGAGCTCGACGACATCGACATCGAGCGGCCCGTCGTCATCACCGGGTTCTTCCGAACGGGCACCACGTTTCTTCACAACGTGCTGGCAGCCGACCCCAACAACCGCGTGGCCAAAGCCTGGGAGCTCGCGTACCCGATCGGCCGTCTGGGCGATCCACTCGGCGACGTTGCTTGGAGGCGTGCGCAAGCAAAGTTCACGTTTGGCTTCAACCAGGTCGCCATGCCGGATCAAGGAGTCGCGCACCACGTTACGGCCGACTCGTACGAGGAATGCTTTTTCCTTCTCGAAAACGACATGGCGGTGCTCACGTTCTGGGTCGGTTTTGCAACCTACAGCTACGCGATGGCGATGCTCGACTGGGACATGGTGCCCTCGTACGAGCTTCACAAGCTTCAGCTCAAGATGCTCACCGCCCAGCGATCCTCGCAGCGCTGGGTTCTCAAGTGCCCGTGGCACATCTGGAACATGGACGCCCTGATGAAGGTTTACCCGGACGCACAAATCATCTTCACGCACCGCGACATCGCTAAAGCGCTGGCCTCGCACTGCAGTCTCTCCGCGCGCATGGCCTCCAAGGTGCGCCGAAGCCTGGACGTGAACGAGCTCGGCCGCTTCTGGCTCGACTACACGAAGATCGGCCTCGACCGCGCGATGGAGTCGCGCAAGAACATCCCCGACTCGCAGATCTACGACGTCCGACTTCGGGACATGATGGCCAGCCCGATGACCGTGCTCCGGGACATCTACGGCCATTTCGACCTGGAGTTCACCGAAGAGATCGCGAATCTGCTCGAAGCGCGCATCGCCGACAAGCCGACGTCCCAGGAGGGCGAGCACGAATACGACATCGAGGACTTCGGCCTCACGAACGAACAGGTCCGCGAGACTCTGAAGACCTACAACGAGCGTTTCGGTGTCTGAGCTACGAAAACGCGAAGAGCCGCGTCACTCCTGCACGCGATCGTCGGCCGGATCCGGCTTTCGCTCGACAGGCTCGCCCTCGATGAGGGGGGCATCGCGAGGCTCATCGACGCGTCGGAGGACGACGAAACGTTTCGTGGATCGCTCGACCTCGTACGTTCCTTGCTTGATGAGCGCACGATATTTCCTTCCGTACTTGCCGCGCGACGACGCTCTGAACATCAGGATGTAGTCCGCATTGCCGACGTAAGGCCAGTGATTGACGACGTGGCGATCGGTTACGTGTGGGCCCGTCCGCGAGTCCGCCGAGATCGACGCGTCACGAGGAAGCTCCGACACGACGTCGAGCAGCTCTTGGTACTGCTCTCGTTGAGCATCGGTCTGGGACCAGGCGATCTTGCTCCAGCCCGCGCGAAACACGTTGTTCTTCGCGAGCGCGCCATACTCCGCGCCCATCAGCAGGCCGGCAACGACCAGCGTCGTGAGGACTGCCCTTTGGAGGCGCGCCTCGTCGAGCCCGAAACCACGCAGCCACGCTGCTTCCCGCATGTAGACGACCGCATCCGCGACCGACAGAGCGAGAAACGGAAGAAGCAGGCAAGAGTATTGGAAGTGAATCGAATAGACGTACTTGCGAGTCGCCAGACCGATGAACACGAGCCCGTAGAGCATCAAGATCCGCTTCTTGCCGCTGAGAAGCGGCAACGAGAGCAGCGGCAAGAGCAAGAGCGTGAAGTAGATGACTTTCTTTTCACTGAACAGCACCGCCAGCGACGCCACGGGATCGGTCAGGAAGGTCGCGACCAGCCCGAAAGCGCCCTCCTCGCGATAGGGGATCATCTCTTGGTAGTACGAGGCAAAGGATCGGGCGCTGCTGCTGTCCTCCATGATCAGCCCGGGAGCCATGACGGTGAGCTTCACCGTCACGAGATACGCGAGCGCAGCGACCACCGTTGCCACCGCGGTCTTCTTCTGTCCCGTGAACCACGCGTAGAGCCCGATGAAGCAGCTCAGAAGCGACATGTCCTCGCGGGTGAGCAGCAAGATGGCGATCGAAACCCAGTATCCCACGAAGCGACGGCCATCGAGGAAGTACACGGCGAACATCGCGGTGGGAGTCAGGAGCGCGAGCGAATGGAAATCGTAGAGGTTCGCTCCGTGAAGCGCGGGCATCAGGTAATAGGCCGCGACCACGGTGCACGCCCAGCCCGCGTGATTGAGCACGCGCCGCGCGTAGAGAAAGAGCGGAATGCCGCCGAGCGCAAGCCAGAACGACTGAAACACCAGCAGGGTCTCTGCGCGCGGGCTCAGCTTGTAGAGCGGCGTGAGTATCCAGAGGATCGGGTCGAAGTGCGCCGAATAGTGCTTGCCGCCGCGGCAAAACGAGCAGCCGAGGAAGTCTCCATTGGCCGTGTTCCAGACGATGTTGTGATAGATGCCGAGATCGAAGTTCGCGGTAGCGAGGTTTCGATGGTCGACGATCGAGAAGCGGCTCATGACGTAGCCGTACGTGACGAAACACACCAGCACGAAGGCCCATGGCAGCGCGGAGGCGAGCCGACCGGGAGGCAAGCCCGCTGCCGGCAGCGATAGCGGGAGCCGCCGGCAGCCGACGAGCGCGTACACCCACGCTGCAAACACCGCGAGCGTGGCGGCAATGAGCGACAGGTTCAGGAAGTCCTGCTTACCCTCGAGCTTCGTCGTGAAGAGAGAAGTCAGCAGCGGAAGGGCGAGCAGGACCAGAAAGCGTTGGTTGAGGAGGCGGAAGTACGCGTCGTAGGTGACGACGGGTGCGCGTCGGCGTCGGAAAAGATAGAGCCCAACGTAGACCGCAGCGATCGCCCCGAGGGACGCCCAGCCGTAGTTCAAGAGCTGCGTCCGCTGCGGCTCCTGAAGCAAAACCTTGACCCCTTTCGAGGTCATGGAGAACGTCGGTCCTTCGTGGCGAAACGCCTGCCAAATCGCGACGCCAGGCAACCAGCCGATGGCGGCAAACAGCACGCCCCACGACGGCAAGACGTCAATCGCTTTGACTAGGGAGCGGACCATCGCCGTGGCTCGTTACGAAGGATCTCCAATCGACTCGCGCACGGGAAGTCGTTCCCGCGCGTCCTTTCGATGGTATTGAAACGTCATGAATTCGCCCAGCAAACCGATCGAGAACGACTGAGCGCCGACGAGGATGAGCAGCACACCCAAGAGCAAGAGGGGTCGTCCGCCAATCGCCTCGCCCATGAACCAAATCGTCGCGAGGTAGCCGCAGATGAGCACGCCGAGCGCGGAGAAGAGCAGCCCCAGCAGGCCGAAGAGGTGCATCGGCTTGCGCGAATACCGCGTCAAGAACGAAACGCTGAGCAGGTCGAAGAATCCGCGAAGGATGCGCTCGAGCCCGTATCGAGAGCGGCCGAACTGACGCGCTCTGTGGTTGACCGGCATTTCGCCGATGCTGAAGCCCTGCCAAAACGCAAGCACGGGGATGAAGCGAAAGAGATCTCCATAAATCGGAATCGCGTCCAAGACCTCACTGCGGTAGGCCTTGAATCCGCAGTTCATGTCGTGCAGGTGAACGCCGGTGACGAGACCTACTGTCTTGTTGAACACCTTCGAGAAGATCCGACGGTTGAGGGGGTCGTGCCGCTCGACTTTCCAGCCGACCACGACGTCGAGGCCGCCGTCGATCTTTTCGAGCATGCGTGGGAGGTCGGCGGGGTCGTCCTGAAGATCCGCGTCCATCATGACGACGACGTCGGCCCGCGCTCTGTCGAAACCGGCGGCAAGCGCCATTGCTTTGCCGAAGTTTGCGCGAAGGCGCAGGCCTCGGACCGCGGGATCCTGCTCGTGGAGCTCGCCGATGACGCGCCAGCTGTCGTCGGTGCTGCCGTCGTCGACGAAGATCAGCTCGTAAGCACGGTCGCCGAGAGCGTCCTTGATCTGCCCGGCAAGCAGCGGCAGGCTCTCCGCCTCGTTCAGGCCGGGCACGACCACGCTCACGTCCGGCTTTCGCACCGACGGCAGCACGGCCTCGTAGGCCCCCCTGAGTTGCTCGCTCACACCCATCCCACGACGCTCTTCGGGCGATATGTAGACCGACTCGCCACGGCGCTCAACCTCTGCGCCGAGTTGGCGCTTGCGGCATGACGAACACCACCGATCTTCGGCAAAGGCGCTATGTTCGCCCCGTGAGCGAGCATCGAGAGACGTTTGACGCGGTGGTGGTCGGCTCGGGGCCGAACGGGCTCAGTGCGGCCGTTGCCATGGCGCAGGGTGGCGCTTCCGTGCTCGTGCTCGAGGCCGCAGAGGAGATCGGTGGGGGCACTCGAACCGCGGAGCTCACGCTGCCGGGCTTTCACCACGACGTGTGCTCGGCCGTGCACACGACGGGGATTCTTTCTCCGTTCCTCCGCTCCCTCCCGCTCGAAGAGCACGGGCTCCGCTGGATCGTGCCCAAGGCGTCCGTTGCCCATCCGCTCGACGATCAGCCGGCCGTCGTCATGTGGCACTCCCTCGAGCAGACCTGCGATGAGCTCGGCGCGGACGCGAGCAGCTATCGCGGGCTCGTGGCTCCTTTTCTCGAAAACGCAGACGGTTTTTTCAGCGACGTCCTCGGCCCTCTCGGCTGGCCAGAGCGCCCGACGACGTTTCTGCGCTTTGGGCTTCGCGCCATGTGGCCCGCAACCACGTTCGCACGTTGGCGCTTTCAACAGTCTCGCGCGAGAGCGCTTTTCGCGGGATGCGCCGGCCACAGCATCCTGCTGCTCGGCCAGCCGTTCACCGCGGCGCTGGGGCTCATCTTTTCGATTGCGGGGCACGTCGAGCCGTGGCCCGTTGCGGCCGGGGGGTCGCGCGCAATTCCCCGTGCGCTAGCAGGCGTGCTCGAGCAGCTCGGTGGCCAAATCCGAACGGGCATCCACGTCACTTCGGCCGCCGACCTTCCGGAAGCGCGCGTTTACCTTTTCGACACCAGCCCGGACCAGCTCTCCTCGATCGCAGGCGACGCCTTACCGAGCGGCTATCGGCGGCGCCTCGGCCGCTACCGCTACGGCCCCGGCGCCTTCAAGCTCGATTGGGCGCTCGACGGACCGATCCCTTGGCGCGACCCCCGCTGTCGAGAAGCGTCGACGATTCACGTCGGCGGCAGGCTCGAGGAGATCGCCGCGTCGGAGGCGGCGATGTTCCGCGGCCGCCATCCGGAGCGCCCGTACATTCTGCTCTGCCAGCAGAGCGAGCTCGACCCGAGCCGCGCCCCGGAGGGCAAGCACACGGGATATGCCTATTGCCACGTGCCGGGCGGCTCCTCGGTCGACATGACCGAGGCGATCGAAAACCAGGTCGAGCGCTTTGCGCCCGGGTTCAAGGACCGGATTCTCGCTCGACACACGATGAGCGCGCTCGACTTCCAGCGCTACAACCCAAACTACGTGGGGGGCGCCATCACCGGAGGCGTCGCCGACGTCTTTCAGCTGTTCACGCGGCCGGTGGCGCGCCTCGACCCCTATTCGACGCCGAACCCGCGCGTGTTCATCTGCTCTGCGTCGACCCCTCCCGGGGGCGGCGTGCACGGCATGTGCGGCTATCACGCCGCGCAGAGCGCCCTGAAGCACATCGAACGAGTGGAGCCCGGGCCGCTCACGACGTGAACCAGTAGGCCCATGCAATGAAGACCAGCTGAAACGGCAGGCGGAGCCACAGCGCCCATCGCGGGATCGGCTTCCGCGGGTCGAGCGAGACGTTGTCAGTCAGCATGTAGACGTTGGCGGGAAAGACGGCGACGTAGAGCGCGATCAGCCCCCAGGCAGCCCACGCGCGCGTCTCCGGGATCAACAAGCCGATGCCGCCGAGGATCTCGAAAAGCCCGCTGATATAGACGAGCGCAAGTGGCGCGGGAAGGTACTTCGGTACGATCCGCACGAATGGCTTCGGACGAACGAAATGGAGCACCCCAATGCCGATCATCGCGGCCGCAAGCACCCAGAGCGCAACGAGCTTGTGCGTTGGCACGAGCAGCTCCTACCTAAGGCGCCTTTGGCCGGCTCGTGACCTTGTCCTTCGCGGCGCGGAACACCTTGCGAATCTTCGCGCCCGCCCAGATGAACAAGATCAAGAGGACGATGAGAATGACTGCGGAGACCCACGGAACGTGGACATAGTCCTCGTCTACTTCTTTGATCGCCAGCACGTTGGGGTAGGAATCGAAAATCGGGATTCGAACGCCGTAGTAGCGAATCAGCGCGATTTCCTCGGTCTGATTGCTCGCGAGCTTCGAAGCCTCGGCAGCGATGTCCCCAGAGTCGAACTTGAGGTACCAGGGGTTGTCTTCGTTGCGAAAGACGATCGCCCGCCCCGAGTCGCGCTCGGTCGCGTAGATGAACCGAACGTCCCGCGTCGTTTGGTCGCCCGTCGCTTTGGCCGTCCGGTCCATCCGCTTGACCTCGCCGCCGGTGATCGTGGCCATCGTGGCGCGAGGCAGGAAGTAGTAGATGTTGAAAGCCACGAAGAGGGCGATCAGCACCGCGAAGGCTATTCCGAGCTTTCGGGTCGTCGTCATGGCGGAGTCATAAGGCCTGAGCGGCCCAAGGCGCAACCTCGATCACGCACGGCCCGGCAGGACGC
This sequence comes from Myxococcales bacterium, assembly GCA_024643985.1. Classification (GTDB taxonomy): domain Bacteria; phylum Myxococcota_A; class Polyangia; order Polyangiales; family Houyiibacteriaceae; genus SG8-38. Next base: position 4,789 of record JAHELW010000108.1, on the reverse strand, counting down.
GTTGGCCGAGCGGCAGCAAGCGCTGCGTCACGAGCTCGCGAATCGAGGCAGCCGCGAGCGGAAGCGCCAACTTCGGCTTCAGAAAGTGACTCCACGGGGCTTCGCCCATCATGATGTCGGCCCAGGCGAAAAAGAACTCGTCGTCCCGTTCGTTGGCGACGCGAGCCATCGAATCGACGAGCTCCGGGTAGCGCGCCATCAGCTCTGAAGCCTTCCTTGCGAGTGGGAACTTGTGCGCGAACTCCCGGTGGCAGGCGTCTTGGTAGGCCGATAGAAAACGTTCGTCGAAGCGCCCCACGCGGAACGCCTCCACCAGGGTTTCGGCGGCTCTCTCCGCACCTTCCATCGCAAACTGAATGCCCTCGCCGGTCAGCGGGTCGATGTGGCCGGCCGCGTCCCCGACGATGAGAAGGCTGTCGCCGTAGCTCTTTGGAATCCCGCCGAGCCGCAGCCACGCACCGCGCATCGGCTCGATTTGATAACCCGAGCCCAGGTGCCGCCTGAGGATCGGGTTGTTCTCGAGGAGGCCATAGTGGATGGCTTTGAGGTCGGACGGCACGGCCTTGCCGCCCGGGATGATGTACGCGCAGTAGTTCAGCTCGTCGTTCGGATGCCGAAAGATCGCCGCGTATCCAGGAAGCAGATCTCGCTCCATGTAGCAGATGCCGTCGGTCTCGAAGTCGTGGGTTCCACCGTCGACGAAAGCACGGCTGCAGATCGCCTGTGGGCCGTCTTGGACGATGCCGAGGGAGCGGGCGAGCTTCGACTGAGCGCCGTCGGCGAGGACCAGCACCCGCGCTTCGAAGCGCCGGCTGCCCGAGCGCACGGCCCAGCGGCCCGCACGTTCGTCGAAAACCACTTTGTCGACGGCGGCCTCCTCGACGAGCTCGGCGCCCACCGACTGGGCCGCTCGCGCGATCCGCTCGTCCATGATGATCCGTTTGACGGACATCGGGGTGCCGCTCGGATTTTCGGCCGAATCACTGAGGCATTCGATGCCCGTAGGGCTCACGAAGCCCCCGGAGGTCGTAAACAGGCACTCGCCCGCGTCGATGAGCTGCTGAAGCACGCCCATCCGCTGCAGGTGGCGCTGAGCGCGTGGGATCACCGCGTCGCCGCAGAACTTGTCTCGCGGGAACTTCGCCTTTTCGAGAAGCAGGACCTCGATGTCATGCTGCGCGAGGTACCAAGCGCAGGTTGCGCCTGCCGGCCCGGCCCCGACGATCGCGACGTCGTAGAGATCGCCCATCGCGCGGTTGTACCACGCGCTAGGCCGGGGCTTCGAGCGTCATCCCCGCGTTTCGCAGGCGTTCGACCAAACGCATCCCCATTGCCGTGGCCGGCGTGAGGATTCCTCCGCCCGAGTCGAGCGCCGCGCCGTCGAGCGCCAGGCAGAGCGCGGACTCGGACAGCATGACGGCGGTGGAGCCGTAGCCAGGGTCGCGGTTGTCTCCCACGACGCCGCGCACCGAGTCACCGTTGCCGAGGGCGAGCAAGACGGTCTTGAAACGCCCTTTGGCACGCGCCTCGGCGCTCGGACCTTCGCCCGGCGCGGGGAGCTTCTTCTCGACGAAGGGGCGCGTGAACGGCAGGGCGAGCGAGCCCATGAACGTCAGCAGGCCGCCGGCGACCGAGACGGCCCGGGCAAGCCCCTTCGGACCCTCGCCGGTGCCCATGACCTCCGAGTATCGGAAGTCGGACCCCCAAGGAAGCCCGAGCAGCGCGTGGCTTCGCCGAACGACGCGCGTGTTGATCGCCGCCATGATGAAAGGCGCCGTCCACATGGCGAGGTCTTTGTCGTGGCGGGCACCGGTCTGGTCTCCCTTGTCGGGGCCGCGAATGCCCGCCGGGTTGAGCGCATAGGGATCGCCGAGGATTTTGCGGAGGCTCGGGTTGGTCTTCATCTCGTCGACGATGTTCATCATGCTCGCGACCGTTCCGCCGCTGAACGCGCCGCGCATGTCGACCGCTGCCATCTTCACCTCGGAAGCGTACCGGCCGTGCTGCGCCTGGAACGCTTCCTGCACCATCAACGTTCCGAGGTCGGACGGAATCGAATCGTAGCCGCAGCAGTGGACGATGCGGGCGCCGGTCCTCTGAGCCTCGTCGTGGTGCGCGTCGATCATCGCGCGGACGAACTGAGTTTCGCCCGTGAGATCGCAGTAGTCCGTCCCGTTGCGGGCGCAGGCCGCAACGAGCTCGGCGCCATACTTCGCGTAGGGGCCGACGGTGGTGATCACGACCTCTGCGCGCGATGCAATCGAATCGAGCGAGGCCGCGTCGAAGCTGTCGCCCACGAGGACGGGAAGGTCGGTCGCGCCGATTTCCGCGGCAACCGCCCGCACTTTCTCCTCGTTGCGTCCCGCGAGCGCGAGTCGAAGCCCACTCTCACCGTCGAGGTAGTTCCGCGCCAGGTAGTCGGCGACGAGCTTTCCGGTGTATCCGGTGGCGCCCCAGAGAACGATGTCGAAATCGCGTGACCGATCCCGTGTACGAGGAAGCGTTGCTGGCATTCTGGCCTCATAGGACAGGCCGTGGTCGAGCGCCAGGGCGTGCGGCGCGAGGCGCCCTGCGCGACGGCGATCATGGGTGTACCCTGCCGTCTGGGATGACCGAGGATCTCCGTAGACGGCTCTCGGCAGAGGTGCACCGGGTCGACTGGCACCCGCTCGCGCCGCACGCCAAGCGAGGAGGGCTCGTGCTCGTCGACTCGCGTTTGGACCTGATCGACGTCGCCGTCGCCGTGGCTGCGGACGACAGCGCCTCCGTGCAGGCGTGGATGGAGGCTGGTCAGCTGCAGCGTCCGACCCAGTCGCAGGTTGCCGACTGGCAGAGTCAAACCCGCGAGTGCTTCACCGTGGTCATCGTTCAGCCGTACGTGCTCGCTCAGCGGGACACCGGACCGGTGGTCACATGACGAGGACCTGACAGTCCTCGCTGCAACCAGAACCGGGCTGCCCATTCTCCTCACCTGCGTCGCAGCCTTCGCCCTGCTCGGGCTGCCGGACGCCGTCGCCGCAGCTCGGTCCGAGCGTGCAGTCCGGGCTGCAGCCGTTGTACGCGCCGAGGTTGTCGCCGTCGTCGCACTCCTCGAAGCCGCCGTCGACGTTGCCGTCGCCGCAGTGCGGTCCGAGCGCGGAGCAGTCCGGCATGCAGTGGCCGTAGGCACCAGTGTTTTCACCGGGTCCGTCGTCACAGAATTCGAATCGCGTCGCAATGCCGTCGCCGCACGTGTAGTCGCAGCTCGAGCTCTCGGTGACGAAGCCGTCGAGCGTCAGGCTGAAGTTCGAGGCGCCGGTGTGCCTCTCCGCGTGGAAGATCGCGACCTCGTAGACCTTGTCGGCCTCGAGCCGTGCCTTGCACGTGTCCACGATGCTTTGCTGGGTCGGGTTGGGATCTTGCGTTCCCGGATCGAAGCTCATGATGCCGGAACGCTCCGGATGAAGCCCGCCAACGTCGAGACACAGGAATCCGTCGACGAACACCCACAGGTCGTCGTCGCCGCTGAAGGAGAGGACCTCGTCGCCCTGGTAGACGAAAAAGTAGTGAACCTCCGTCGTAAACCCGAAGTTGCGAAGGTCGCTGCCCCCACTCGGGACGAAGGTCGTCTCGCCATACGTGGGCTCGCTCGGCCAAGCCAGGGGCGCAAGCACCGGGTCGTCCAGCGGAAAGAACCCAGGAGGCGTGTCGTTGCTCGAGAACGCGTATACGTTGCTTCCGGTGTTCGGCAGCACGAGCTCCCCGACGACCTCTAGGTTGCCGGTCGGCTCCACCGTCGCGCTCGTTCGATACCACTGCGCGAACGACGCGGCCGAATGGGGTGGGCCTTCGTTGCTCCCATACACGTACAGGTTTTCGCCCGAAAGCTCCGGCTTGCCCTCCGCGTCGAGCTGATCGGCCGTGATGTCGAAGGCGATGTTGCCGTTCGAGTCATCCGGGTTGTTGAAGTCCCAGCTGAAATCGGTGGGCTGGGGATCGCTCGTGTCGTTACTGCGGAAATCTCGATAGATTACGGGAATGGTCAGCTCATCGCCGAGGTCGACCGGCGTTAGAACGCACTCGAAGCCTTCCTCGACCTCACAGGTGCTCGAGCATCCGTCGCCGTCGTTGGTGTTTCCATCGTCGCAGGCCTCGCTCGTCCCCGGGAGAATCACCGAGTCGCCGCACACCGCTTGGCAGACCCCGCCGCTGCAGTTGGGCTCGTTCTTGCAGTCGGTCCCGCAGCCGTCGAACGGGGTCACGTTGCCGTCATCACACTGCTCCGTACCTTCTCGGGCGCCGTCGCCGCAGACGGTCGGCTCGCAGTCCTCACCCGGCGTCTCGCACTTGAAGCCTTCTTCAAGCTGGCAGTCTTCCGAGCAACCCGGCGCGCTCGAACCCCCGTCGTCGCACTGCTCGAAGCCCGCAACGATGCCGTCCCCGCACTCTGCTGCGACGCAAGCGACGCCCGGAAGCGGACAGCTCCAGCCGTCGTCGCGGACACATGCGGCGCTACAGCCGTCGCCGCCGAGGTCGTTCCCATCGTCGCAGGTTTCCGGTGGGTCGACCCGCGAGTCGCCGCATACGATCGGAATGCACGAGACGCCTACCGTCGGGCAGCGGTACCCGTCTTCGACCATGAGACAGTCTGCCGAGCACCCGTCGCCGCCGAGTTCGTTGCCATCTTCGCAGGCTTCGATCGCCTGAAGCTCGCCGTCCCCGCAGTCTGGGTTGCCCATGCCTCCGGCGCCGCCAGCTCCACCGGCGCCTCCGAGTCCGCCGGCGCCTCCGAGTCCACCGGCGCCTCCGA
>JAHELW010000107.1 GCA_024643985.1 Myxococcales bacterium | reverse complement strand
CCTGCTACACCTTCGAGTGGACGGGCCACGTCCCCCGCTACCGCGACGACTACCTCGAAAGGGACCAAACCCCGCACTACGCCTACATGAAGCGCGTGCTTCAGATCTTGCAGCACCTCGACCGAGGGCCGCCAAAGCCCTGGGTGCTCAAGAGCCCTCAGCATCTGGAGCAGCTCCCTGCGCTGCTCGCGACGTTTCCCGACGCCACCATCGTCTTCACGCATCGAGATCCGGTTGCCGTGATTCAGTCGACGGTGACGATGCTGGGGTACGCGCAGCGCATCGCGCGGAACGCCCTCGACATGCCGGGCCTTCTCGCGTACTGGACGGATCGGATCGAGGCACTGTTGAAGAGGGGTGTAGCCGATCGATCGCTCGTCCCCGAGGAACGATCCCATGATTCTCTGTTCCACGACTTCATGGCGGATACCGAAGCAAAGCTCGATCAGATCTATCGCCTCTACGGCATGTCGCGTACCAAGCGCGCCCGCGCGGAGCAGGCGGCCTTCCTCGAAGCGCATCCGCGCGGCAAGGGCGGCCGGGTTCGCTACGACCTCGAAGGCCAGTTCGGCGCCAAGCCCGAGGTCGTGAGAGAACGCTTCGGCTTCTACTTCGAGCGCTTTCCCGTCCGCATCGAGGCGTGAGCCGCTCGCGTGTCGCGCGTCGAAGAGACGTCTGATAGCGTCCCGTTCGCATGGCCACCTGGATCGATAGGACGCTGACCTACGGCACGTTTCCCATCGTCTTCGGCGGCGCGATCGGCGTGGCGCTCTTCGGCATCGGACGCGGGTGGGACCCGGTGATTACCGCGATGGCGCTGACGGGCGCGGTCGTGTTGGCGCTTCTCGTGCTCGAGCGCGTTCACCCGTACCACGATGGATGGCTGCACAGCCTCGGCGACCTCCGCACGGACCTGATTCACAACGTCGTGAACTTCTGGATCCCGGAGGTCTACACGGTGCTGTTCGTCGGCGCCTTCACGGTGCTGGGGGCGTCGCTATCGGAGACGCTCGGGATGACGCTGTGGCCCGCAGAGTGGCCGCTTGCCGCGCAGCTCCTGCTCGCGCTCGTCATCGGCGAATTCGGCACCTATTGGATTCACCGCTTGATGCACGAGAACGCGTTTCTGTGGCGCTTTCATGCGCCGCACCACAGCGCACCGCGGCTCTACTGGCTCAACGCGGCCCGCTTTCATCCGCTCGACCTGTTCGCGCAGCAGTTCCTAGCGCTGACGCCCCTCGTCGTGCTCGGCGCCGACGTGCGCGTGATCGCGCTTCACACCCTGTTTACCGCCATCCATGGGGTCTTCCAGCACTGCAACGTCGACATCCGACTCGGGCCGCTCAACTGGTTCTTTTCGATGGCGGAGCTTCACCGCTGGCATCACTCGAAGCGCCTCGAAGAAGCCAACACCAACTACGGTGCAAACATCATCTGGTGGGACGTCGTGTTCGGCTCTCGCTTCTTACCGAAGGACCGCGAGCCTCCCACCGAGATCGGCATCGAGACGTTGCCCAACTTCCCGGCCGGATACTGGGCTCACCTTCTGTCGCCGCTTCGCTGGAAAGAGATCGAGGAATCGTCCCGGGCGTGCTATGGCAGCCGCGATGACGCGCTACGACCCGGCCGCGATTGAGCCCAAGTGGCAGGCGTTCTGGGACGAGAACGACACGTTTCGCACCCCAGCGGGCAACGATCGTCCGAAGACCTACATCCTCGACATGTTTCCGTACCCTTCGGGCTCGGGCCTGCACGTGGGGCACCCCGAAGGCTACACGGCGACCGACATCATGGCGCGGTACCGTCGCGCGGCCGGGTACGACGTGCTGCACCCGATGGGCTGGGACGCGTTCGGGCTGCCGGCGGAGCAGCATGCGATTCTCACCGGGACGCATCCGCGCGAGACGACTGCCGAAAACATCCAGACCTTCAAGCGCCAGCTCAAAATGCTGGGCTTCAGCTACGACTGGTCGCGCGAGATCGACACCACCTCGCCCGACTACGTCAGGTGGACGCAGTGGATCTTCCTGAAGCTCTTCGAGCGGGGGCTGGCGTACCAAAACGAGGTGCCGGTCAACTGGTGTCCGGCCCTCGGCACGGTGCTCGCGAACGAAGAGGTGATCAACGGGCTCAGTGAGCGGGGAGGGCACCCCGTCGAGCGCGTGCCGCTTCGGCAGTGGGTGCTGAAGATCACGGCCTATGCGGACCGCCTGCTCGCGGACCTCGACGAGGTCGACTGGCCGAACAGCACGCGCATCATGCAGCAAGAGTGGATCGGTCGCTCGGAGGGCGCGGAGGTCCTGTTCGAGGTGCCCGGGCACGATGCGTCCATCGAGGTGTACACGACGCGGCCCGACACGTTGTTCGGGGCGACCTTCATGGTGCTCGCACCGGAGCACCCATTGGTCGAGGTGATCACGACCGACGAGCGGGGTGACGAAGTCGTTGCGTACGTCGAGCAAGCGAAGAACAAGAGCGAGCGCGATCGACAGGCCAGCAAGGAAAAGACCGGTGTCTTCACGGGCGGCATGGCCATCAACCCAGTGAACGGCGCTGAAATCCCCATCTACATCGCGGACTACGTGCTCTGGGGCTACGGCACCGGGGCGATCATGGCCGTGCCCGCGCACGACGAGCGCGACTTCGAGTTCGCGACGGCGCACGGCATTCCGATCGTCGAGGTCGTGAGCCGGACCGGAAAGCCGAGCGAGGCGCCGCTGACGGAGGCCCTGGCCGAGGCCGGAATCGCGGTCAACTCCGGGAAGTACGACGGCCTTTCGACCGGTGAGTTCAAGAAGCAGATCACCGCAGACCTCGAGGCGGCGGGGAAGGGCAAGGCGCGCGTCGAATACAAGCTGCGCGATTGGATCTTTTCTCGTCAGCGCTATTGGGGCGAGCCGATTCCGATTTACTTCCCCGTCGACACCGAGGGCGATCCGCGGAAGGGCGCCGAGTACACGATTCGCTACGACGAGCCGATCCCGGTCGAAGAACGGGAGCTCCCACTGACGCTTCCCGAGCTCGACGACTACGAGCCCGGTGACGATCCCGCTGGGGTGCTCGCGCGGGCGGCCGACTGGCGCTTTTTCGAGCGGGACGGGCAGTGGTTCGCGCGGGAGACCAATACGATGCCGCAGTGGGCCGGCTCGTGCTGGTACTATCTGCGGTTCATCGACCCGCGCAACGACGGGGTGATTTGCGCGCCCGAGCTCGCAAACCGCTGGCTGCCGGTCGACCTCTACGTGGGCGGCGCGGAGCATGCGGTGCTGCATCTCCTGTACGCTCGGTTCTGGCACAAAGTCCTCTACGACGCGGGGGTCGTCCCGACGGCGGAGCCCTTCAAGAAGCTCGTGCATCAGGGAATGATTCTCGGCGAGGGCGGGCAGAAGATGAGCAAGTCCCGCGGGAACGTGGTCAACCCCGACGACATCGTGCGCGACTTCGGGGCGGACTCGATGCGCGTCTACGAGATGTTCATGGGGCCGCTCGAGGCGACGAAGCCGTGGAGCACCAGCTCCATCGCGGGGGTGCGCCGGTTCTTGGACCGGGCCTACACGGTGACTACGCGCGCGGACGCATCGGAGACCCCGGATGCGGCGCTCACGCGTCTGCTTCACCAGACGATTCGGAAAGTGACCGACGACATCGAGGGCATGCGCTTCAACACCGCGATCAGCGCGATGATGGTGCTCAGCAACGAGCTGATGAAGCTCGAGCGCGTCCCCAGGGAGCCGCTCGCGGTGCTTGCACAGCTGCTGCACCCGTTTGCGCCCCATCTTGGGGAGGAGCTCTGGGAGATGCTCGGCCGCGCGCCGAGCATCCAGGCCGAGCCGTGGCCGAAGTACGACCCGGCGCTCTGCGAGGAAGACGAGATCGAGGTCCCCGTTCAGATCAACGGCAAGGTCCGCGCGCGCATCACGCTCCCGAAGGACGCGACCGAGGATCAGGCGCTAGAGGCCGCGAGGTCCGCGCTGTCGACCCAGCTCGAGGGCAAGCCCCTCCGCAAGACGATCTGGGTCCCCAACAAAATCCTCAACCTCATCGTCTGAGGGGACATTCTCCCCCTCCAAAACAGACGACATCCCAAGCACTTACGACCCACACCGCGAAAACGCGGTTTCTCGCCTGCGGGAGGAGCGGGATCGAGGGCCACGGGTCACGACTCTTGGCCCCGAGGGACACTCGACAACGCCCGAGGCGCTAGGCCCCGCGGCCCTTGGCCCGCGGGGAGAGCTCCGCTCAAATGGACGACGGTTTGCGGGTTTTCGCGGTGTGGGTCGTAACACCGCGGGAAGAGGCCGGTTTTAGAGGGGGAGAATGTCCCCTTCAGCGGGCGGCGCCGCGTTTGAGCTCGGTTAGGACGAGCTTGGCGACCGACTTCAGGGTTTCGAAGACGCCTTCGCCGGTGGTCGCCACCGCCTCGAAGTCGGGAACGCCTCCGGTGTTCAGCATGGAGCGGAGCTCCCCCACCGGCGAGACCGCGGGCATGTCGCGCTTGTTGTACTGAATCACGTAGGGAAGGGTATCGAGGTTGTAGCCTTGCTCCGCGAGGTTCGTGCGGAGGTTGTCCATCGACTCGATGTTCGCTTCCGCGCGCAGCATCTGCGAGTCCGCAACGAACACGACGCCGTCGACGCCTTTCAAGATCAGCTTGCGGCTCGCGTCGTAGAACACCTGCCCCGGGACCGTGTAGAGATGAAAGCGGGTCTTGAAGCCGCGAATCTCGCCTATCTCGAGCGGCAGGAAGTCGAAGAACAGCGTTCGCTCGGTCTCCGTCGCCAGCGAGATCATCTTGCCTTTCGCATCCGGGTTGGTGCGATTGTAGATGTACTGCAGGTTCGTCGTCTTGCCGCAGAGGCCAGGGCCGTAGTAGACGATCTTGCAGTTGATCTCGCGCGACAGATAGTTGATGAAAGACATCCCCCCAGGCCTCTCCTAGTCAGTCATTAAATAGGTTATCGATGTCATCATCGGTAATTTCTGCAAAGGGCGAGGCTTGAAACGGGTCCTGTGCCTTGGCCATCACCATTTCGAAGATTCGGGTCAGCTGCTCGTTCGCTCGCTTCACCCGCAGCCGCACCAGCCCCAGGCTCGTTCGATTGTCGAAGATTACGACCAGAATCACGCGGCCCGAGACCACTTGGATGTGCACGTTTTGGCGAACCCCCTCGTGGTATTGAGTCGCGAACTCCTGCTCCCGCAGCAGCTGTGCAATTCCGCCCGTTGCCGCGATATTACCCGCAGCGAGCGATGCTAGGGAAGTCGTATCGAGGTCGCCCGTGTCGCCGGACCCGGCAATGAGCTGGCCGTTCTTGTCGACGACGAACACCACCCGCGCGTTCGCATCCTGGACGAGCCTATCAGTCACGGCTTGGACCTGGGCAAACTCCTCCTCGTACATCACCATCTGGGGGCTTGCCATGGTCTCGAGCCGTGCTCCTTCACCTTCTGCGCTGCTAAACGTTCCTAGCAGAGCGGTCATCCCCGGTAAAGATTTCCGACCCCACCACTGACAGCATAACAGGCCGTCACTATAGGCAAAAACGATGCTTCGCGCCCTCTTCCGATCGATCCGAAATCTCCTGTGTGTCCCCGTGCTCCCCCTCTGGGCGATCGCGCGCCGGCTCGGCCGCCCGAGCGCCCCTTGGGTCGTCGTTCGTCTCAAGCCGAGACTGATCGAGGCGCGCCAGCCGCTGCCGTTGCTGCGGCGCTTGCTCGACGCCGAGTCACTTCGCCGCACGTCCTCGCTCGCGGCGGTCCGCCGCCTCGCTGACTATGCGATCAGGGACCCTCGCGTTGCCGGTGTCGCCTTCGTCATGCCGCCGCTCCACGCGGGCTGGTCGGTCTGCGCCGGCCTTCGCGAGCAGCTGCTCCGCCTGCGCGACGAGGGCAAGAGCGTGGTCGTGTTGCTTCCGCGCGGCGGAGGTCATCGCGAGCTCTACGTCGCCTCGGCGGCCGAGCGCATCTTCCTCGCGCCCCAGTCGACGATCACGCTGCTCGGCCTTTCGGCGCAGTCGCACTATGTGAAGCCGCTTCTCGAGAAGGTCGGCGTCGAGGTCGAGCCGTTTGCACGCAGGGAATACAAGACGGCCGCCGAGCGCGTGACCCGCGATTCGATGAGCGAGCCCCAGCGCGAGCAGCTTCAAGCGCTGCTCGACGGCCACACCCACGCCCTGCTGCGTGCGCTGTCGGAGCGCACCGGCTCACCGCCCGAGCGAGTCGAAAAGCTCTTCGAGACGGGCGTCTTCCGTGCTCAGCAGGCGATCGACGTGGGTCTGGCCGATGGGATCGCGTACGAGGACGAGCTGCCGGCACGGCTCGGGGTCGATGCGAAGAAGGGCACGGTCGAGGGGGGTCGATACCTCCGGTACAAGGAGGCGCGCCTGTTTCGTCCGGTTCGTCGTCCGCCCTACGTCGCGGTCGTGCCGATCAAAGGTGCAATCTCGGAGTCGGGCGCGCCCCAGGGGCGGCGCTCCTCGATCGTCGCGGCGCTTCGGCACGCACGCCGGGACCGCCGCGCCCTGGGCGTCCTGCTCTGGGTCGACTCGCCCGGAGGCTCGGCGGAGGCCTCGGACCTGATCCACCGCGAAGTCGTCCGCGTGAAAGAAAAAAAGCCGGTCGTGGCTTACTTCGGGGAGGTTGCGGCGAGCGGAGGCTACTACGTGGCCGCGCACGCGAATGCAATCGTCGCGCAGCCCCTCGGTTTGACCGGCTCGATCGGCGTCGTCTCGGCGCGCCTCTTGGCCTCGAACCTCTTCGATCGCATCGGCGTGCGTACCGAGGTTCTTCGCACGGGGCCCCACGCCGACTTTCACTCCCCCCACCGGCCGCTGACGAACGAGGAGCGGTCGATCATGAATCGCGAGCTCGACGCGTTCTACGACTCGTTCGTCGCCCTGGTCGCCGACGGGCGGGGCCGCTCGGTCGATGACATCGAGCCGCTCGCACGGGGACGCGTCTGGCTCGCCCAGGACGCACATCGCCACGGCCTGATCGACGAGCTCGGAGGCATGGACGTCGCGCTCGAGCGGCTGAAGCAGACCGTCGACGCGTCCGAGCGGGTGCGTGCGCGTTTGCGTCCGATGGTGGTCGCCACCTACCGGCTCGAGGCGCCTCCGCCCGCCGCTCAGCTCCGCCTCGGCCACCCCGTTCTCGAGAGCCTCCGCGACCTTGCGTTCCTTCTCGGGGAAGGTCCGGCCGTTCTCTACCACGCGATTTCCATCCCGCGGATTCGCTGAGTTTCCGAAATTACGCTTTCGCATCGGGGTGGACTATCGTGGGGGACGGGGAGGGACCCGATGAAGGCAAAGCAAATCGCGTTGGCCCTGCTTCTGGGGCTCCTGGTCGGCTGTGGGGGCTCGCAAAAGCCAAAGGCTGGTGCGCTACCGGAAGGGGCGACCTTTTACGGAGTCTGGCAGTCGCCGCAGTACGGGAGCATGCACCTCTGCCAGAGCGGCAGGCAGGTCGTCGGCGACTACGTGAAGAACGAGCGCGCCGGCCGAATCCAAGGCGACATCGACGGGGACCTTCTGGTCTTCCAGTGGGAGGACCGTCGCGAGCTCGTTCAGGGCAAACCCCAAGTCCGGCGCGGCAAGGGATACTTCCGGATCGAGATCGGCGAGGACGGCGACCAGTATCTCCGCGGCGCGTGGGGGCTGGACGACGAGATTTCCGGGGGCGGTCCGTGGAACGCGGTGAAGCTCCGGCGAGGCGAGCCCGACCGATGCACCGGCGCGGACGAGCCCGTCAAGCTCGAGGAAGAAACCCACCCGTGGGACGAGGACGACTCGCCGGGCGGGTCTGCGTACTGAATTCCGGCTAGGCGGCCGATTCGGCGGGCGGACAGAAGACGACCGAGCAGCGTTTGCGGCGCTCGGCGCTCAGTCGCGCGCAGAGCTCGGCGAGGTTCTCGTCGTAGTCGACCACGAGACCGGCGGTCGCTTCGCCGGCTTCGTTGTAAGCGCAGTCGTCGAGGGCGATCCATCGACCCTGCCACGTCGCATCGCGGCGGATGTCCTCCCAAGCCATGGCGCTGTGCCCCGGCTCCCGTCGGAGGTTGATGAATGATGTGCGTCGCTGTTCGGTCATAGTCGTGGCCTCCGCAGCTTCGTCTGAATCAGACTCGAATGCCGTGAAGCGGGGCGAGTTTCCATCGCGATTTTTGTCCGCGCAAGCTGATTAAAAGCTGGTGCTCGAGGGCTTGGGCGGTCAAGGATTAATCGCAAAAAAGCAATGAGATCGAGGGGTTCAGGACGAAATCGCGCAGGTGATTCCGTTTTTTCTTGCATGGAGGTTGGATGTTTACAGCTCATGAAAGTGCGATCCCATCCGCTCTCCGCGGTCTCTAGGGCCCAGGCGTCGGGCCGGGAGCCCCGGGCCTCACATCGAACGCTCGACCGGCGAGCGAGGGGCCTCGCCCCGAACACCGAAAGCTCAGCCCGCGAGCGCTTCGAGCAGCCGGTCTAGGTCGTCTTTGGTGTGGAGCTCCGTCACCGACACGAGGAGGTCCTGCTTCCACTCTTCTCGAAAGCGGCCGAGGTCGACGCCCGGCACGATTCCCTGCGCAGCGAGCGCGAGAACGATGTCGCGCGCAGACGGGCCGCGGCTTCGAACCACCATCTCGTTGAACACCGGGGCCGCATAGGGGAGCTCGAAGCCCTCGAGCGCCTCGATTCCCGCGCGAAGGTAGTGGGCGGCGTTCAAACAGCGCCGCCCGGCTCGAACGAAGCCCCGCCGGCCGAGCATCGCCGTGCGAATGCCCATCGCCAGGGCGATGAGCCCATGATTCGTGCAGATGTTGGAGGTCGCCTTCTCGCGCCGAATGTGCTGCTCGCGGGTGGACAGCGTGAGGACGTAGCCGGGCTGTCCGTCGGTGTCGACGGTACGGCCGACCAGCCGGCCGGGCATCTGGCGCACGAACGCCTGTGACGCCCCGAACAAGCCGACTCCTGGTCCGCCGTATTGAGGCGGTACCGCCAGGCCCTGTCCTTCACCGACGCAGATGTCGGCCCCGCAGGCCCCCGGCGCCTCGAGGAGCGAAAGGGCGTAGGGCTCCGCCGTCGCCGTGACCAAAAGCGCGCTGTGGCTGTCCGCGGCTGCTTTGGCGGCGCGGAGGTCCTCGACGCAGCCGAAGAAGTTCGGATAGCCCACGAGGAGCGCCGCGGTCTGTTCGTTGATGAGCGCCGACGCAGCTTTCCAGTCGGTTCGCCCGTCGTTTGCGACCGGCGCGAGGATGACGCGAACGTCATCGTCGAGGCCCCGGACGTACGTTCGAATCGTCTCGATGTACTCCGGGTGAATCGCCTCGCTGACGACGACGTGAGGGCGCCGCTTGATCCGCCGCGCCATCAGGACCGCTTCCGCCGCTCCGCTCGCCCCGTCGTACATCGACGCGTTGGCGACATCGGTGCCAAAGAGCTCGCACACGACCGTCTGGAACTCGAAAATCGCCTGGAGCGTTCCCTGCGAGAGCTCGGCCTGGTAGGGCGTGTATGCCGTGTAGAACTCGCTTCGCTGGATCAGCTGGTCGACAGCGGGCGGCACGTGGTGCTGGTACATGCCGCCGCCGAGAAAGGAGAGCATGCGAGTGCCCCCGTTCGCGTCGGAGAGCGCGGACAGGTGCTGCATGAGCCGCGGCTCGTCGAGCGCGGGCTCGAGGTCGAGACGACGGCCGAGCCTATGTGCTTCGGGTATGGCCGAGAACAGGTCGTCGAGGTGCGCAGCCCCGACGCGCTCGAGCATCTCGCGAATCTCTCTGTCGGTGTGGGGAAGGTATCTCACGTGGGCGCCAGGACTCTGCTCATCCGTCGAGCGTGCCGAGGTACTCCTCGTATTTTGCCGCATCCATCAGCCCCTCGAGCTCGGCCTGGTCGGACGGGCGAATCGTGATCAGCCACCCGTCCTCGTAGGGGCCCTCGTTGACGAGCTCGGGGCTGGACTCGAGCGCGGCATTGACGTCCACGACCTCGCCGCTGACGGGGGCAAACAGCTCGCTGACCGTCTTGACCGACTCGATGTCGCCGAACCGCTCGTGCGCTTGAACGTCCTCGCCCGGAGCGGGCATGTCGACGAGGGTCACGTCACCGAGCTGCTCTACCGCATAGGCCGTGATTCCCACCCGAATCACGTCGCCTTCGAGGCGCGCCCACTCATGCTCTCGGGTGTATTGAAGGTCCCTCGGGTACGTCACGATTGTCACCTCTTGTAAAACGGGGTGGTCACTACCACGGCGCCGACCACCTTGCCACGGATCTCGATGCCCAGAGCCGTCCCAACTTTGCTGAGGGCCTTGGGCACATAGCCGAGACCGATGTTCCGTCCAACCGTCGGCCCCGGCGACCCGCTGGTCACCACCCCGACCTGGTTCCCTCCGGCCACGATCGGGTAGCCGTGGCGGGCGATTCCCCGGCCGGTCATTTCGAAACCGACTAGCTTCCGGTCGAAGCCCGAGGCCTTGATTCGCTCGAGCGCATCCCTGCCGATGAACTCGCCTGCATCGAGCTTCACGACCCAGCCGAGGCCCGCCTCGAAAGGGTGGGCGTGCTCGTCGATGTCGTTGCCGTAGAGCATCAGGCGCGCTTCGAGCCGGAGCGTGTCCCGCGCGCCGAGCCCAACCGGCTGTGTTCCGTGCTTCCGGCCGGCGTCGAGGATGGCACGCCAAAGAGCGACCGCGTTTTCGTTCGGGCAGAAGAGCTCGAAGCCGTCTTCGCCGGTGTAGCCGGTTCGCGCCGCCCAAAGATCCACGCCTGCCACGCGTGCGCGCGTCACGTGAAACGGGCGGAGGTCGAGCAGGTCGGGCGGTGCGCCGAGATCCCGCATCACGTCGACGGCGCGCGGCCCCTGCAGGGCCAGCAGGCACCACTCGTCCGAGACGTCGTGCCAGGGGGTTCCGAGACCTAAGTTCTCGGCGAAGTGAGAGACGATCTTGTCGCGGTTCGATGCGTTGCACACCACGAGGACCTTCTCGGGCTCGAGACGGTAGACGATGAGATCGTCGAGGATGAAGCCGTTCCGATTGCAGCAGACCGTGTAAAGCGCCCGGCCCGCCTCGAGCTTGGCGACGTCGTTGGTGACGAGGCGGTCGACCTCAGCCGCCGCACGGGGGCCTTCGACCAGAATCTCGCCCATGTGGGACACGTCGAACAGCCCGGCGCGAGTGCGGACCGCTTCGTGCTCCTTCTTGATGCCCTCGTACTGGACAGGCATCCGCCAGCCCGCAAAGGGCACGAGTCGCGCCCCCAGAGCCCGGTGCTCGTCGGCGAGAGGGGTTTCACGAAGCGCTTCGGACACGTCGCGCGGAGCTTAGGGTCGGTCTATCATCACGCAACTGCCTGAGCGTACGGCCGATATCTCCCGTATGATCGATTCCGAGGTGCTCCGTCTGAGCCG
>JAHELW010000106.1 GCA_024643985.1 Myxococcales bacterium | reverse complement strand
GCGCAGTCCGACTCCACCACGCTCGACGACTCGGCGTCGCCAAGCCAGGGGCCGGTTCGCAACAAGACCACTGCAGAGCGCATTTCATCGCCGAACCCCACGACCAAGGGAGTTCCATGGAGCTTTCCGCTCTTTTGGGATCAGTCGTTGTCCGTACGCTCGTTCAACGAAGGCTCGCAGCTCTCGTACAGCCCGAACTACACCTGGTGGTTTGCCACCGCACCTCGCTGGATTTTCAGCGACGTGCACTCGATTGGCGCCTCGACTGCGGTGAGCATCGAGCTCACCGAATCACCGGCCACCGATTTCGAGCGAGCCGGCTTCGACAGTCGGGAAGCCCTCTGGGAGGACCTGCGGTTCGACTATCTATTGAGCGTTCCTGGGCGTCCGGGTGGCTTCATGTTCTTCATCGCCGCCGATCTTCGCCTGCCGATGTCGAAATTCAGCCGCACCCGCAACCGCTACTTCTCCCCGGGAATTCGGGCAACCGTGTCCCGACCTTTCAGCGTGCTCGACGGAATGCAGCTCGGAATCACGACGGCGTTCTGGGGCTGGTTCGCCGGATCGAACGTCGCACTGGGCCCCAACGACATCGTACCTTGTCGAATCGCTCCCGGTCCGGGCGGTGGCAGCGGCTTCGATACGGATGCGTGTTTCGGCGCCACCTCTGCGGTGAAGCACACGACGCGACTGACGGCGTTCTGGACGTTAGTGCCAGTGGATCGCCTCGCGATAGCGCTTCGCTACACGGCCCTTTGGCAGCGAGGCTTCGACCTCGCGACCGGCTGCGTCGACACGCTGACGGGCCCGGTGTGCATCGGCGACGGCAGCCCAAACGATCACTGGCGCACCTTCGGCAACTTTCGCGCTGTCATCGGATACGACGTGAGGCGTTGGTTGACCCTCGCGCTCAGCTACGACGTATGGTCCGTGCAGCCCAATGCAGACGGCGGGTTCGAGAACCCGTTCTACAACGAGAACGCCCGACTGATCTTGACGCTCACATTCCGGGCGGATGGCCTCTACGCAGCCGCTCGCGACAAGCGGGCCGCCGCGTCCGCCTCACGCACAGGGATCGAGGAGCTCTGAGACCCCGGGACGCGCCGCCGCGAGGCTGGCGCCGAGGCTGACGACGTGCATCGGATCGAGGTCGAATCGGGGGCGTTTGCCAAAGTACTGCTCGATGTAGCCGCGAAGGCCCGGAAGAAGCGTGCTGCCGCCGGCCAGGAAGACCGCCTCGATGTCACGTGCACGAATGCCCGCCTCGGCTAGCACCTGGTCGCAAATCCCGAACGTCCGTCGCACGAGATCGAGCGTGAGCTGCTGCACCTCGTCGCGCGTGATCGGAATCACGCCACAGCTTTCGGGGGCAGCCGGATCGACGGCAGAAATCGCAACGGCCGCGCGCTCGGACCCGCCGAGCTCGCACTTGGCCATCTCGCACGCATGAACCAGGCGATCGAACGTCACCGCATCGTTCGTGAGATCCCAACCATCGCGGGCGAGAGTCCTGTCCGCAACGTGAAGGGCGATGGTGCGATCGACGTCGTCGCCGCCGAGATACGGATCGCCGCCGTGACCGACGACGCGGAACGGGTAACGGCTACAGTCGACGACCGCTGCATCGAACGTGCCGCCCCCGAGGTCGTAGACGAAAGCGTACTTCAGACTGCTGCGGTGCAGATACGCGAGCGCCGTGGCCACCGGCTCTTCGACGATCCGCACGCTTGCAAATGACGCCCTCGACACGGCAAGCGCCGTCGCGTCCCGACGGCGGTCATCGAAGGCAACGGGAGCCGTCACCACGGCATGGACGTCCGTCGTGGGAAACCTCGCCGCGGTGCAGAGGCCGGAAACGACCGTCGCCCCGGTATCGATCGGCGACACGACGCCGGCCCGCGTCTTGAAGGCCGCACCACCATCCGCCGTCTCGACGAGATCGTACGGATAGTGCTCGCGAAACTGGGCCGTGTAGGACGAGTGCCAACGTGCACCGATGATGCGCTTGGCGGAAAGGACCGTGTTCTGGGGATCCATTGCGCGCCGACGCCGCGCGGCCTGGCCGACCAGGGTCGCCCCGCTCGGCGGATACGCGACCGCGGACGGCATCACGGTGCCCTGACCCTCCATGGGCAGCGCCTCGAAATTACGGGCGACCACCGTGTTGGTGGTTCCAAGGTCGATTCCGACGGTTTTCTGCCTTCGGACTGGCACCCGCCGACCTGCAGATTTGGGTCTGACTGTATGGAGGTCCATGGGGGGAGTGGCCTCTACGAAATAACCAAGGTACGTGATTCGAACGCGGCCTGCCACACTGACATCGCCGGCTGGACCGCGCGAGGCGTTGGCCTTAAGGTGAAACACGTTCTAGTTGGAGGCGCGAGCGGATGCCTGCGGATTTTCATTCCTTACAAATAGCAGGGATTGTTCAAGAAACCCGCGATACACGCTCTTTTGTCCTCGCCGTTCCGAAATCGTTGCGCGAGGCGTTTCGATACCGAGCCGGCCAGTTTTTGACGTTCGAGGTTGCGTGGAACGGCATGCAGCTTCGGCGCTGCTACTCGCTTTCGAGCGCTCCGGAAACCGATCCTTGGCCCAAGGTCACCGTGAAGCGGGTCGAAGACGGCCGCATTTCGAACTGGTTCAACGACGAGCTTCGGGTCGGCGACACGATCCTCGTTCAGCCGCCCGAGGGCCGGTTCGTCCTTCGCTCGGATGAGGGCGATCATGGGATCGTCCTGTTTGGTGGCGGTAGCGGCATCACGCCCGTCCTGTCGATCATGAAGTCCGCGCTTCGCACGACCGACCGCGACGTGAAGCTGATCTACGCGAACCGCGACGAGCACTCGATCATCTTCAAGGACGAAATCGACCTATGGCTCCGGGAGTTCCCGAACCGCCTGGAGGTCTTCCACCACCTCGACAGCGAGCGCGGCTTCATGACCGTCGCGGAAATCCAGAGCCACTTCCACGGGTGGGAGGATGCCGAGTTCTTCGTGTGCGGTCCCACGGGCTACATGGATGCAATCGAAGAGGCATTCAAAGCATCGAACATCGACATCGGCCAGACCAAGTTCGAGCGATTCATCTCGTTGGCGGACCCGGATCGAAAGGACGAGGCGGCTACCGTGCTTCCGGAGCAGTCGGCCGATGAAATACCCGCGTCGTTCACGATGCTCCTCGAGGGCGCGTCCCACGAGGTGCCCTACGAAAAAGGCCTCACGCTCCTCGGCTCCGCTGTCAAAGCAGGTCACAAGCCGCCCTCCTCGTGCGAGGACGGATACTGCGGCTGCTGCATGGCGCTTCTGAAGAGCGGCCGGGTCGACATGGCCAATCACGACGCCCTCGAGCCGAGCGACATCGAGCGGGGCTGGGTGCTCGCCTGTCAGGCTCGCCCAGCGAGCCAAGACCCGATCGAAATCGATTTCGACGCGGAGTATTAGCGGACTACGGTCGCGTCCGGTCGGGCCAGTCCCAAAAGGACGCGTTGCCGACGGTCCAGGTCGGGCCGTCGCCCCACTGCCGGCGTGTGCGCTTTTGCCGGTGATCGGGGTCGTGCTCCTCGAGGGCGGCCTCGTACCGTTGGAACTGCTCCACGCCGAGCTTTTCCGCCCAATAGTCTTCCTCGGAGGACCATCGATTGCCGCCGGCGTATTGCAGGATGGTGACGCCGGGAAAATCCAACACACCTTCGCCGCTCGGATGGTCGCGCCGGTTGATCATCCGAAACACCACCCGCCCGCTCGGATCGGCGACGTGCCAGTCGTAAACCCCGTAGATCTCGCCGTACGTCTCCATGAGAGGGACGATCCACTGACGGACCGCTTCCCGTCCTCGAAGCGTTCCGAGAACCCGCTCGTAATATACGACGTCCTCGGTGAAGAGGTCGGCCCAGGCGTTCCAATCCTCCCGGATCATACCGGTGTGCCAGAAGTGCCTGAACGCCTCTTCGACCTCTTCGAGCTCGAAGAGCGCCACTACTCCGCTGCCTCTCGACCTTCCGGCTCCGAGTAGAACTGCTTGCACCACCTGCGGAACAACGCGATCGGTCCGTCGCCGTCACAGAGGAGCGGCTGCTCGTATTGGATCTTGTTCTCCCAAATCGGGATGTCTTGCTCGACCTGCCGGCTGACCTCGGCCACGAACGCCTTGCCGACGCCCCGTGCCATCTCCGCCCCGCCGGTCTTCTTGACGCTGAAGTTGAAGCGCAAGTGACAGTGGTCGCCGTCGATCGGCGTCGTGGACGCGACGTTCAGCGTCTCGACGATACCCTGGAAGCGCACCACCGAAAGTCCAAAGCCGTAGTTGAGGCTTTCGATGGAGCCGTCGACGGTACCGCGGGGAGTTTCCATGCCAGCCCCCGAGTAGACCCGGAGAATGGGACCGTCGACCGACGCTTCGGACTTCGGCATGTTGGTCGTTCCGTGAAGGTAGTGGAAGTGCGCCGAGTCGACGGCGTTCTCGGCCATCTCCTGGTTGCGAGTTCGAATCGTCCACTCGCGGCCGATGAACTCGGTCCATTCGGCGTCGCCCCATTCGGGGATGTCATCGGGGATGTCGAAGCTGGGTGGCTCGCCTAGAGCGTGGTGCCAACACATCACCATGTTGGCGAGCTCTTTGGTGTGCCACGTGGGTACTTTCGCCTTTCGGGGAACGTGCTGCGCGTACGGAACCGCGGTGCACTTTCCATCCGTGCCGAACTGCCACGCATGAAAAGGGCATTCGATCGAGCTTCCTTTGACCGAGCCGCCGTGGCCGAGGTGCGCCCCGAGGTGCGGGCAAAACGCGTCGAGCACGGACAGCTCGCCTTCTTCGGTGCGCCAGATGACCAGATCCTTGCCGAAATAGCGCAGGGGCTTGACGTCCCCGGGCTTGATCTCGTCGGAATACGCGATCTGAAACCAGCCGTTCGGGATCGGCGCCGTGCAAAACCGGTCATCCATGTCGGAAAAATAGAACGTGTTTCACTTTTTTCAAGTCAAATCTGGCTGACCGGCGGTCTGGCGCTAGATTCCGCGCGGAGGCGACGCATGACAGGCATCGGTGTGGGGGCGACGGCCCCGGATTTCACGAAGAAGACCCAGCGCGGAGACGAGATCACGCTGTCCCAGTTTCGCGGGCAGAAGACGGTCGTTCTCTATTTCTATCCCAAAGACGAGACACCCGGATGCACCGCGGAGGCATGCACGTTTCGAGACAGCTTCGAGGATTTCGTCGACGCCGGCGCCGTCGTCATCGGCGTGAGTCAGGACAGCGACGAGAGCCACAAGCGCTTTGCGGAAAACCATCGGCTCCCCTTCTTGCTCGTCAGCGACCGCGACAAGGGTCTGCAAAAAGCATACGGCGTGCCCAAGACGATGGGCCTTCTGCCCGGACGCGTCACCTACGTGATCGACCGCGAGGGCGAGGTGCAGCACGTGTTCAACTCACAGCTCAACGCGAAGAAACACGTTCGCGAAGCACTCGAGGTCGTCAAGCGGCTCTCTGCCTGAGCCGCCACGCCGCAAACACGAGCAAAAATCCGAGCCAAGGCGCCTCGCTCCGAGGAATGCTTGCGCTGCAGCCCGAGCCGCCGGCCGTCGGTACGGGACCCGATGGCCCACTGCCCGGATTGCCATTCGACGACACGGAGTGCTTTCCACAGGGCTCCCCGTCACATGCCTCGGGGTCGCAGATGCTTTCGCCGACGAGCCCCTCCTCGCAAACCGCCGCGATGATCGGCGCGATGTTGTGCACGAGCTCGCCCGCCTCTTGGTCTTGGAAGACATTGACGCGGCTACAGCTCTCGCCGGGAGATGGGACGTAGTCCGGGACGCGTCCACCGAGCAGAATGCCGGCGAGCCGATCGTCCGAGTCGAAGGTGGCGCTCCCCGAATGTCCCTCGAAGGCATCGAGGTTGACGACGAAGTAGTCGAGAAACTCAGCCCGCGCATCGGCTACCGCTGCGCCGGCGTCGATCTTCGCGGGCAGCCCGCTTCCGAAGCCAATCATGGAGACCGGCTCGCCCTCGGGAACCACGGACGCCGGGCGAATCAGTGCCGGTGCGTGCAAGCCTTCGACCGGGCGATCGAGCTCGATGATCGCGTAGTCGGGGGTCAGCTGGCTCGAATCCGCGTCGAGAAGGACGCGGTTGCACGAGTACACGTCCTCGTCTCGAATCACTGGAGGCTCGTCCGGACCCTCCAGGTGATAGTTGAAGACGTAGTTGAAAAAGCTGCATGGCGTTGCGCTGCTGATGCAGTGGCCCGCGGTGAGAACGAGATCGTCGTCGATCAGCACCCCGGAGCACGAAGCCGCAACGGTTTGGTCGGCGAAGAGCTCGTCCTCACAGAGGTTTCGTTCGTCTTTCAGAAGGGACTGTCGAAGTGAATATTCTCCGGAAAGCTCTCGCGTGATGCGCGACGTCGGAATCAGCGCAACGATGGACTCCCGTGCAATCCGGCGGAGCTCTTCGTTCGGGTGCGCGAAGACTTCACGCCTGTCGTCGGCACCGTAAACCACGGGCGCGGTCAGACCGGCGACCGAAGCCCCCTCCGACGAACCGCAACCGATGCCGAAGCCAAGCATCAAGAGCAAGTACGCGCGCGCACGCATCCTCTACTAGATAAGGCGAAACGCGGCCGAACGCTACTCGGAGACGCGAACTTGTATGCTGGTCACCAAATCGCCCGTGGCGGTGGCCACGTCCGACACGACGACCACCGGTTCTCCGGATTGGATCAGATTTCGCTCCCGGAGCTTTGCAAGGGCGTTCACGATGGTCTTTTCGGGATCGCTCGACAGGTTCATTCGGAACGGGACGACCGAGCGATTGAGCCAGAGCTTGCGCCGAGTCGTGCTCATGTTGGTGAACGCGTAGATGATCGCGCGTCGGGGCCGATAGCTAGCCACGAGCTGTCCGAACTGCCCACGCCTCGTCATTACGACGATCGCTTTGGCATCGAGGGAGTCGGCGAGCCGGCACGCACCTTGAGCGATGTGTGCGCGCTGTGTTTCGGGCGAGGGGCGCTCTTTGTAGAAGTCGAGGCCGGGTCGCACCTCGATTCGGCGAGCAATCGTATCGAGCACCTCGACGCACCGGATTGGATGCTTGCCTGCCGCAGTTTCTCCGCTGAGCATGACTGCATCGGCCTGCTCGTAGACGGCATTTGCCACGTCGGTGACCTCGGCCCGCGTCGGCAGCGGGTTGTCGATCATCGACTCGAGTAGGTGAGTCGCCACGATGATCGGCTTTCCGACGATGGCGCAGCATCGAATCATGTCTCGCTGCAGCACGGGAAGCTCTTCGAAAGCGACCTCTACGCCGAGGTCTCCGCGCGCCACCATGATCCCGTCTGCGGCATCGAGAATGGCATCGAAGTTGTCGACCCCCTCTTCGTTCTCGATCTTGGCGATGAGGCGTTGATGTCCGCCAGCGGCGTCGACGATTTCGCGAACCTCGAGCACGTCTTGGACGCCTCGGACGAAGGAAAGCGCGATGAAATCGACGTCTTGCTCGATCGCGAACTCGATGTCTTCTCGATCCTTCCTGGTGATGGACGGCAAGTTGACGCGGACGCCGGGAAGATTGACGTGCTTGCGCGAGCCAAGAGTGCCGCCATCGAGCACGCGGCACTTCAGCCGGTGCTCGGAGACCTCCAAGACCTCGAGGTTGATGAGGCCGTTGTCCACGGTCACTCTCTCGCCGACGCGAAGATCGTTCACGAGGTCCTGATAGTTGACGTGAACACTACGCTCCTCGGCGTCGTCCGCGAGGACGCTGAAATAAAAGACGTCGCCGGATTTGAGATCGAGGCTCTCCGCCAGCTCGCCCGTGCGAATCTCGGGACCTTGCAAATCCATCAAGATCGATACGGGGTGGGCAAGCTTCTTGCCGAGGCTCTTGAGGTTTCGGATGACCTGGAGGTGCGAAGCGTGATCGCCGTGCGACATGTTCAGCCGAGCAACGTTCATTCCTGCACGCGCAAGAGCCGCGAGCGTCTCGGACGAGCGAGTCGAGGGTCCGATGGTGCAGACGATCTTCGTGAGTCGAGTCTGCGAATGTTGCTGCGGCGGCGTCATCGCTGCGCCGACTGTAGGGCAGAGCTACTTGGGTGACAATCGACGCGACATCCAGGCGGAACAGAGCAATAGGACGAGCGGCAATAGGGGTGACGCGCCCCCCGGGGGCGAGGCGGAGCACCCGCGTGTGCGCTGGAGGGAGCCGCCTTTGGGCGCGCGAATCGGCCCGGCGCCTTCCGCGAGAAAAGAAACATCTGCGTCACCAACTTCGATTCTGGGCTCGAAGTCGGCCCCGGCGCTCTGCGCGATCCAAGGAAGGTGCGCGGAAAGCAGCGTGTACACGCCTCCGTCTCCACAGTCCCGCCTGACGTCGGACCTTCCGCGCGAGACCAAACCCACGAGGAAGTCGCCGTCCTCCGTCGGAACGTAGAGCGGGCCACCGGAGTCCCCGAAGCAAGAGTCGCCGAGCTGATCGCTTCGTCGCGTCAGCAGCTCTTGTCGTCCGATGATGTCGATGATCGCATCGGAGATGTAGAGCTCCCCGGTGAGCTTGTCGTCGAAGTCGTAGATGCCATAGCCGGCAACGAATCCGACGTCACCATGGCGGACGAGCTCGGTTTCGCGCTCGGGCGTCAAGAGCGGTGCCAACGGGAGGTCTTCAAAAGGCAGCGCCAAGAAGAGCAGCGCGATGTCGTCGGGCGCGCCGATCCCCCCCTGGCCGGCGCCCGAACGGCTCCGTCCCATGATGAAGTCGTGGTCGTAGCCTTCGTGCACGCGGATACCGGCGACCCGGCGCGTCATCTCTTGGGTGACCGAACGACTCGAAAGATGGCCCGCAGCAACGAGCAGCGTCGCAGGATCGGCCGGGTGCACGACCCCCTGTTCGGGCTCGACGACGGCGCAGTGCGCGGCCGTGACGACGATCGAGGGCGAGATCAACGCGCCCGAGCAGAAACCCAACGAAGCGCCCACGCGGCGGATCTCGACGGTCGCGAAGATCTGGTCGCCCGTCGCAGCCCAGCCGCCGACGACGGCAGCCGTGGAAGCATTTACGTCGCCCAGCGTCGTCGCTTCACCCGCGTCGCCGCAGCCGAGGGTTATGCCCAAAAGGGCTACAAATAGGGCTTTGTATGCCTTTGAGGGAAGCATGGGACAAGGTAGGTGGAGGTACCACGCGCACTTAACCCTGACTAGAGTGAACACGCGTCGGGTGACGGCGAACTGAACGTTCTGTGATCTGCAAAACGTTTGCGCGGTTGCGGAAAAGTTGGTGCGCCAGGCGGGCGCGACGACATTCGGTTTCGTGGAACGCATGAGCCGCCGCACACGCCGCAAGGAAGAGACGCTCGGGCGAATCGAGAGGGCCGGATGGGAGCTCTTCACGAGCAGGGGCTACGAGGCGACGTCCACGCGCGAGATCGCGGACGCGGCCGACATCGCTGCGGGCACGTTGTTCAACTACTTCCCCGAGAAGAGGTGCCTGCTCATCCATCTGATGCAACGGCAGATCGACGACGCCGCGACCGGAGCGTTCGAGACGATCCCCGCTTCGCGCTTGGAGCGTCAGCTCCTCCACGTGTTCGATGCGCTCACCGAGTGCTACGCGCGCGAGCGGCGGCTCAGTCGCATCTTCGTCAAGGAGCTGTTGTTCACCGACGGCGCACAGCGGGCTGAATCGGCGGCATGGACGTTCGAGCTCGTGAAGCGAATCGCGAGCCTGGTCGAAAGCGCGCGCACGCGGGGCGAGCTGGACCCCTCGGTCGAGCCGATGGAGGTTGCACAGCAGCTCTTCAGCACGCACTACTTCGGGCTCGTCACCTGGCTCGGCGGCACGATTCCCTCGCAGACGGCACACCGAGAGCGGTTTCTCGGAGCCCTACGGTTGATTCTGCGCGGCCTCGGCCGTAGCGCGGCTTAGCCGACGACTCACGTCGAGCACGGCGGCTGCGATCTCGTCAGGCACCTCCTCCTGAAGGAAGTGCCCGGCCTGCGTCTCGGTGACCGGTGGATCACCCAGCAGCGCCTTCGTGCGTTTCAGCGCGCGCGCGAGGATCGGATCGCGACGGCCCCAAACCATGGCCTTCGGGCCGTCGAAGCTCTCGACGAACGCCGCGCACTCTTCGAGGGCCGGAATCGAGGGATGGTCCATTCGGTCGACCGCCATGCGCGCGGTTGCGAGCGGCGCGACCCGATCGCGGATGTGCCGCAACGGGTAGCGGTACGCTCGGGCGACGTTTCCACGAATGGTGGACTTGTCGCCCTGCGCGAGGTGAAGCGCCGCCTGAGGAAGCGGAAGGACGCGAAACGCGAAGTCACTCACCAGCGGCAGATGCGAAAACCGATGAAACGCCGTCGGCTCGAACCCGGGGGATGGCGCATCGAGAACGGTGTTCAAAACGACCATGCCCCCGAGCCGATCGCGGCGCGTCGTAAATGGGTGCGTGCCGAGCGCGCCTCCCCAGTCTTGGCAAACCAGGATCACGTCCCGCAGGTCGAGCTGGTCGATCAGAGAACCAAGCCACTTGCTGTGATTGCGAATGGTGTGGGCGGCCATGTCGCGCGGCTTGTCGCTGAAACCGAAGCCGACGAGATCGGGCATGATCAGCCGAAGCCCCTGCCCCTGAAGACACATGGCGACTTTTCGATAGAGAAAGCCCCAGGTCGGGTTTCCATGCACCATCAGCACCGGAAGCCCGCGACCGGTCTCCATGACGTGCATGCGGAGGCCCTCGTCGACGGCTAAGCGATAGCGCGTGAAAGGAACTTCCTTCGCGATCCACGCAGGAAGCTCAGGCGCCGGCATCTTCTCCATCGCGCGCAAGCCTAGCGCAAAAGCACGGGGACAGGATCCCCCTCCCCAACCCGCCTGATTCCAACCACTTACGACCCACACCGCGAAAACCCAGGTTTAGAGCAGCGCTGCCGCGCATACGGGGCTCGGAAAAAACGCGACGCGGGCCTGCGCGGAGCGGGAGCGCCTGCAAAGGTGTCCCGCAAGGCCGGAGAATCGGTCGCGACGCCCGTGCTCGCGAGTGGGTGCCCGCTCGCTACGCTCGCCCCCACTCGCTGTGCTGGGCATCCCGACCGATTCTCCTCTGCAAGCGCGTTGCCGCCCCGCGTGTCATGCGGGCTGGTCGGGCTACCCTGCGGGCTCGCGGCCCGGCGTGTTTGAGTTTCTCTCGGGCCTCGGGCCTAGGGCCCAGGTCCTCGGGCCGGACGGAAACGCGATCGGGCCCTCGACCCGGGGCCCGGGGCCCGCGACGCCAACTGCCCACTGATTGCTGTGGAGGGGCAAGACGTCTGCCTAGGGGCTCGGAAAAAACGCTGGGACGCCTTCGGCGGTCAGTTGGTCCCACCCCACCGCCCCCACGCTATCGCCTAGGTCGGAGCGGACGTGCCAAGTGACAATCGCCACGACAGCAACCACCGGCGATTGGCGCGCAGCCCG
>JAHELW010000276.1 GCA_024643985.1 Myxococcales bacterium | reverse complement strand
CGGTCGGCCATGGGAGTCTTCGAGCACGAGGCCGCCATCGTCGACGAGCTCAACCAGCACGTCTACATGACCGAAGACATGGGCGACGGCCGGTTCTATCGCTTCGTCTACGACGCACCCGAGGACCTGAGCGCCGGCGAGCTCCAGGTAGCCCGGGTCCTCGGTGACGGTCCGGAAGGCATGGTCGAGTGGCTTCCCGTTCCCGACCCGAGCGCCGCAAGCGAGCCCACGCGCATGCAGGTGGCAGACAGCACGCCCTTCGACGGCGGCGAAGGTATCTGGAACCATCGGGGCGTGATCTACTTCACGACGAAGGGCGACAACCGCGTGTGGGCATACGACACGCTGACGTCCATGCTGACGATTCTCTACGACGCGGCGACCTCGAGCACACCCATTCTCCGAGGTGTCGACAACCTCACGGTGACGCCGGCGGGCGACGTGATCGTCGCGGAGGACGGCGATGACATGCAGATCGTCGCGTTGACCGCAGAGGGAAGCATCGTGCCGCTCCTTCAGATCGTCGGGCAAGACGGCTCCGAGATCACCGGCCCGGCCTTCGGCCCACGGCTCGAACGCCTCTACTTCAGCTCGCAGCGGGGACCCGAAGGGCTCGACCTACTCGGGATGAGCGGCATCACCTACGAAGTCACCGGGCCGTTCTTCGTCTGACGTTCACCCGAACGCCCGCACGACGAGCGCAAACGTGCCGACCGCGGCGCCTGCAACCGACGTCGCATCGACCACCGCATCCTCGAAGCCCCGGTTCGCCGCCCATCGCAAGAGCGGCCAAATCAAGACGACGATCGCGAGCTGACCGAGCTCCACGCCGACGTTGAAGCCCAGAAGCGCCCTGAGAAGCTGACCGCTCGGAAGCGCCTGCTCGAGGAGCACGCCCGAAAAGCCGAGGCCGTGAACGAAGCCAAAGAGGCAAGCGACGGCCCATCTGAGCCTCTGCGCCCCGCTCAGCGTGCGAAGCAATCCGAAGTAGCACGCGGTGAACACGGCAATCCCCCAGAATGCGGGAAGGCCCCCGAACGTTGCGCCCAAAGCGAAGAGCACGAGCGCGCCGAGAATCACGAGCGGCCCACCGCGCACGCGCTCCATCCCGGTGTTCTCGAGCGCAACGACGAGAATCGAGGCTGCAATCGTGGCCTCGACCGCGCGACCATGCGGCACGACCAGCCCGAGCGCGGCCGCTGCGAGCGTGACGCTGTGGCCCACGGTGAAACCGGTGACGAGCACGGCCACGTCGCGCACCCGGCGGGCCACGACGACCAGGAGCAGCAGGAATGCGAGGTGATCCCAGCCGGTGAGGATGTGCTCGACTCCCAGCCGGACGTAGCCCGCGATAGTCGGTGGAGCCGCTTCGCCGCCGGTCGATGCGATGGCGGCGCGCGGTGCAGCCGGAGAGAGCACGACGTCGACCGCCCGGTCTCCGAGCACGGTCGCGAAATGAACGTGGTTCGTGAGCGACGTGAAGAGGCGACTCTCGAGCGACGTAGGCTCCCCCACGCAGCGAACGCGCCATTCGACGCGCGCCCAGCCCTCTTCGGCCGGCAGCCAAACCTCGCTGGCCGCGACTGCCTCACAGGGCGCGGCGGCAGTCTCGAGCACCAGCCGCTCCTGCAAGTAGTCGAGCAGACGGGAACGGTCGAAAGACCTGTCCGGCGCTGCCAGATCGGGAAGCGACGTGAGCTCGAGCCACCGGACACGGGCCTGTGCGATCGCGCCCCCGTCGAGGAGCGTCCACTTCGAGTAGGAAACGCTCTTTTGATGGGCATGCGTCGACGCGGGCAGCGACCACGCGCACAGCAGCACCGCCAAGACCAGCCGCATCAATCGAGCTCCACGACGATGTCCGTTCGCCTGCGGGCGAGCTCGAGGAACTCACGAACTGCGACTTCGCTTCGATGCCGCGAGTAGGCACCCCGCACCGCGTCTTCAGCCTCTTCGAACGGTACCGCCTCTCCGCCGCGCCGTTCGAGAAGCGTGACGGTGTAAGCGTCCCCTCCCTCGCCGACCGCGATCGAGTCTCCGACGGAAAGCTCGGCCACGCGATCGGCGATGGTCGGTCCTAGGCGCTGCTCGACCTCCTTTTTCAGCAGAAAACCACCGGGCAGAGGCACGGCCGAACCCTCGACGGCGACGCGGTACTGCGCCGCCCGCTCGAAACGAAAGCGCTGCTCCTCGTAGAAGGCGCGCAGCTCGGACTCTTTCGCCGCGCCTGCCGCGTCTTCGGCACGCCGTACGAGAAAGTCGATCATCGCCGTCGCGAGCTGGTTTCGAATCTGAGGGTCTCGTTCGTGCAAGCCGAGCTCGATCGCACGGTCGATGAGCAGCTCTTGATCGATCAGCCGTTCGAGAACCCGGTCCCGGTCGCCCGCCTGGAGGGTGCCAGACTTTCGGTCACCCGCGACCGCTCGAAGCGCGCTCTCGTAGGACTCTCGCGAAATCGGACGGTCGTTCACCCAGGCCACGGCATCAGCATCCGGTGCCACGGCATCGGGCACGCGCACGATGTAGAAGACCGCGAGCACGGCGCCCGCAAGCATGCCCCCCGCGAGGAGCCAGGGCCGGCTCATGGCTCCGAACCAGCGTTCAAGAAGATCGGCGACGACCACGCACGCTCCTCCGCATCGACGAGGCAGTCGTCTTTGGTGGACGTGCGGAAGTTGCCGTAGCAGGGCTCGCACTGCTCGCCGTTACAGCGGAGGCCTCCCGCGTTGACGGTGGGCGTCGGCTCCTGAATGGCGCGAACGTAGTAGAGAAGGTCCCGTCCGAGCTCTTGGTGCGAAGGGTCTTCGAACTGGACGACGCAAAGCTCCCGCCCCTTGGGACACCGAATCGTCTTCCAAGGATCTTCGATGAGGTCGGCCACCGGCTCGCCCTCGCT
>JAHELW010000105.1 GCA_024643985.1 Myxococcales bacterium | reverse complement strand
CCTGCGCGTGCGCCCCGCTGGCACACAAGGACCACACCAGCAGGGCACCGACGAGGCGAAGCACGCTTCAGCATAGCTCAGCGAGAGACGGACCCAAGGACCACCAAATAAGCGCCCCGGCTGCCTGTCGACAGCCGGGGCTGCGTGGTTGGATATGCGTTCTTGGCAAATGGTGTTGGGGTGAGGAGGAACATACGCCAGGACCGCGGGACCTGGGGTGTCGGGATTGTGAACAAACGGCAACGGCGAGAGTTGGTGGCAGTCCCGTGTCGCGGACCGGGAACGGCAGGTGACGCCGGGTCGTCGCTGGGCTGTCACGCAGCTGTCACATTCACGGCTCAGAGTCGGGGCGATTGGAGCAGGGACATTGAAAAAAGCGCATCGCAATCATTGGGTTTTGTTGGTTCTCGCGGCCTCGTTGGCCGCGTCGTGCACCTCGGGGAAGAGCCGACACGAGGCCGGCGGCTCGGACGAGAAAATGGCGACGCGCGCCAGCGGAACGCTGACCATCAAGGGGTCTGACACGATGGTGATCCTCGCCCAGAACTGGGCGCAAGCTTTCATGAAGGCCAATCCGGGCAAGGTGGTGCAGGTTTCTGGCGGCGGATCCGGTACGGGGATTGCGGCGCTCATCAACGGAACGGCCGACCTCGCAAACGCGAGCCGGCCGATCAAAGCCAAGGAACAGAAGCAGCTCGCAAAGCGCAGAGGCGTCGAAGCCCAGGAGTTCCACGTCGCGCTCGACTCGTTGGCGGTGTACGTGCCCGCGTCCAACAAGATCGAATCGCTGACGATTCCCGAGCTCAAGGCGATCTTTCGCGGCAAGACCACCAACTGGAAGGAGGTCGGGGGCGAGGACATGTCGATCGTGCTGTACAGTCGCGAAAACAACTCCGGCACGTACGCCTACTTCAAGGAACACGTGCTCGACAATGAAGACTTCGCCGCACGGGCGCAGACGCTTCCAGGCACGGCCGCAGTCATCAATGCGGTCAGCAAAGATCCGGCTGGGATAGGCTACGGTGGAATCGCATACGCCGGGGGTGTTCGTACGGTGAAGGTCGCCCCGGCCGATGGGGACCCCGTGGAGCCGACGATGGAGAACGCGACGAGCGGGAAGTACCCGCTTTCCCGCTTCCTCAACGTGTACACAGCAGGTGAGGCGACCGGCGTGGCAAAGGAATACATCGACTTCGTGCTCTCCGAAGACGGTCAAGGTGTCGTCGAAGGTGTCGGCTACTACCCGCTTCCCAAGGAAACGGAAACGACGGCGGCGAAGTGACCGAGCGAGCAATCGACGTTGGCGAGCACGCTAGCTCGCGGAAGGTCCGTCGCCGTATCACCCTGCGTCCGAGACGGGTCGATTCGAAGCTCGCGAGCTCGTTTCGTACCCCGCTGTGGCATCTCGTGGCGGAGCGTGCGATTGCAGTGATGGCGTTGACCGCGATCGCGGCAATCGCGCTGATCTTCGTGTTCATCGCGCGCGAAGCCGTGCCGATGCTCTGGGAAGCGGAGTTTGCCGAGGAGGTCCAGCATCAAGACCTCTTCTTGGCGAAGGAGTGGAGAGGCTACGACGAGCCCGTCTTCGTCTGGCAACCGGTCGGCGAGCCGGCGAAGTTCAACGTGGTTCCTCTATTCGTCGGTTCGTTGAAGGTGACCCTCCTGGCGATGCTGATGAGCATTCCGCTAGGCGTCGGCTGCGCGATGTTCATCGCACTTTACGCCCCGAGAGCCGTGCGCGAGGTCGTCAAACCGGCGATCGAGCTGTTGGCCGGTATTCCGTCAGTCGTGCTCGGTTTCTTCGCGTTGATGGTCCTGGCTTCGTGGGCACAAGCGACTTTCGGCTTCGAGTTTCGGCTCAACGCAGTGGTGGCCGCGATCGGCTTGGCGCTCACGATCGTACCCGTGATCTTCACGATCTCCGAGGACGCCATCCAAAGCGTCCCAAAGACCCTGACCGAAGCGGCCCTCGCTCTCGGAGCTCGGAAGTACCAGATTGCGCTCCGAGTCGTGCTGCCCGCAGCGATCCCGGGAATCGCCGCTGGGATCATTCTCGGGTTTGGCCGGGCAATCGGGGAGACGATGATCGTGCTGATGGCCTCGGGGAACGCCGCGGTGATGGAGCTTTTCGACTTCTCGACGAGCGTCCGGACCGTGACGGCCACCATCGCCGCAGAGCTCGGCGAGGTCGCACAGGGAGACCCCCACTGGCGTGTTCTGTTCTTGCTCGGCGTCATGCTTTTCGCCGTGACTTTCGTTCTGAACATCATCGGCGACTTGGTGATTCGAAGACTGCACAAGAGACTGACGGCGTCGTGATGAGACACACCAAGAAAGACTGGTTGCTCGCTGCACTCACGGGCATCGCGCTGGCGATCATCTTGTTGCTGCTGACAGTCTTACTCGGACAGATTTTCTGGTACGGATCGCCCGTCATCACCGCCGAGTTCCTCACCGAGAGCCCAGGCGCCGACATGGTCACCGGCGGCATCTGGCCAGCGATCTACGGCACGGTGTTCATGACCCTGCTGATGACGCTGGCAGGTGTCCCAGTCGGCATCGCGACGGCGATCTACTTGAGCGAGTATGCATCGCCACGGTCGCGAATGGCCAAAGCGGTACGGATTGCCGTGAACAATTTGGCTGGCGTTCCCTCGATCGTCTTTGGCCTTTTCGGGCTCGGCTTCTTCATCATCTTCGTCGGGGGAGGCATCGACGCCGTGCTCTACGACGAGCCCACCCCGGTGTGGGGCAAACCTTCGATTCTATGGGCCTCTTTGACCCTTGCTGTGCTCACGCTGCCCGTCGTGATCGTGACGACCGAGGAAGCGCTCCGGACGGTCCCGCGCGAGCTTCGTGACGCGTCACTGGCCCTCGGGGCGACGCGCTTTCAGACCGTGTACAAGATCGTCCTTCCCAACGCCAAAGGCGGGATCCTCACCGGAGTGATCTTGGCGGTCAGCCGCGGCGCGGGAGAGGTGGCTCCGATCATCTTCTGCGGAGCCGCGAACTTCCTGCCGTATCTGCCGACCGACCTTCGCGACATGTTCATGCATCTGGGGTATCACGTATATGCGCTCGCAACCCAGTCGCCGAACGTCGACGCGGCCAGACCGACGCTCTTCGGCACCGTGCTCGTGTTGCTCGTCCTCACGTTCTCGCTCAACTTGATGGCGGTGGTCATCCGCGCCCGTTCGCGCGCGGCCCTTCGAACATGAGCGAATCGCCAGAACCTGCTGCAGAGCTTTCGATCGACGTGAAGATGGAGACGAAGAACGTCAACGTCTTCTACGATGCCAACCATGCGATCCGAGACGTCGACCTGGACATTGCGGATCGAAGCGTTACGGCCCTGATCGGCCCTTCGGGTTGCGGCAAGAGCACGTACTTGCGCGCGCTCAACCGCATGAACGACACCATCGATAGCTGCCGTATCGAGGGAACGATCCTGCTCGACGGCGAGGACATTTATGGTCGAGGCGTCGACCCAGTCGAAGTCCGGCGCC
The DNA here is from genome assembly GCA_024643985.1 of Myxococcales bacterium. Taxonomy (GTDB): domain Bacteria; phylum Myxococcota_A; class Polyangia; order Polyangiales; family Houyiibacteriaceae; genus SG8-38. The sequence goes on along the minus strand of JAHELW010000105.1, from coordinate 8,113 downwards.
GCGTCGGCATGGTGTTCCAGAAGTCGAACCCGTTTCCCAAATCCATCTTCGACAACGTTGCCTTCGGGCTCCGCATCGGCGGCGAGAAGGACAACGAGCTCATCGCCAGCCGGGTGGAAGAATCGCTCAAGGGCGCGGCCCTTTGGGATGAGGTCAAGGACCGACTCCAAAGCTCGGCGCTCGGGCTCTCCGGCGGACAGCAACAGCGCCTGTGCATCGCGCGCTGCCTGGCGGTCTGGCCGGAGGTGATCCTGATGGACGAGCCGGCGTCGGCGCTCGACCCCATCGCGACCGCCAAAATCGAAGAGCTGATCCGTGAGCTCCGCGAGGAGTACACGATCGTGATCGTCACGCACTCGATGCAGCAGGCGGCCCGGGTCAGTGATTTCACGGCGTTTTTCTACATGGGTGAGCTCGTCGAGCACGGCGACACCGCCGTGATGTTCACGAGGCCGTCAAAAAAGCGCACCGAGGAGTATATTTCCGGTAGGTTTGGATAATGGCACGGTCGAGCCAACCGATGAGGACCCACACCCATCAGGAATTCGAGGCCGAGCTGCGTATCTTGAAGGATCGGCTGCTCGCGATGGGGGGTCGATGCGAACAAATGATCGGCCTCGCGGTGCGAGCCTTCGAAGACCGGGACGAAGCGGCGGCGAATGAGGTGATGGAGGCCGATCGCCGCATGAACGAGGACGAGCTGGCGGTGGATGAGCTGGCGGTCCGGATTCTCGCGCTGCGGCAGCCCGTCGGCCGTGATCTTCGGTTCGCGGTTGCGGCAGTCAAAGCTTCGACCGACCTAGAGCGTATCGGGGATGAGGCCGTCAACATCGCGGAGCGAGTGATCGAGATGGAACCGGCGAACGGCTTGAGCCCGCCCGGGTCGAAGCTTCCCGAGATGGGGCGCCGCGCCGGCGCGATGCTTCGCGATGCCCTGAACGCGCTCGTCGAAGAGGACCCGAGCCTCGCCCGCGACGTCTTCTCGCAGGATGACGCCGTGGACGACATCTACGGCGAAGTGATGAAGCTGTGCCTCGAATACATGAAAGACGACCCGGAACGCATCCCCGACGGGATGCGCATCTGCAACTGCGCGAAGTACCTCGAGCGAATCGCAGACCACGCCACGAACATCGCCGAAATGGTGATCTTCACGGTGGAAGGCCGTGACGTGCGGCACGGCCACGGCTAGCGCGTCTGTTCAGCGATAGCCGTCGGGAGGGAACTGCTCGTCGGCCGATGGGCAGCGGTAGAGCTTGGCGGTCACAACGAAGGTCATGCCGTCCTCGAGGTCGGGATGCGCGCTGTCGATGCGGGCGTGGGTAGCCCCGCGGCTTGCGGCAAGCTCGAGGGCGCTGTCGCGGGCGCTCTTCTCGCTGCCTCCCGAGCCCTCGACGACCCCGATCGTCTCGCAGCGAGGCTCCGTTCGAACGATACGAACGTCATTTGCAGACCGACTGCTCGGGGGCTGCTTGCACGAGGCGACGATGCAGCACCCTGCGACGGCCGCGACGCCGATGAGCTTAGAGAGATGCCTGGAGCTGCAAGCGGAAGGTCGTCGCACCGTCCAGGTACCGCTCCTGATCGGCGTTCCAGATTTGAGACACATCGGCTTGAATCTTGAAGGGATGCCGGGCGAAGTACCAACTCAGCGAAAAGGTGGTCGCGTAGCGGTCGGCCAGGCTGGTGGCGCGCCTCGTGGAGATGGCCTTGATCAGCCCGCCACGCGCCGCGAGCTCGAAGCGGGTGTTGGGTACGAGGTAGCCCGCCTGCATCATCCACCCGATCCCGTTCCGGGGCGCAGTCGGATCGACCAGAGAGCACGAGGGATCGGTAACGAGGTCACAGCCGGGAGGCTCGGTGTTGTCGCCGATGTTCTTGCGGTAGCCTTCCCGAAAGGCAAGCTCCGTAATCGCGGAGAAGCCGCGCACTTTGAAGATCGCATCGACGTACGCGAAGTGGTAGTTGGCAGTCCCGCCGTCCGCGAAGTCCTGCCCGATCATGCCTCGAACACGAGTCGCACCCTGAAAGAACGAGTATGCGACGCCGATCGAAAGCCGCGGCTTGGTGCGGGCAAAGTCCACCTCGCTGTAGTCGCGGAAGATGCCGAGTGGGAGGTACTCGAAGCGAACCAGGTACACCATCGAAAAGTCGCTGAACTGCGGATTGTTGAGCCCGTTGCCGGTCGAGATTGCGAGGACGTAGCGCATCTTGTCTTTGCCGAGGAAGTCGCGGGACCGGATGTCGAGGCTAATGTCGCGGTCGAGTGTGAACTCTGCGTTGACGATCGACCGATCGACCATTTGCAGGTTGCCCGAGGAGATCACGCGTTGGCGGTTCGACGAGATCTTGTACTGGCCGATTCGGACTTGGATGTCCCGGTTCTTCGTGAAATCGAGGTAGTAGTCGAGGACGACGTTGTCGGCTCGAAGCGGGTCGATCTCGAGCTTGTACTGATTGTGCTTGCCGAAAGCGTGCCCTTGGAAGACGAAGCGCGCGCGGCGGATTCGGAAGTTGTTCGTGACCTCGTCCGGCTCGTCCGCTTCCTTGGGGCCGACTTCGCCGTTGAGCACAGTCCACAAGAACTGGACACGGACGCGAATCCGGAGCTGGAACTCGTCGTCCGCGCTGTTGATCTCGACACCCTTGCCGGGCCTGAACTTGATGTCGCCTCGGTCGACGACGTGGTCGCCCATCAACTCGTCCTCACCCTTTGGGTGAAGCTCTAGGCCCGGCACACGCTCCTCGGCTGCCGCATCCTGGTCGGTCTCTTGGGACGGGTCGTACTTCCGGGTCTGCGGCTCAGGGGGTGGAACCACAATCACCTTGGTGCCGCCGGGGGACTCCGCCTCCTCGATCGCCTTTTTGACGGCTTCCTGCTGGTCTTCGGGGAGCCTCTCGATCACGTCGTCGACGGTCGGCTCCTCAGCCTCCGACGGGGCCTCGCTCTCGGGCGACTTCGGCGTTTCCTGGGCCCAAGCAGCGGGGGGGCTGCTGGCGATGCCTATCACGACGAGCGCGTGACAAATGATGCGAGTCGATGTCATTGCGCCGCGTGTTACGAGGCCAATGTGTCAGGCTCGTGACACGTCTGTGTCGCTCTTGGGGCTATCTGCGCAGGCGAGGCGAAGCCGGAAACGGGTCCAGCCCTCGGCGCTCTCAACCGTGATCCCAGCCCCGATGTTGGCCACCAGATGCTTCACGATCGATAGCCCCAAGCCCGTGCCTCCAAGCTCGCGAGAGCGCCCGGCGTCCACGCGGTAGAACCGCTCGAAGACACGGTCGAGGTGCTTGGCTGGAATCCCGGGCCCCGAGTTGGCGACTTCGAGGACGAGGTTCCCGTCCTCGCTCGTGGCGTCGATCCGCACCTCACCTCCTTCCGGGGTGTACTTGATCGCGTTGTCCACGAGGTTGACGAGGATCTGCTCGAGGGCGCGCTGCTCGGCGATCACAGGCGGCGCCTGTTCGAGGCCGCTGCAGGTGACAGTCAACCGCTTGCTCTTGGTTTGAGCTTCCAGGCCGCGAGTGACTTCGTGGACGAGTGCTTCGGCGGACACCGGCCCGAGCTCGAGCTCGAGCTCGTCGCTCTCGAAACGGCTCAAGTCCGCGAGGTCGTCGACCAATGCCTCAAGGCGCTTCGTGTGTCGCAGAATCACTTCGATGAAATCCTTGGCCGACTCCGGATCGTCGAGCCCGCCTTCGCGGAGCGTTTCAGCAAAGCCGCGTATCGCCGTCAGCGGTGTGCGAAGCTCGTGTCCGGCGTTGGCGACGAAATCGCGGCGCACGCGCTCTGCCGCACGCTCGGCGGTCACGTCATGAAACACCGTGACGACGCCGCGCTGCCGACGTAGCGGCGACACCGAGGCGTGAAGGACGCGGCCCGAGCGGCCTGGTCCTGCGTCCATGGAAATCTCTAGCTGCCTGGGCACCCCGAGCTGCGCATCTTCAATCGCCTGTCGCAAGTCGGGATGGCGGATTGCTTCGGTGGCGGTCTTGCCTTCGGGATCGAAACCGACCAGCTCAGTCAGAACCTCGTTGGTGAGCCCGATATAGCCGTCCGCGTCGGTCACCATCACCGCTTCGGCCATGGCATCGAGGATCGTTCGAAGTCTGTCCTTTTGCCTGCGTCTCTTCTTCCTGGTTCTCGAAAGGCGCTCTCCGAGCGTGTCGATTGCGCGAGCGAGGTCTCCGATTTGCCCGCGGCGGCGCAACCGGGCGCGAGCGCCATGATCCCCGTCGCTCAGTGATTCGATGACCTTTTGAAGATGGCGCGTATCCTTCGCGTCGCGCCGGGATGCCATCCAGCCCGCAAGCGACCCGAGAGCAACACCCGCCAATAAGACGACCCCGAAAGGCACCGCGGCACCTTGCAGACTCATATACAGGGCTATCGTCGTCAGCGCGACCAATCCGCCGAGCAGCGTGTAGCGTCGGATCACCATGAAAGGATACGCCGGGTTCGGCGGACCACCAACCTAGGACTTCTGTGCTCGATAGCCGACGCCGCGCACTGTCTCGATGTGCTTCGCACCCGCGCCGAGCTTCTCGCGAAGTCGCTTCACGTGAGTGTCGACGGTTCGGGTCTCGACGTTGGGTGAGTACCCCCACACTCGCTCTAGAAGCGCATCCCGTGACTGCACCCGGCCGGCGCGGCTCGCCAGGTCGAGGAGCAAGCGGAACTCCAGCGCCGTCAAGAGAATCTCCTCTCCATCGACTTCCACGCGGTGGGCCGGAACGTCGATGACCAAATCCCCGAGCGCGATGAGCTGAGGGCCTTCCGACTCGACGGTCGTCGTCGTGCGCCTCAGGATCGCTTCGACGCGAAGAACCAGCTCGCGCGGGCTAAACGGCTTGGGCACGTAGTCGTCGGCGCCAACTTCGAAGCCGACGACGCGGTCCACCTCGTCGCTCCTCGCGGTGAGCATGATCACCGGGAGGCGAACGGTCTGAGGGGTCCGCCGCAAACGGCGACAGACCTCGATGCCCGAGATGTCCGGCAGCATGACGTCGAGCACGAGAAGGTCCGGCTGGCCGCGCTGAATCTCCGCGAGCGCCGTGCTGCCGTCGTGCGCAATGCTCACGTCGTGGCCCGCGCTACGAAGGTTGAGCGCCACCAATTCGGCCAGGTCTGGTTCGTCTTCGACGACTAGGATTCGCGAGCCCATGTCTTCGCGTCTCGAGTTTGCGCACCTCGTGTGACGAACCTGTGACGGAGGAGTTCCAAGCAGGCAACCCAGCGCTTACGCCGTCGGGGCGCTGTCTCAACGCCGGCGGCCTCGAAAACACGGGAGAAACGAGGCTGTCGGGCGAACCGTTTGAGCCGCGAGTGCAAGGATGAGAGGCTTGGCCGGCCATGAGAATACCGCTTGCCAACCTGCTTGCCCGAAACCCCCTGCCGAAGGTCGGCGACCTCATGAACGAGGTTTTACGAACGAGCGAGCGCGTCCAGGACTTGCTCGACCACCTCGCCAAGGGTGACCAAGCGGGCGTGGAACGCATTGCCAAGGAGATCAGCGTGCTGGAGGGGAAGGCCGACGACGCGAAGAACGTGGCTCGTTCCAAGATGCCGGTCCGCCTGCTCATGCCCGTAGACCGCCGGGACGTTCTCAAGTTGATCAGCCAGGTGGATGCGATTGCTGACTGCGCCGAGGACGTCGGTGTGCTCCTCACGATTCGCCCTTTGACCGTCTCCGAAGAGATGAAGCCTTTCCTGAATCTGTTCATCGAACGGGTGCTGGAGACGATTCGCGAGGCTGCCAAGCTCATCGACATGATCGACGATCTCGTGGAGTCCGGGTTCGCCGGTCCACCGGCTGAACGCGTTCTCGAGCAGGCCGCGATTCTCAACCGGGCGGAGCACGAAGCAGACAAGATTCAGGATCGCTGCGCTAAGGTGCTTTTCAAGGAAGAAGACACGATGGCGCCCGCGGCCGTTTTCATGTGGACGAAGGTTCTCAACAAGATCGGCGACATGGCCAATCACGCGGAGAACGTCGGAGATCAGTTCCGTCTTTTCGTGGCGGGTTAGACCGAATCTCATGGAGCTGACGACAGTCGTTCTGGTGGTTGCGGCCATCGCTGGCCTCTACATGGCCTGGAACATTGGCGCCAACGATGTGGCCAATGCGATGGGGACCTCCGTCGGCTCCGGAGCGCTGACGCTGCGGCGCGCCATCATCATCGCCGCGATCTTCGAGTTCGGGGGCGCGATGTTGGTCGGTGGCACAGTGACGAAGACGATCCGAAAAGGCATCGTCGACGTCGCCGCCATCGGTACCGATCCGATGGTCGTGGCCATCGGCATGACCTGCTGTCTACTGGCCGCAGCGCTCTGGCTCAACATTGCGACCTTCTCGGGGTGGCCGGTGTCCACCACCCACAGCATCGTCGGCGCAGTCGTGGGATTCGGGCTGATCGCCGGAGGCTTTGGCGCGGTCAATTGGTTGGTGATGGGCAAGATCGCCGCCAGCTGGGTGGTCTCGCCAGTCATGGGTGGGCTGCTCGGATATCTGGGCTTCGTGTTCATCAAGCGGCGCATCCTGAACGTCGATCGACCCCTGCTGGCGCTTCGCGGCTGGGGGCCAATCATGGTGTTTCCCATTTTCGGAATTCTCGCGCTCAGCGTGCTCTTCAAAGGACTCAAGCCACTCAAGCTCGACCTGGCGCTCGGCCCAGCGCTCGGCATTGCGGTTGGCGCCGGGCTCATCGCGAGCTTCGTGTCCGTGCCGCTGCTCAGAGAGTTCGCAAAGACCGCCGCCGGGAAGGACCGCGACCAGACCCATCAGGCGGAACGCGTGTTTCTCGTGCTGCAAGTACTGACTGCGTGCTTCGTCGCATTCGCTCATGGAAGTAACGACGTAGCGAATGCCGTAGGTCCGATGGCCGCCGTGTTCGGTGCAACGTCGGGCGACTTGGGTGCCAAGGTCGCCGTTCCTCACCGCGTCTTGCTGGTTGGCGCGCTCGGAATCGTCATCGGGCTCGCAACCTATGGCTACAAGATCATGGCTACGGTCGGGAAGAAGATCACGGAGCTCACACCGTCGCGGGGGTTTGCGGCCGAGTTCGGCGCTGCCACGACTATCGTGCTAGCTAGCAAGCTAGGCCTGCCGGTCAGCACGACGCATACGCTCGTGGGCGCTGTGATCGGGGTTGGCTTCGCACGCGGCATCGGGGCGATCAATACCAAAGTCGTGAGCGGTATCATCGCGAGCTGGTTCATTACCGTTCCGTTCACCGCGGTGCTGGCGGCTGTCTTGTTCGTCTTGGCGCGGTTTGCGCTCCTCTGAGTGGCCTGCGGTTCCGGCACGCGCTAAGCACGGCCCATGGCTTTGTCGGTCGGCATCGTCGGCTTGCCCAACGTCGGTAAGTCGACCCTCTTCAACGCGCTTTCGGAAAAGCAGGCGGAAGCCGCCAACTATGCGTTCTGCACGATCGATCCGAACGTCGGCATCGTCCCGGTGCCCGACCCGCGATTCGACCAGCTCGTGGAGCTCTATCAGCCGAAAAAGGTGGTCCCCGCGGCGGTGGAGTTCGTCGACATCGCCGGTTTGGTCCGAGGCGCCTCCAAGGGGGAAGGCAAAGGGAACGCGTTTCTCAGCAACATCCGCGATGCGGACGCCGTGGCTCACGTGGTCCGCTGCTTCGAGGACGAGAACGTCGTCCACGTCGACAACCGCGTGGATCCGCTGGCGGACATCGAGACAATCGAGACCGAGCTCATCCTCAAGGACCTCGAGACCGTGCAGAAACGGCTCGAAAAAGCCGAACGTGCGGCAAAAGGCCAGGATGCTTTCGAAATGAAGGCCGTCGCCGTCTGCAAGCGGCTCGCGGCCGCGCTCGATTCCGGCAAACCCGCGACCGCCGTCGAGGCCGACGACGAGGACGAATCGAAGATCCTGCGAGACATGTTCTTGCTCACCAACAAGCCCTCGTTCTTCGTTGCAAACGTCAAAGACGACCAGCTCGCGGACGTCGACGGCGATCCCTTGGTCGCGAGGGTCCGTGCGATCGCAGAGGAACGCGGAGTGCCAATGGTCGTGATCAGCGCCGCCATCGAATCCGAGATCATGCAGCTCCCCGCAGAAGAGCGCGCCGAGTTCATCGATTCACTCGG
>JAHELW010000104.1:10619-11629 GCA_024643985.1 Myxococcales bacterium | reverse complement strand
CCCTCGGTTCACTCATCGCACCCTCCTTGCCGCTCGAAGCAAGGGCCGCGTCATGCCTGTGATCAGCCGCCCATCGAATGCGACTCTACCCATGCAAAAACCGTGAAAACAAGGCCCTCCTGCAATTCGAGCAACATTTCCATCAGCGGACGCGTTTCTTTCGTTTTCGGGGATTGTCGCGCAAAGTTTGCGCCTGCCAGGCGCTCGATCGCAGTCCAAACCCGGGACGGTTCGGTCGACAATTCATCACGAATCGAGAGCGCTTTCGGGGCCGCGCCCGCCGTTCTACAGCGGCTTGACAACCTGGCTATCCAGAAGCACTTCACTACGTCATGGCTGCGGAGGCCGTATTCGCAGGTGCGATTCCCGAAGAGGGCGTTCGCGAAGTGCTTGGAGGGCTCGAAGAAATCGGGACCACAGGCGTCTTGGCGTTCGAAAGCGAGCTGGGCTCCGGAACCATCAACCTCGTCCATGGGCAGGTTGCGGAGAACGGCGCGAGCGCCGAGGAGGAGCGGGCGCTCGAGGTGCTGCTTTCGCTGCGGGATGGCCAGTTCGCGGTCTATCCGAAGCTGCCCCACCTTCCGGTATCGCGTGGCACCGACACCACGCGCCGCGGCTCCCTCGCCGTCCATCCGCCACCCAACTTGATGCGCTACTGCGAAAGCGCGGGTCTCACCGGGCGGCTCCTTCTCGAGCACCGGGGGCGCCTCGCGATCGGCTACTACGAGAAGGGCGAGCTTCGCGACGTGAGCATCGACGGCGGCACCCCCGCCGACTTCGTGCACGCGCTCGAATGGACCGAGGGCACGTTTCGCGTGGACGCCGTTCCTCCGCCGCGCGAGACGCTGCCTCCATCGCTCCGCGACGCGGCCTCGGAGCGGCCGCCGAAGAACCCCACGCAGCTCCCCCTGGTACAGGCGTTCGAGGAAGGGCTGGCCGAGCTCGAGCGGGCCGACGACACGCCGGTGTCCGGGCTGCGCCCCGCCGTCGACGACGCGGACGACGACGCG
>JAHELW010000104.1:0-10609 GCA_024643985.1 Myxococcales bacterium | reverse complement strand
TGACTCCCCGTTCTCCGACGCCACGCGCATCATCTCCAGCGACGCGTAGGTGATCGGCGGCAAGGCGTTGTAATCGGGCTGCGCCCCGCCGTCGACGACGCCGACGACGACGCGACGATCCGCATTATTCGGCGCCCGGGAAGCCCCGAGCTCGACGAGCCAAACGAGGACTGGAGCACCCTCGAGTATTCGCCCTCGTTCGCCTCGGAATCTGCTACAACTAGCCCCGTGAAAACCAAAGACGACGGTCGGCCTATGGGCTTTTGGCGCACGCTTGCCTGGGTCAGCGCGGTTTTCGTGGTCGTAGCCGGCTGCCTGTGGCTTCTCGCTTCGCTCCCGCCGCTGGAGTAGTCTGCCCGCGTGGGCCCGCGTTTGCGACCAAGACGCTGGCTTTCGAGCCTGATCGCGCTGGTGGTTCTCGCGTCGCCCGGCTGGGCGGCCGCGCAGGGCGAGGATTCGAAGGGCACGCCTTACCGCCCCGGTGACACCGTCACCACGCCTCTGCCCGACGCAGAAGAGGAGTCGGAGTTCCGCGATCGCTACGGGGTTTCCGGCGACCCGCAGCAGGGGGACGACGTAACGGCGCAGGTGCGCTACGTGCTCGAAGGGATCGTCGTCAGCGGCAACAGCCGAACCAAGACCCGCCTCATCCGCAAGTTCGTTCCTCTCAAGCCAGGAGACTTCCTCGATCCGGAATCGCCGGAGCTCCTCGCGACCGAATGGAGACTGATGGGAACCGGTTGGTTCGACAGCGTCGACATCAGTCTCGAGCGCGGCGCCGAGCGCGGCTACGTCGTGATGGTCGTCGAGGTCAAAGAGCGAAACACCGTCGTGATCGAGCAGCTCGTTGCAGGCCTCTCGAAAGGCGTCAAGGAGACCACGGATCGCGGACGCACGCTCTTTCCGTGGCTCGGCTTCAAAGTGACCGAAACCAATCTCGCCGGCCTCGGCATCCGGCTTTCAGGCACTGCCCTCCTGAGCGAGTTCCAGCAGGGCGGCCGCGTCGATCTCCACTACCCCAAGCTGATCAAGGACGAGTACGGGATTCGCTTCGCCTCGTACTTCCTCAACGGCCGGGAATTCTTCGGGAATCAGCCGCTCGTGAGCGTCCCGTGTGGAATGCCGACGTGCCCGGGGACGTCGATCGTCACGAACGCCGTCGTGCGGTATCGGCGCGGCGGCTTCGTGATTGGCACGGGGAAGGACTTCACCACCAAGTTGCGCTACCGGCTCGATTGGATTGGCGACATCGTCAGCGTGCTCAGCCGGCCCGAGGCCGCAAGCGAGGTGCGCGGCAACGACATCCTTCCGATCAACTTCGCGATTCAAGACGGCCGCAGCTTCGTGTCGACGATTCGTTTCGCGCTGATCTTCGACAAGCGTGACGACCCCGGGATCACCAAGGAAGGCGTCTTGTTCCGAGGCGACGTCTTAGTCGGGACGCGCGTTCTCGGAAGCGACTACGATTTTCTGAAGCTCGAAGCCTCGGTGCGGCGGTGGTGGCGCCTCCCCTGGAACCACACCATTCGGTTGGGCGCGTTCGGCGGAGCGGCATTCGGCAACACGCCGTTCTTTTACCTGTTTCACATCTCGGATCTCACCGATCTCATCCCATCTCGCTTTCTCGAGATGCAGCTCGACTCGCGGCCGCCGCCAAATCTGCTCGGAACCTCGATCGAGAACAACTATCTCGGCGAGCTCGCGTGGCGGATCGACCTCGGATACAACATCCCCGTCTACGAGCGGGCTCGAGAGCGAGGGCTTCGCGAGATCAATCTCTACACGCTGATCGGTCTGCTCTCCCTCGCCAACCTGCGGGACCCCCGCGCGGGCATCCTCGGATACGACGGTTTTTCCCGCTATCCGATCGACCTGACTTTCGACTTTGGTTTTCGTTTCGATACGCGGGTCGGGGTGTTCCAAGTCGGTTTCTCCACGCTCTTGGGGTTCATACGCCTGTGAGACGCTGGCTCGTAGCGTTGATCCTCTTCACGAGCGCGGTCGCATACGCGCAGTCGCACCTTCCTGCGCGCGACATGCAGATTCTCTGGGACCGCGGCACGCCCAAGGTCTCGTTTTCGGCGAAAGACCTCGCGGATGAACGCGTGCGGCGAGAGCTCTCGAGCGGGTTGCGCAAGCGGCTCCGGATCAACGTCAGCGCGCACTTCAAAGGCTCGAACTACCAGCTCGCGCACCGCACGTTTGGGTGCGACGTCACGCGCGACCTCTGGGAGGATGGCTATCTCGTTCGCATCGGTGCGCAGAGCCAGCGCTTCAAGACGCTCGAAGGCGTCCTCGACCACTGCTTGGCCGTCGAGGGGCTCTTCGTCGGTGAGCCGAAGCACTACGAGCACAACAAGGGAAAAGACATCTACTTCTTCGTACGCGCGGAGTTCAACCCGATTTCGAAGAAGCAGTGCCGCGAGCTGATCCGTCCGACCTCCGGCGATGATCCGGTCGGGCCGATCACCGTCAACATCGTCCGCCGCCGCATCTGCAAGGCGGAGCGCACCGTCGAGTTTCGCAGCGAGCTCTTGGAGGTCCCGAAGTGAGCAGGTTCGAGCGAAAGATCCTGTTCGCGATCGGTCTGTCTGTCTTTTTGGCGCTCGGAGGCAGCGTCTTTCTGGCCCAGGGAGCCCTTCGCGAGGTGTACAGCGTCGGCGTCAACGAACGGTTTGGCGCCGAGCTCGTGCACGGTGTCGAAGCGCGGCGCGGCCAGCTGATGGCCCTCCGTTCGAGCACGGAGCAGGCGGCCGATGCCATCCAATGGGCGGTCGAAGCGGAGCTCGCGAAAAAGCGAGGTCCCGCCCGGCTTCGTCGGCTGAGCGAGGAGCTGCTCGAGCGATATCCGTTCGTTCGTGAGATTCGCGTGACCGATCGAGAGGGCGCGGTTATCGCGAGCGCGAAACGGCCGCGCGATCCGCGCGAGCAGCCCACGCGCGAAACGACGCGCGAGCGAGTGGCAACCGTCGGTGGCGCATCGGTTGCGATTGCGGTCCTCGTCACCGTTCCAGAGGTCTATTTCGAACGTCTTCAGGAGGCTGGTGAAGTTGCGGACGTGTACTCGCGGCTCCAACGTCAAAGCGCCTCGGTGTCGGACGTTTACGTTTGGGTGTTCGGGTCCTTGGTCTTTCTCGTCATTCTGGTCGCGTTCCTGATCGGAGCGATCGTCTCGCGTCGCGTGACCCGCCGGGTCGCCGCGCTTGCAGAAGCGTCCCGCCGCGTGGGCGCCGGCGACCTGACCGTGTCGTTGCCCACGAGCGCGACCGACGAGATCACCGAGCTCACGCAGGCGTTCAACGACATGGTTCGAGACCTTCGAGAGTCGCGTTCCCGCATCGAGTATCTGCAGCGAATCGGCGCGTGGCAGGACTTCGCGCGGCGTCTCGCTCACGAGATCAAGAACCCGCTCACGCCGATTCAGCTCGCGGCCCAAGAGCTCGATGAGACCTATGATGGGGGAGACGAGGCCTATCGCCACAAGCTCGAAAACGCGCGTGCGATCATCGAAGAAGAGGTCGCCACCCTGCGCCGCCTCGTCGGAGAGTTCAGCGCGTTTGCCAAGCTTCCGCGGGCGGATTTGTCGCCTTCGGACCTGAACGAGGTCGCCCACGCGATCGAGGCCTCGGTGCCCGCAATGCTCGACGATCTCGGGGACGACGGCCCTGCTCCCGTCGAAGTTCGCGTTTCGGCCGCAACGGAACCGATTCGCGTGCGTATGGACCCCATGATGCTCAAGCGCGGCGTCGACAATCTCGTTCGCAACGCCATCCAGTCGGTTCACGCGGCAAACCGCGCCGGAGGCGGTCGGGTCTACGTCCGTGCCTACCGGTCGGGCGATGCGGGATTCATCGAGGTGCGCGACGACGGTCCCGGGATCACGGAGGACAACTGGGAGCGCGTGTTCGACCCCTACTACACGACGAAGTCGGAGGGAACTGGCCTCGGCTTGGCGATCGTGAAGAAGGTCGTTCTCGAGCATGGAGGCGAGGTACGGCTCGATCGTGCGCCCGAAGGCGGGGCGCGTTTCACACTCGAGCTGCCGCTGTTGAGCACATGACCGAAAGCCCTGGAAACGAGCGCCCTCGACGGGCTTGGAGCTGGCTGGTCCTCTTGCTGGTGTTCATCGTAGGCTACGCGTGGATGACGCGCGGAACGGTTTCGCCGTTCATGGGCGAGCCCGCGCCGCCGCTGTCCCTCGCGGTAGCAGCGGGCGCGGAGCCCGGTGGTCCGCAGCGCGTCACGCTTTCGGACATGCAGGACGAGGTGGTGGTGCTCGAGTTTTGGGCGAGCTGGTGCGGCGCCTGCCGGCGCGCGACGCCCATCCTCAACGATCTCCGGGACGAGTTTTCGGAAGACGCGGTTGCGTTCTACGCCGTCAACGTCGAGCCGATCGACCGGCAGCGTCTCCAGGCCGCCCACGCGGCCTTCGGGACGCGATTTCCGTCGCTGCACGATCGCTCCGGGGAGGTTCAAAGGCGATACGCCATCAAGACGCTCCCCACGGTCATCGTCGTCGACCGGGCCGGCGTCGTCCGATGGGCATCTACCGGAATTCCAAGCAAAATGCGGCTTCGCGGCGCGATCTCGGAGGCTTTGAATTAGCCGGATTCGGTCGTGGTTGACGCCCTAGGTTGGCGCTGTTAACTTCGGCCGCCCCGCGGGGCCGGACGTGCGGCTACCTCGGAGTTGGAGGCAGATACTTGGTTCAAGCGCTTCAGGGTCCAAGCTTGGAAGAGCGCGTCGGAATGCTTCGCGAGATGCTCGACGCCGCTTCGCAGTCGGTGCTCGACGAGTATCAAGAACGCTTCGACATCGCGTGGATCTATCACGATAGTGCGCTCGAGGGGGTCGTGTACTCGATGGACGAGCTCCAGGCCGCAATGCGGAACGAGGTCGTGACCGACACCTCGCTCATTCCCGTGTACGACGAGATCCGAAACCACATGGGCGCGATCGAAATGATTCGCGAGATGTCGACGCGTCGGCGCTTCACGGTGAGCCTCGAGGTGATCAAGAAGCTCTTTGCGCAGCTCGCGCCCGAGGAGCTCGAAGGCAAAGGACCGCCCAAGTATCGCAAGGACATGCCGCTACACCGGCTGTACTTTCACGAGATCTCCCAGCCCGACAAGATCAGCTACCGGATGCGGCAGCTCGTCCAGTGGCTCTCCGACCCGGAAACGAAAAAGACGATGCACCCGGTCCGGATCGCGAGCAAGGCGCACTACCAGTTGCTGCACATCTACCCGTTTCCACGACACAGTGGAAAGGTGGCGCGGCTGGTGATGAACCTCATCCTCATGCGCGCCGGCTTTCCCCCCGTGGTGATCCACGCGACCGAGCGGCAGCGCTACTACGAAGCCCTTCGAAACGGCGAAGACGCGACCGCGACCCTCGTCAATCAGGCGCTCGGGGCAGCGATCGAGACCGCGATACAGCATTTCGAAGAGGCTCGCTGAGCCGGTCAGGCCGCTCCGAAAAACCGGGGGAGCGCCGAGATCACCGCGACGTAGCGCGCGCCCGCGCCGAGGGTTTCCGCAGCATTTTCGGGGGTGATTCCCCCGATCGCAACCACCGGGCGTGAGGCGTCGCGGCACATCTGGCGCAGAGCCTCGAGCCCGACGACCGGATCGGGGTTCTCTTTCGTCGAGGTCGTGAAGATGGGGCCGAACGCGACCAGGTCGGCTCCATCGAGCTCAGCCTGCCGCGCTTGCTCGGGACTGTGGGTCGACACGCCGATGTGCATGCGTCCCACGACCTTTCGCGCATCGGCGACTTCGAGATCGTCTTGTCCGAGGTGCAGCCCGTCGGCGCCGACGATCCGCGCGATGTCAGCGCGGTCGTTGACCACGAAGGGAGCCCCGCGCTCGCGGCAAAGCGTACGGAGCTCGAGGGCCAGGCTCACGAAGCTTCGATCGTCGAGACGCTTGGCGCGCAGCTGCAGCATCCCGCACCCCGCAGAAAGCGCCCGGCGGGCGAGCTCGACGGGTTCCCTCGACGCTTCCACGTCGACGATCGCGTAGAGGCTACTTCCGAGATCCATCGTCGGACAGCGCCTCGTAGAGATCGGGCCGGCGATCGCGGAAGAAGCCCCAGCTCGCGCGATAGCGCCGCAGGGCCTGCCGGTCGAAGGAAACCACCGCGACCCCCTCCTCGTCTCGGCCGAGCTCCTCGCAGACCTCGCCGCGATGGTCGCAGATGAAGGAGCTTCCGTAGAAAGTCAGACCGCCTTCGACTCCGACGCGGTTCGCCGCGGCCACCGGCATGGCGTTGGCGACCGCGTGACCCAGCATGACGCGTTGCCACGGCGCCTTCGTGTCTTCGCCGGGCGCTTCGGGCTCGCTCCCGATCGCACTCGGGTAGAGTAGGGCTTCGGCGCCTTCGAGCGCCATGGCGCGCGCAGCCTCTGGAAACCACTGGTCCCAGCAGATGCCGACGCCGATCGTGCCATGGCGTGTCTTCCAAGCGCGAAAACCGGTGTCCCCCGGCCTGAAGTAGAACTTCTCCTCGTAGCCCGGCCCGTCGGGGATGTGGCTCTTTCGGTAGACGCCGAGGAGCGCGCCGCCGGCGTCGATGATCGCCACGCTGTTGTAGTGAACCTGTCCCGCCCGCTCGAAAAACGAGATCGGCAGCACGACGTCGAGCTCCCGGGCGAGGTCGCGCATCCGTTCGACCGTGGGGTGCGCGTCGAGCGGCGCCGCCAGCTCGAAAGCATGCTCGTCCTCGGTTTGCGGGAAGTACGGTCCCTCGAAGAGCTCCGGAGTCACGATGACGTTGGCCCCCCGCACCGCGGCGCTCCGCACGAGAGCCTCCACGCGAGCGACGTTTTCCGATCGCTCGCCCGAGGGCGCGCATTGGATGACACCGATGGAAAGAGCGGCGGAGGTCATGATGGAGCGGGTTGTGGTTGCGTCACGCAGTGAAACGCACCGCCCCCACATAGCAGGTCGAACGCATTCAGGCCGATCGCCTCTCGGCCGGGGAATGCGTCTTCGAGCGTCTCGAGCGCAATTCGATCCTCGGCGACTCCGTAGGTCGGCACGATGACCGCCTCGTTGGCGACGTAGAAGTTGCAGTAGGTGGCCGGCAGTGGCGTTCCGTCCGGCGCCGCCAGCCGAGGCGGTGCGGGAAGCTCGACCACGTCGAAACCGGCTCTTCCAAGGTCACCCGCAATCGCGTCGAGAGCCTGCGCGTTCGGGTATTCGGGGCGTGACCGCATGCAGAGCACGGTTTCGGGAGACGCGAAGCGCGCAACCATGTCGACGTGCCCGTCCGTGTGGTCGTAGGCAAGCCCCTTTTCGAGCCATACGAGGCGGTCGAGCGCGACGACATCGCTCAGTGCGCGCTCGAAGCTGGCTTTGGTCGCGCTCGGGTTTCGATTGGGGTTCAGCGCGCACGACGCCGTGGTGAGAATCGTGCCGCATCCGTTCGATTCGAGGGCGCCCCCTTCCAAAGTCAGGGGCGATCGCAGCTCTTTTGCTCCGATTCGGCCGAGAAGCCACGGGCCTACGTCTTCGTCCAGCGGGATCTCGTACTTCGCGCCCCATCCGTTGAACTCGAACCGCACGCCGTGGAGCGCGCCGGTGGGGTCGCGTCCGAGCAGCGGCGTCGTGTCGCGGAGCCAGCAATCGCCATAGTCTGCGACCACGATCTCGACGCTCGGGACCGCGCCGATCAGGGCGTGTGCCTGGGCTTCGAGCTCGGCATTCTGGACGAGCAGCCGGACGGGCTCCTTCCCGCGCTCTGCGATGCAGCGGCAGAGGGACGCGATCGAGCGCTGCGCTGCGGCCAGGTTGAGCGGCCATTCGTCCGACCGATAGGGAAACGCGAGCCAACAGGCCTCGTGACGCTCCCATTCAGCAGGGATTCGCAGGCGCCCCTCCATCGATCGAATCTACCACGGAAGCACCGCGGCCTCACCGAATCGCGCGACCAGCGTCTCCACGTGGTCGAGCACCGCTTGCCGCCGCTGCCGGAGTCCGTCGAGCTGCTTCTCGTTCAGGACCGGCGCAAGCGGGTCTTGCTGCATTTGCTCGGCCATCGCATCGACGTCGAGCGCGCGGACGGCGGCTACGGTCGACTTGCGAAATCGCTGCAGGGCTTTGAGGCGCGCCTCCATCAGTCCCAAGCGCTGCTCGCCGAGCCAGAAGCCGGCGCCGTTGTCGAGAAAGATCAGCGCTCCGCCTGCACCGCGGGTTCGCAGGTTGGTGAAGCCGCCACCCCAACGGTCGACGTTTTGTGTGAGGTAGTCGAAGACGATTAGATCCGAGAGCTCGGCGGGCCGCTGCTCGACGTCGGGCGCCTTTGCAAGCGGCCGGTGGGGGTCCGTCGCCTCCCGGATCCCAGGCCTTCGGTTCAAGTCGGCGCGATAGTCGACCGGACGCTGATACGGCGTGATCGGGAGCACCCGCTGGACGCGAATCCATCGCTCCCACTGGCGCCCCATGCGAACGCGTTTGAGCGGCTCTGGAACCCACCAGATGAACGCGCCGCGAAGCGTGCCGTCCGACTCGATCTGGAGCTCGCCAACTCGATCGTCGCTGCCGGCCGCCTTTTTCAGCTCGCTCCAGCGGAACACTCGGCCGGTCGTCGGGGGAACGCGCCCGAGCCCGAGCTCCCGGTCCAAGTAATAGGCGGCCACCTCCGAATACCAGTGAGCCGCGGAAAAGCTCTGTTTCGGCTTGAAGTAGCCTCGGGTGCCGTCCTCCAGGACGATCTGAAACGCGAGGCTTCGGCCTCCTTTTCCTTTTCGGACTTCGGCGATGGAGCCGTCACGAAGCGCCGCAATTCTCGGCGCGTCGGGCTCGCCGAGAAACGCAGGAGCCACGGCCTGCGACGCGCTCGAGAGAGGCAGGAGGAGCAGGATGGCGAAAGCCAACGAGAGGTTTCGCACCATCGGGGGCAGACTACCCGTCGAGGCTCAGGAGGTCGATTTCGACGCCAACGCCTCGAGCGCGCGCGGCGTCGTGCACCGCTCGGGCCAGCGCGACGTCTTGGATCGCGAGGCCCGTCGAGTCGAATACCGTCGTGGTGCCTGCTTTGGGCGGCGGGCGCGTCCCCGCGACCACCTCGCCGAGCGTGCCCGCGATGTCGTCTTCGCGGAAGCTGCCCTTCGCGAGAGGAACGTTGATCTCGCCGCTGCTAGTTGCCTGATGAATGTCGTCGATGTACACGGCGGCTCGTCTGAGCACCTCCGCTTCGAGCTCTTGCTTTCCCGGTGCGTCGGCACCCATGGCGTTGACGTGTGCGCCTGGCGTGACCCAGTCCGACTTGACGAAAGGGACCTTGGACGGCGTGGCGGTGCAGACGATATCGGCCGCGCACGCCTCTTCGAGGCCCACCGCGCGTCCGCCGATTTCCTCCGCGAAACGCGCAGCCGTGGCGGCATTTCGGTCGTTGACGAGGCTTTCGAACTCCGCAAAGACCACCCTGTGGGCGGCGTGGAGCGTGCGGGCCTGCACGCCGCAACCGATGAAGCCGACGGTTCTCGGGGCGCTGGATGCGAGATGCTTCGACGCAACGCCTCCGGCCGCTCCGGTTCGGAGAGCCGTCAGCGAGGTTCCGTCCATGAGCGCCAACGGAAACGCATTTGCCGGGTCGTTGAGCACGTAGACCGCCATCACCGTTGGCAGCCCATGCCGCTTTCGATTCTGAGCGTGCACGTTGACCCACTTGATGCCTGCGGAATCGCCCAGTCGAGCGGGCATCGCGCGAAAGTCGCCGTCGTGATCCTCGATGGGCAGGTAGACCTTCGGTGGCATCGTCGCTTCGCCCCGAGCAAATGATGCGAACGCAGATTCGACCGACGTCACGGCGAGGTCCATCGTGGCCAGCCGCTCGACCTCTGCGCGCGTCAAAACCAGTGTCTTCATGCGCAGCTCCTCCCCGAAAACGCTTGTTCTGCGGTACGCCGCTTCAGTATAGTCCGGCCTTCCCGCGTCGTAGCAATTAGGAGAAAACGATGTCCCCTTCTGCGCTTGCCCTCGTCGGTTACACGGCGTGGATGCTGCTCCTGTCGATCTGGATCATCGGCTGGCGAACCGTGCTGGTCTTTGCCGGCAGGTTCCCTGCAAACGCGTTCACGCCGGGGCAGGAAGAGATCTCACCTCTCGCGCAGCGACTCAGCCGAGCGCACGCGAACTGCTACGAGAACCTGCCGATGTTCGCAGCGCTGGTGCTGGTCGCCATCGCGACGGGAAATGCCGCGATCACCGATCCCCTCGCGCGATGGCTGCTCGTGGCGCGCGTGGCCCAGTCGGCCGTGCACGTGGTGTCGACGAGCGTCATGGCGGTCAACGTTCGAGGCACGCTCCAGTGGATCCAGCTTCTGATCATGGCTTACTGGGTGGTGCAGCTGGGATTGCTCGGCTTTCAGTGAAAGTCTCTCGAGCGATGGGTCTGCTCCGCAAGAGCGACGTCGGGCACCCAGAGGGACTTCGCGATCAGATGAATCACGCCGTCGGCCTTTTGAATCTCTCCCGTGACACCTAGAAGAGCTGCGGTTTTCGCAAGAGCCGCGTGGCGATCGAAAACTCGTTTCCAGACGACTACGTTGACGAATCCCGTTTCGTCTTCGAGCGTGAAGAACGTCACACCGGATGCGGTGCCG
>JAHELW010000103.1 GCA_024643985.1 Myxococcales bacterium | reverse complement strand
AGCGCGCCAAGCATGACGAACGCGAGACTAGGATCCCAGCTTCCGAGGAAATCGAAGAAACCAACGATCTTCGCCGGCTGGGTCATGCCCGAGATCGCGAGGCCGATTCCAAAGGCGGCCCCACCGAGAAACGCTCCGACCTTGACCTTCATATTGCACCCCCAAGCACCTCGTTGACGATGAACACGGTGACGGCTGCCGTTGCCATGAACGTCACGGTCGCGACCGTGGAACGCTTCGAGAGGCGCCCAATGCCGCACACCCCGTGGCCGCTCGTGCATCCGCTTCCGAGCTGCGTGCCTACGCCAACGGTGAGCCCCGCGATCACGAGAGCGGCGGTCGAACGTTCGATTCCAAACGCGTAGTCTTCCGGTCGGAAGGCGCTCCACGCAACGCCCGCAGCGAACAGCCCGACGAGAAACATGATGCGCCAGGCAATGTCGCCCTCCTGACGGCGAAAGATGCCGCCTGCGATGCCGCTGATTCCGGCGATGCGTCCGTGGAACATCAGTAGACCCGCCGCCGCCAGCCCGATGAGCAGGCCTCCGGCGGTGGAAGCGATGGGGGTGAATGACTCCATATCCATGGATTCAAAGCAGCCCTCGAGCGTCACCGCCAGCGTTTTTCTACGCGCTGTTTGCAGCAGCCCCCGAGTGCTGTTAATTCAGTAACTTACGCGGGGCCGAGGCCCCACGTGGCGGACATCATTCGGGAGGCACAATGCTATTTCGTCAGCTCTTCGATCACGAGACATGGACCTACACGTATCTCCTCGGTGACGAGGAGACCGGGGAAGCCGTGCTGATCGATCCCGTCATCGATCAGGTCGAGCGGGACATCAAGCTGTTGAACGAGCTCGGCTTGAAGCTGGTCTACACCATCGACACCCACGCTCACGCGGATCACATCACGGCCGCCGGTCTCCTTCGAAAACGGCTTGGCTGCAAAGCGGTCATGAGCGCCGCGGCGGGCGCCGAAGGAGTCGACCTCCCGGTCGGCGACGGCGACCGCGTGAAGTTCGGCAACATCGAGCTCGAGGTGCGCGCGACGCCCGGGCATACCGACGGCTGCGTGACCTTCGTGACCAGCGATCACAAGCACGCGTTCACCGGCGACGCGCTCTTCATTCGGGGGACCGGCCGCACCGACTTTCAACAAGGAAGCGCGGAGACGCTCTATCGATCCATTCACGACAAGATCTTCACGCTCCCCGATGACACGATCATCTGGCCCGCGCACGACTACAAAGGAATGACGTTCACCAGCGTCGGCGAGGAGAAGCGGCACAACCCTCGCGTCGGCGACGGAAAGACCAAGGACGAGTTCGTCGCGATCATGGATCAGCTCCACCTGCCGGCGCCCAAGAAGCTCGATATCGCCGTGCCAGCGAATCTTCACGTCGGCGTCGTGCCGCCGAGCTCGATGTCCGGCGAGCCGCTCCCCGAGCGCGGTTGGGCTGCCATCGAACGAAGCCCCGACGGCATTCCCGAGGTCACCGTCGACTGGGTTGCCGAGCACAAAGGCGCCGTACGCCTCGTCGACGTGCGCGAGATCGACGAGGCCGAATCCGACGGAAAGATCGAAGGCGTCGACGTCGTTCCAATGGGCACGGTAGACGAGGCCTCGAAGGCTTGGGACAAAGAAATCCCGGTCATCACGATCTGCCGCTCCGGACGGCGCTCGGGCCGCGTCGCGCTCGAGCTCGAAAAGCTCGGGTTCAAGCGCATCGCATCGATGCGCGGCGGCATGGTCGCCTGGAACAGCCAACAGGCGTAGCCGCTACCGCTCGGCGGAGCTCTCGATCGACGCCCAGCGTTCGACGTCGTCTGGACCCACGGGATCGTCGCCCGCGAGATAGCGTTCCAAGTGGCCGAAGCTGTCGGTGCCCCAGAAGAGCTCGCCGTCGACGATCATCGTGGGAACACCGAACACGCCGAGCGCGATCGCTTCCTCGGTAGCCTCTCGGAGCCGCGCCTTCACCGCGGGGTCCGCGATTCTTTGGAGCGCATCGGGCACGCCAGCCTCTGCGCAAACGCCCGCAACGACTTCGGGCGAGCCGACGTCGAGGCTCCGAGCCCAAGTGGCGGTGTAGAGGTGCGTCACCAAGCGCTGTCGCGTCGCTTCGTCCATGTCGAGCAGCGTCGCACGCAGGGCTGCAAGCGGGTTGAAGGGGTGGGTGGCAGGAGGCTCGAAAGGCACGTTCAGAAGCGCGGCACCGCGCAGGCAGTCCTTGAACATGTACCGCTGCTTCGGTGGGATCTCCCCCGGCCCCTTGTGGCCGAGATGATTCAACAGCGCGGCAAACAAGGTCGGCTTCACCTCGACGCGGAGAGCATGCTCGGACGCAAACCGCTGGAGCCGGTGCCACGCCAGGTAGCTGTACGGCGAGATGTAGTCGAAGTGAAAGCGCAGAACCCGTTCGGCCATCTCGTCGTCGAATAGCGACGTTGACGAGGGAGCACAAGGGAAAACGGGTGCTAGCCTCCGCCCATGTTCGAGACGTGGACGGTGCTCGTTTTGGTCTTGGCGTGTCTCGCCACGGCCACGGTTTCCGCGATTCTCGGCATGGCTGGCGGTGTGACCCTGCTTGGCGTGATGACCGCCCTACTCCCCGCGCCGGTCGTCGTCCCGCTTCACGGCATCGTGCAGCTCGCCTCCAACTGGACGCGCACCTGGGCGTTTCGCCATCACGTGCGATGGCCCATCTTCTTTGCCTTCATGGCGCCCGCGGTCGGCGGCGTCGCGCTCGCCGCAAGCATCTGGGCGGACCTCGAGCTGACGTGGTTTCGAGCGTGGGTCGGCTTGTTCATCTTGGCGTTCCTCGTCTGGCGCCAGTACAAGCCTACGCTTCGGAATCTGCCGATTTGGTCCTACGCGGTGCTCGGACTCGCGGCGGGCCTCCTCGCGATCTTCGTGGGCGCGACGGGTCCGTTTCTCGCGCCCTTCTTCCTACGCGACGACTTCGAAAACGAAGAGGTCATCGCGACGAAGGCGGTCTGTCAAACCTGGCTCCACCTCCTCAAGATTCCGGCCTTCTTGGCGCTGAGCTTCGACTACAGGCCCTACCTCGCCCTGCTGTTGGCGCTCGTGGTGGCAGTGATCGGCGGCACCTACTTCGGAAAGCACCTGCTCAGCCGGATCTCCAAGGAGCGGTTCGTCGTCTGGTTCCAGCTCGTGCTGGCGCTCTTGGCGGTCTACCTCATCGCGTCGACGCTCCTCCGGAGCTGACTTCAGTTGCCGAGGATGGTGACCGCGACCGTGCGTCGACGCCGCGGGCCGTCGAACTCGCAGAAAAACACGTTCTGCCACGTAGACAGATCCAGCTTCCCATCACGGATCGGAATCGTTTCGCTCGGGCCGACGATTCCCGCCTGAATGTGGGACGCTCCGTTTCCATCGACGCGATCGTGACGCCAAACCCCTTTCGGCACGAGCCTATCCAGACAGTCGACCACGTCCTCTCCGATGTTGGGATCGTCGTTTTCCTGAATCATGAGTGCCGCCGTCGCGCCGTGCGCATAGAGAGCGCAGATGCCCTCGACGACACCCGACTGCCGAACCAGGCGCTGGACCTCCAACGTCACATCCACGAGCGCGCGTTCGCGGTCCGTCGAGATCTCGATCCTTTCGGCAAAAAGGCGCACGGCACGGGTGTAGCTTCACGGCAGCTTGTTTGCCACCGAAACGACGGTAAGTAGTCGGAAGGAATGAGGCTCACCGAGCGCACGATTCTCGTCACGGGCGGAGGCACCGGTATCGGCCGGGCGCTCGCGCGACAGCTCGCCGAAAAAGGCAACACCGTCCTCGTCTGCGGTCGGCGGCTCAATCTGCTCGAGGAAACGGCGAAAGGGGCGAGCGGGATCCACCCCTACCGCTGCGACCTGACGAGCTCGGAAGACATCCGGCACATGCTCGACGCCATCCGTAGCGACGGACACCGCGTGGACACGCTGTTTAGCAACGCGGCGATTCTCGGCTTCGACTCACTCGCGGGAGGGCTGGACCTCGCGCAGGCGAAGAAGATCATCGATGCCAACTTGTTCGGACCCATCGAGCTCACCCAGCGAATGCTGGACGGGCTTCGCGAGACGGAGGACCCAGCGATCGTCATCGTCGGCTCGCCGGCCGGCCTCGGGCCGCTCGCAAACACGCCGATCTACAGCAGCAGCAAGGCGGGGCTTCACGCGTACACCCTCTGCCTTCGCCATCACCTCGGCGGAGAGGTGCGGGTGTTCGAGGTCTTCCCGCCGGTCGTCGATACCGAAATGCTCGCCACCAAGAAGTGGAAGAAGATGAGCCCCGACGAATGCGCGAGGAGGATGCTGAAAGGGATCGAGCGCGACCAGGAGCAAGTGTGGATCGGCGAGAGCAAGATGTTTCGGTTCCTCCAGCTCGTGCTTCCGCCCGGACGTCTCTTTGGCGTAGTCAACGATTGGTCGCCACCGGAGCGGGAATAGGCTAGCGGGCCATGGCCTTTGCAGACGAAGAGAGGGACCTCGACCAAACCGCCGAGCAGCTCCGGAAGTGGGTCGCGCCGAAGCTGTCGGTCCCACTCGAGAAGGTCCGCATCGAAGATCTCGATGCCCCGCTGAGCACCGGATTCTCGAGCGATACACTGCTCTTCGATCTGGTCTACGAAACGAATGGCGCCGAGCGTCGCGAAGGTCTCGTCGCGAGACTCGAACCCGAAGAGTACGTGATGTTTCCCGACTACGACGTCGCCGCGCAGGCGAAGGTGCTGCAGCTCCTCGAGCACACCGATGTGCCGGTTCCCACCGTTCGGTGGCTCGAAACGGACGAATCCGTGGTAGGCGTTCCCTTCTACGTCATGACGAAAGTCGAGGGACGCATTCCGACCGACAACCCTCCGATGCACGACGAGGGATGGATCGCCGAAGAGACCACCGAGACGGAGCGCGAGGCGATCTGGTGGAACGGGCTCGAAGCGATGTGTGCGGTGCATCGGCTGGACTGGAAGAAGCTTGGCTTCGAGCTCCTTGCGGAGCCCGGGCGCGGCGAGACGGCGCTCGATCAGCAGCTCGACTACTGGCAGGACTACTTCCAATGGGGCATGGACGCGTCGCGCCACCCGGACATCGTGCAGGCGCTCGACTACCTCGAGGCAAACAAGCCGAAAGAGCAGCCCGTTGCGCTTTGCTGGGGCGACTCCCGCCTCGCGAATCAGATCTTCGACGGCGTCGACTGCGCGGCCGTCCTCGATTGGGAGATGGCCCGGCTCGGCGATCCGGTGCAGGACCTCGCCTGGTGGCTCGCCTCGGACAGGTGCTTTTCGGAAGGCTTGGAGCTCGAGCGCCTTCCCGGATTCCCCGACAAAACCGCCACGATCGCACGGTGGGAGCAGTCCACCGGCCGCAAGGCCGACCACTTCGACTATTACACCATCCTGGCGCTCGCCCGGTTCTCGATGAACATGGCGCGCGTCGGACAGTACATGAAGAAAATCGAAATCATCGATGAGGAAAACGAGTTCGACTATGAGAATCTCGCATCGATCACCCTACGCCGCGCGCTATCGGAGCTTTGAGAATGGGACCACTCGACGGATTTAGAGTCATCGAAATCGAGGGCATCGGGCCGTGCCCGTTTGGAGGGATGCTGCTTGCCGATCTCGGCGCCGAGGTCATTCGTGTCGGCAGGCCGGAGCCCTCGTTTTTGCAGGCCAACTTCGACGTGATGAGCCGCGGCAAGAAGAGCGTGACGCTGGATTTGAAAACCCAGGACGGCAAAGAGGCGCTCCTCAAGCTCGTAGAGACCGCGGACGCGCTGATCGAAGGATTTCGGCCCGGCGTGATGGAGCGGTTGGGGGTCGGTCCCGAGGTCTGCCTTGAGGTGAATCCTCGGCTCGTGTTCGGACGCATGACCGGCTGGGGCCAGGACGGGCCCTGGGCCAAGCGCGCCGGCCACGACATCAACTACATCTCGCTCGCGGGCGCGCTCCACGCGATCGGGCACGCGGGGCATCGTCCGACGATCCCTCTCAATCTCGTCGGCGATTTCGGCGGCGGGGGTCTCCTGCTCGCGTTCGGCGTCGTGACCGCCCTGCTCGAAGCACAGAAGTCGGGCAAGGGCCAGGTCGTCGATGCCGCCATGGTCGACGGCGTCGCGGCCCTCATGGCGAGCATCTACGCGGGCATGCAGCAGGGGTTTTGGTCGGACCGGCGCGGCGAGAACCTTCTCGACAGCGGCGCCGCGTTTTACGACGTCTACGAAACCAGCGACGGAAAGTACGTGTCGATCGGCGCGCTCGAGCCGCAGTTCTACAAGGAGCTTCTCGAGCGGCTCGGCCTCGAAGCGGAGGCTCCTCCCCCTGGCGCCCACCTGAACCCGGCAAAGTGGAACGAGCTCCGGCCGAAGCTCGAAGAGCTGTTTCGCACGAAGACCCGCGACGAGTGGTGCGCGGTCTTCGAGGACAGCGACGCGTGCTTCGCACCAGTGCTCGCGACCGCGGAGGTGTTCGAGCACGAGCACCACGTGGCCCGCGGCTCGTTCGTGGACATCGACGGCATCAAGCACGCGGTCGCCGCGCCCCGTTTTTCGAGGACGAAGCCCGCCGACCCGCGCCCGGCCCGCGATCGCGGGGCCGACAACGAAGCGGTCTTCGCCGAATGCGGCATCATCCATCCGGCAGAGCACGACTGATATGATCACCGATTTCGACGACTATCTGGTCCACCAGGCGGCGCTTCCCATCAACCAGACGGGAATCGTCAATCGCAACGCGTACGACCGCTACTGGTTCAACGGCTTCGACAAAGCCGGAACGTTTCTCTTCGAGATCGGTCTCGGCCGCTATCCGAACCGCTTCATCCAGGACGCGCACTTCAGCGTCGCGTTCGAGGGAGTACAGCACAGCTTTCACGCATCGCGACGCGCCCCCGACAACCCGATGGACAGCTCCGTCGGTCCCCTCCGCATCGAAGTGGTGAAGCCGATGCGAGTCATTCGAGCCGTCATCGAACCAAACGACACCGGCATCGAGTGTGACCTGACGTTCCACGCGAAAGCGCCACCGATTCAAGAGCCGAAGAACCACATGTGGGACGGCAGCCGGCTCATCATGGACACGCAGCGCTTCACTCAGTACGGCACCTGGGAGGGTTTCTTTTCGGTGAAGGGCCGCCGCTTCGAAGTGAAGCGGAGCGAGGTCATCGGAAACCGCGACAAATCCTGGGGCATGCGCCCTGTCGGGGAATACGAGGAAGGGGCTCCGAGCCGGCTCACGACCGACCCGGCCGTGTATTGGATTTGGGCGCCGATTCACTTCGACGGGTTCTGCACCCATTTCCTCACGCGCGAGCTTCCGGATGGCTTTGCCGAGGAGCTCTTGGGGTCCATCGTCAAGACGTTTCCCGACGGCGAGGAAGTGCCGCCGGACGTCGCCGAAGCCGACGAAGAGAAAATGGCTTCCGCCACCAACGCGATTCGGTGGAAGAGCGGAACGCGGTGGCCGGAGGGTGCCACGCTCGGCTTCGTCAAGCGCGACGGAAGCAAGCTCGAAATCGAGCTCGAGCCCCTTTTTCGGTTTCAAATGATGGGGATCGGCTACCAGCACCCCGAGTGGGGCCACGCAGCGTGGCGGGACGAGCTCGAGATCGGGTCCGACATCACCAAGCTCGACGAGGTCGAGCCCGACGAGTACTGCAGCATTCACGTACACAACGTCGTGCGAGCGACCATGGGCGACCTGAAGGGCATCGGAATCCTCGAAACGATCGTGTTCGGACGACACGAGCCGAGCGGCTTCCAAGATCTGTTCGACGGAGCTCCCTAGAAGCCGAAGCCGGCGCCTACGCCGAAGATCGGGATGTTGCTCGGGTAGAACGGGTTGCGGAACACGTTGACCTTGATGGAGATGGCAATGAAGGCCCCTCGACCGACCCCTTGGATGTAGCCGCCGCCGAGAAAGAGGTTGCCGTAGTTCGTCCGGCCGGACGTAACACCGCCCTGACGGAAACCCGTGTTGATGAGCTCTCCTTCGACCAGCAAGAAGATCGGTTGAATCGGATAGAGCCGAACGAAGATCGAGCCGCCGAAGGTGTGCCAGGTCGCGTTGGGTTCTGCGAACCGATCGTTGGTGTACTGGTAGCGAAGCGCGACGCCTGGCTCGACGATCCTCTTGAAGATGTACGACACCTGGGGAGAAATTCCGACGGTGATCAGGTTGCTTCCGAAG
This sequence comes from Myxococcales bacterium, assembly GCA_024643985.1. Lineage (GTDB taxonomy): Bacteria > Myxococcota_A > Polyangia > Polyangiales > Houyiibacteriaceae > SG8-38. The sequence goes on along the minus strand of JAHELW010000103.1, from coordinate 3,448 downwards.
CCGAGGCCGAGCCCTGCACCCACTCGAAGCTGTCCGAGCTTCGGTTTGGGCGGTTCGACCTTCGGCGGGGGAGTCTCCTCGGGCGCTTCCACGGGAACCGGTGCATCCGTGGGCGTGGGGGCTTCGCCCGGTGCCGGCTCCGGCTGCGGAGGCGGCTCGGTGATGATCTCGACTTCGGGTGGGGGCTCGCCCTGCGCAAGCGCGGCGTTTGCCGTGGCGCCGGCGATCAGAGCCCCCACCGCGCAGCCAAGCACCCCCAACCAAGCAAGCCGAATCACGCTTTCGTTATAACAGAAAGACGTCCTCGAGGTCGTCGAAGGCAGTCGTCCGCCAGCGCGCGAGCGGGCTTTGACCTTCGATTAGCTGTTTCGTCGCAGCGAGAACCATGGGGAGGTCGACGAGGTAGCAGTACGGATCGGCGGGCGACCGCGTACCCGCCCCCTCGGGAAGATCCATCGGGGGCAGCCAGGACACCATCTTGCGGTGCTCGCCGGCGAGAAGGGCGCGTACCGCAACGTTTCCGAACCGGCTCCCAAGCAGCCGATCGAATGCGCTCGGACGACCGCCCCGCACGACGTGCCCGAGCACGGTCACGCGCGTCTCGATGTCTTCGTCTTCGTGCTTCTCACCCGTGATCTCCTGAACCTTCGCATCGACGAGCTCCTTGAGCCGCTCGGTGGGCGTCGGAACGCCCTCGGCTTTGATCGCGACGACTCGCTGATTCTCCGGGTGGCGTTCCCGAACGGTGAGAATGGTCTTCACCATCGAGTCCACCAGCTCTTCTTCGGTCCGCGCAGCTTCTGGAAACAGCACCATGTTGGCGCCGGAAGCGATCGCGGAGGTCATCGAAAGGTAGCCGCTATCGCGTCCCATGACCTCGATGATGAAGGTGCGGCCGTGCGCGGTTGCGGTGTCCGCGATTCGGTCGCACGCCTCCACGATGGTATTCATCGCGGTATCGACGCCGATCGCCAAACCGGTGAGCGCGATGTCGTTGTCGATCGAAGCGGGTATGCCGACGCACTGGACGGGCCAATCGCCGGCTTCGCGAGTGTCGCTCAGCAGCGTGAGACCGGTCAGCGTACCGTTTCCGCCGATGGCGATGAGGCCGTCGATGCCGTGTTTGGTCAGCACTTCGCGCCCCTGGTCGCGGTGCTCCCTTTGGTGAAAGCGCTTGCACCGGGCGGAGTGCAGAATCGTGCCGCCTTCCCGCAGGATGGCGTTGACCCTGTCGGCATCGAGAGGAGAGATCTTCTCGTCGAGGAGCCCGCGGTACCCGTGCCGAATGCCCAGCATGCGGTGACCCTTCGCCAAGGTAACCATCGTCGCCGCGCGAATCGCCGCGTTCATTCCCGGCGCGTCACCGCCGCTGGTCAGAATCGCGATCGTTTTCGACACGGCGTCTCCTTGGCGAAGAGCCTTTATCTCACGTCAACTGGACGAGAGCCAAGTCAGAACGCCCAAACTCGGTGTCGGTCAGATGAAGATGATTTGTGCGCCTTCGCTCATGTCCATGAAATCCATCGCCGTGAGCACGTCTTTGACCTGGGGAACGAGGTCGTCCTTGGTGAGCTTGAACATGTCGAGCGCCATCTGGCAGCCGTACATCTCCGCTCCCGCGTCATCCAGCATCTCGATGAACTCGCGGATAGGGGGAATGTCCAGTCGCTCCATTTCCTTTCGCATCTGCGCGGTCGCCAGCGCTTCGACGCCGGGAAGCCCCGCGATCATGGCCGGAAGCGGCGCGGACGGATTGCCGACGAGGTTCAAGTGAAGATGATCGATCTTCTTCTCGTTGACGATGTCGAGCCCCCAGAACGTGAAGAACAAGCGGGCATCGACGCCTGCCATTCGAGCGGCGTTCGCCAGGATCAGCCCGGGGTACGCCATGTCGAAGCTTCCCTTGGAGCAGATCACGCTCAGGCTTCGCGGCTTCGTAGTTTGTGAAGTGGTCATTTTTCTCTCCTTTGGGTCTGGTTACAAACACGACTTGGGTTTTGGGATGCCGGCGATCTTCGCGATGGCCTTCGCCGGGCCTTCGGGGAAGAGCTTGTAGATCTCTTTGATCGGCGTCTCGGAACGCTTGCTGATCTTTCGAAGCCCTGGGCTCGAGCCCGACTCCGAGTCGATCGCGCGAGCGGTGTTGAGCACCCTCCAGTGCTGTTCAGTCAGCGACACGCCCATTTGTGTCGCAATCTCTTTGGCAAGCTCCTCGGACCAATCCTCGCGATTGGCGAGATAGCCTTCGGGATCGGTTTGGATGTTTTCGAGTGACATGAGGTGCCTCCTTACTCCGCTGCCGCGGGAAGTTGTTTGCCCGCCAACGACATCGTCGGCGAGATGGGAATCGGCCGCGCGGGAAGCAGCGCGTGCCAGTAGACCAGGCGGAACAAACGCTTCGCCCAGTGGTTGCGCCGTGCCTCCTTGAGAAGTGGAAGCGGGCCGACGCCAGGAATCGGGAATTGCCCAGGCAAGGGCTCCGTCTCGTAGTTGAAGTCGATCAGCATCGCCTTGCCGTGACCGGTTTCGACGAAGCAATTCGAATGCCCATCGAAAGTCGGCTCGAGCTCCTTACCCTGGATGGCGCGGAGGATGTTTTCGGTCATGAGGTCCGCTTGGAAGTGCGCAACAGAGCCCGCTTTGGAGCTCGGCAGATCGGTCGCGTCCCCGATGACGAAGACGCGCTCCGCATTCTTCGCGGCCAGCGTGTGCGGATCGGTCGCAACGAATGCGAGCTCATCCGCAAGATCGCTGTCCTCGAGGAAACCGGCTCCCATGTGTGGCGGAATCGTCACCAGGAGGTCGTATGGAACCTCCCGTTCGTCGTAGGAGCGAATCACGTTCTTCTCCGAGTCGACCTCGCCGGTCATGAACTCGGTTTCGACGTGGATGCCCTTGTTCTCGAGCAGATAGCCGAGTGTTCTCGAGGCGAGTGGCTTCGTGAACGCGCCGTCGAGCGGCGTCGCGTAGACCAGCTCGGTCTTGTCACGAATCCCCCGCTTGGTGAGGTACCAATCCGCCAAGAACGCGAACTCGAGCGGCGCAACGGGGCACTTGATCGGCATCTCGACGACGTTGACGACGAGCCGGCCACCCTCGAAGTTGGCAAGAGCCCGTTGCAAGGCCTTCGCACCTTCGAGCGTATAGAAATCGAACACGCTCTCATGCCAGGCATCACCGAGCATTCCGTCGATCATGTCGGGCCGGATCTCGGTGCCTGACGCGATGACCAAGAAGTCGTAGGAAAGCGACTCCCCTTCGACGAGATCGACTCGGCGGCGTTCGGTATCGATCGCCCTGACGGCGGCCTGGTGCCACGTGATGCCTTTGCCGAGCGTCGAGCCTCGCTCACGCACGATCCGTTCTTCGGTTTCGTCTCCAAAGGGGAGAAACAAAAGCCCGGGCTGATAGAGATGCGTGGTCGACGGGTCTACGACCGCGACGTCCC
>JAHELW010000102.1 GCA_024643985.1 Myxococcales bacterium | reverse complement strand
CCGCGCCCATGACGATCGCGAGCTCGCCGGCGTTCTGAATGCCCATGAGCTCGAAGCCCGCACGAACCCCGCGATGCACCCGGGTCGAACCGCCGACCGTGCCGACTGCCATCGGCATGTCGAGCTCCCCACGAATTCCGCTGTCGGTCCGGGTCCAGACGACGAGAGGCTTGTACCGGCCGCTCAGCGAGGCAAACGCGTGTGCCCCGGCCTCGATGGAGCGCCAGTCCTGGCCCATGGCGAGCGCAACGGCGTCGATGCCGTTCATGACGCCCTTGTTGTGTGTCACGGCGCGGAACGGATCGAGCTCGGCGAAACGGCTCGCTTTCACGATGCCGTCGGCGAGCTCCGGGCCCCCGAGCGCATCGACGCTCACGTCGCAGCACACCTTGACGCGCCTCCGCAGCGGCAAGTTGCTCAGAATTCGCAGCCCGACTCGACCTCCGGTGAGCTCGTGAATCCTCGGCGCGACGGCCTCCGCGACCGCATCGACGACGTTCGCGCCCATCGCATCGCCGACGTCGACGTAGAGGTGGACGACCAGGACGCCTTCGTCGGCATCGAGGACGCGCACCTCCATGTCGCGGCAGCCGCCCCCTCGTTCCACCATTCCCGGGATTGCCTCGTCGGCGATCCGGAAGATCAGCTCGCGCTCCGCCTCTACGCGCACCTTGGCCGCCGCGGGATCCGGCACGTCGTCGAACTGGACCTGCGTCGTCATGATCGGGGCCGTCGCCTCGCCGAAGAATCCCCCGGTCATCCTCACCTGGCGCGCCGCATTCGACGCGGCCGCGACGACCGACGGCTCTTCCACCGCCATCGGCACGAGTACATCGGTGTTGTTCACACGGAAGTTGAGTGCGATCGAAAGTGGTAGCCCGTGAACCGCGATCACGTTCTCGCTCATGCGATCGGCCACGTCGAGCGTGAGCTCGCCGCCGCTTCGAAGATGCTCGACGGACTCTTCGGAAAGAAGGCCCGTCTCGATCATCGTGCGCAGCCGATTTTGTATCTGCTCGCGATAAAAGCCCGGGATGCGGCTCGTCACGGCTGGTGTTTCGTCAGACATCGATGCCTCTCTCTTCGTTTCTCGCTAGGACTCCCGGTGAACGGTGGCTCGGGCCACCGTGAACAATGCATCACGCGCACGACTGTCGGGCAGAGCACTCAGCGCCTGGCAAGCCGCGGCGGCCTCGCGTAGTGCGACTTCTCTGGTCGCATCGAGCGCGCCCGTGTGGTTGAGCGCCGTCAGCAGGCGCGTCTTCGCGGATTCGGGCACCTCGTGGGCCGCGCTGGCAACGATTTCCTCGAGCGCGGTGCGCAGGCTCGGGTCTCGCTCGAGCGCGACGATGACCGGATGGGTCATCTTGCCTTCGCGGAGATCGGTGAACGGCGCCTTTCCAATCATCGCGCCGTCGCCCGCGTAATCGAGATGGTCGTCGATGAGCTGGAACGCGACGCCGAGGTGCCGTCCGTACTCTTCGAGAGCCGCGCACGATTGGGCGTCGAGGCCTCCAGCCCGCGCGCCTGCGAACATGGCCCAACGAAACAGCGCCGCGGTCTTGCCCTCGACGACCCGCATGTAGGTGGCCATCCGGGCGTCGACCTTGCCGCGGTTTTCGAGCTGAATCGCCTCCGCGAAGATCATTTCGTCGATGATGTCGAGGAGCCGCACGAGGACATCCGGCATCTCCGCGGCGCGCACGCGCCGGAGCGCGTCGACGAGAAGCCAATCGCCGGCAAAGATCGACGCTGCATTGCCATAGAGTGTGCGGGCGGCAGGTGCGCCGCGCCGCCTCTCGCCCGCGTCGATGACGTCGTCGTGAAGGAGCGTCGCGCAGTGAACGAGCTCGACCGCGACTCCGAACTCCCGGGTCTCGTCGTCGAGACCGGTTCCGAGGCGCGACGCGAGCACGACGCACATCGGCCGGAGGCGCTTGCCCGCAATCTCGAGAAGGTGATGCGCGCTCTTGTGCACGACGCTCTCGCCGACCGGAAGGCCCCGAATGCCCTCTTCGAGCGCGCTCATGTCCCATTTCACGAGGTCGGCGAGGTCGGCCAAGTGCGCGGACAAGTCGTCGAGCCCCTGGGAGTCGCAGACGGCTCGAAGGCTGGTCAGCACGTCTGACGACGCATCGCTGCGGACCGCCGCGATCAGCGACATGGCAAACCCCCGGTGAGTCTCCCCTGCTCCATCACTCGGCTTCTTCCGCGTCTTGTAGATCGACTGGATTGATGACCCGGCCGGCCACGAGAAGGCGAACGAGCCGTTCACCGGCCTTGGATAGCGCGCTCAGGCGACGGAGGCGGCCGCTCATGTATTCCACGCGGCGGCGGCCGTCTGCGTCGAGCGCACTCGAAGCTTGGTCGAGCCGCCGCTGGGCCCGTGCGAAAGCATCGATTGCTTCGCGAATCAAGTTGAGCTCACGACGCTCGTATACGCGTCGGAGAAGCTTCCACACGCTGTTCTCGGCTTCGTAGAAGTCCTTGCGTTCGCCTGGACGCCAGGTCTTGCGTACGGCGCCCCATCGAACGAGCTCGCCGAGCGACAGGCTCACGGCGCTGCTGCTGAGCTGAAGCGTTTCGGAAAGCTCGGCGGTCGTCATCGGCTCCGGGGAGAGATAGAGGATCGTCCAGAGCCGGCCCATGTGGCGCCGAAAGCCCCAGAACTCCATCAGACGGCCGATGGCATCGGCCGCTTCGAGCTCGGCCTCGCGCCACAAGGGGCTGGAATCATTAGGATCTTGACGTTTTGCAGCGGCGGTTGTCACTCGGGCAACTCAGTTTGTTCAAATTTTCTTGAAGAGACGTAGGACCGCGGCAGACCCGCGTCAAGCGAACCGCGACTCGGCTGAGCCCCTGATTTCCGGTGCTAGACTGCGCAGCCGCTCCATGGCCCCCAAAAAGCTCAACAAGTACAGCAGTCGAATCACGCAGCCCCCGTCGCAGGGCGCCTCGCAGGCGATGCTCCACGCGACCGGCCTCACCCGCGCCGACATGGACAAGGCCCAGGTCGGCATTTCGGCGGTCTGGTACGAGGGCAACAGCTGCAACATGCACCTCAACGACCTGGCCGCCGTCGTAAAGCGCGGCGTCGTCGAGGCGGGGCTCGTCGGGATGCGGTTCAACACCATCGGGGTCTCCGACGGCATGTCGATGGGCACCGACGGCATGAGCTTCTCGCTTCAGTCGCGCGATCTCATCGCGGATTCGATCGAAACCGTCATGAGCGCGCAGTGGTATGACGCGAACATCTCGATCCCGGGATGCGACAAGAACATGCCCGGCTGCATGATCGCAATCGGCCGGCTCAATCGGCCCTCGCTGATGATCTACGGTGGAACGATCCGTGCGGGGCGCGGCAGCGACGGCGAGAAGCTCGACGTGGTGTCGGCATTTCAGTCCTACGGGGCGCTCCTCGCGAGCTCGATCGATGAAAGGAAGCGGCTCGACATCGTCGAGCACGCCTGCCCCGGAGCGGGAGCCTGCGGCGGCATGTACACCGCCAACACCATGGCGTCAGCGATCGAAGCGATGGGCATGTCCCTTCCCTACAGCTCTTCGACGCCGGCCGAGGACCCGGAAAAGAAGGACGAATGCCAGCGTGCCGGTCAGGCGATCCGTCTACTCTTGGAGCGCGACATCAAGCCGCGGGACATCATGACGCGCGAGGCGTTCGAAAATGCCATGGTCACGATCATGGCGCTCGGCGGCTCGACGAACGCGGTGCTGCACCTGATCGCGATGGCGAGAGCCGTCGACGTGCCGCTCGGCCTCGATGATTTCCAGGCCGTGAGCAATCGCATTCCCTTCCTCGCGGACCTGAAGCCGAGCGGCCAGTACGTCATGGAGGACCTGCACGAGGTCGGCGGCACGCCCGCCGTCCTGCGCTACCTGCTCGAAAAAGGGGTGCTCCACGGCGACTGCTTGACCGTCACAGGCAAGACGCTCGCGGAAAACCTCACCGACCTGCCGGACCTTCGCGAGGGACAGGACGTCATTCATTCGTGGGAGTCGCCGATCAAGGAGACGGGCCACCTCACGATTCTTCGAGGCACGCTCGCTCCGGAGGGATCCGTCGCGAAGATCACGGGCAAGGAGGGCCTTCACTTTCGCGGTCCCGCAAAGGTGTTCGACTGCGAGGAAGACATGCTCGCCGCCATGGAACGTGGCGAGATCGCCAAGGGCAACGTGGTCGTGATTCGGTACGAGGGGCCGAAGGGCGGTCCCGGCATGCCGGAAATGCTCTCGCCCACCTCGGTCATCATGGGCGCGGGCCTCGGCCAGGACGTCGCGCTGATCACCGACGGCCGGTTCTCGGGCGGCTCGCACGGATTCATCATCGGGCACATCGCACCGGAGGCGCAGGAGGGCGGGCCCATTGCGCTGGTGCGCGACGGCGACGTCATTGCGATTGACGCGGAGGCGCGCACCATCGATCTCGAAGTCGAGCCGAGCAAGCTCGAAGCCCGGCGCCGCGACTGGAGCGCTCCTCCGCTCAAGGCGACGCGCGGCACTCTTTACAAGTACATCAAAAACGTTAAGTCGGCTTCGGAAGGCTGCGTCACCGACGAATAGCGCCTCGGCTCAGGGGCTATTGGCCACCGTTCAACTGAACGGGGACACCGTTCGCCCGGTTTTTCCAGCAATTTCGCGCTCCGACCCTACATTCATCGTCGGGCAAGCCCACAGGGGAAACCGCGATGTACATCAACCAAAGGGGCCTCCGCGAGATCGGACGCGTGCTCTTCAAGAAGCCGACCGTCGGCCGTCTCGTGACGACCGCATGGATCGCGCCGATCTACGTCGGACTTCGCCAGACCGCCTCGCTCTTTCGGGCCCTCGACGAGATCGTCTATCCCGGCTACCGGGACCAGCGAGTGGAGCGACCCGTGTTCGTCTTTGCGAACCCGCGGAGCGGAACCACCCTCGCCCACCGTCTCATCAGCATGGATCAGGAGGTCTTCACGACCGTCAAGCTGTACCAGACGATCTTTCCCTCGGTGGCGGCGACTCGGACCTTCAAGCGGCTGATCGAGCTCGCCGACACCCCGGTCGGCGGAGTCCTCAAACGTGCCTACGACTTCTTCAACGGACCACTCGAGAATCGCTGGGAGGACGTGCACCACATGAGCCTCGATCAGGCCGAAGAGGACGTCTGCACGCTGCTTTGGAATTTGAGCTCGCCCACCTCGGCGCTGCTGTTTCCATTCATCGATGATTTGCCGAGCCAGACTTGGATCGACCGAAGAGTGCCCGCCGAGCGCGAGGCGTTCCTGGACTCGTATGAGAATACGATCAAGCGCCATGTCTACGAGGCGGGTGGCAAGCGCTTTCTCAACAAGAACGTGTTTTTCTCGACGCGAGTTCGCTCGGTCTACGAGAAGTTTCCCGACGCGGCGTTCGTGTATCTCGTGCGCAACCCGTACGAATGTCTGCCGTCGTTCCTCAACATGTTTTACCGCGCGTGGACGGCTCACTCTCCCGGGATCCGCCCCGACGGCGAGGAAGTCCAGGCGCTGAAGCGGCTCGGCTACGAGTACTACCGGTACGCGCTCGAATGTCGGAAGGACATCCCCGAGGATCAGTTCATCACGATTCGGTACGAAGACCTGATCGAGAACCCGAAGAATGTCATTCTCGGCCTCTACGGCCGGCTCGGCATGCCGGTCAGTGAGGCATTCGAGGCCAAGCTGGACGAGGCGATGGTCGCCCAGCGCGACTACGAGAGCCCCCGGACCGTGGACCTGGAGTTCTTCGGCATCAGCCGCGAAGAGGTCTCGACCGAGCTTCGCGAGGTCTTCGAAACGTTCGGCTACGATGCCCGCGAGGAAGTCGACTACCTCGAGGCAGCGGAGTAGCAGCGACTCGCTCCGGTAACGCATCTCGGCTTTTGTCGTACATTGACCTTCTCACGGAGGCACGATGTCGGAGGTCGAGCAAATCGAGTTTTTGGGCGCCGGCGGGCAGACGCTCGCCGGGCGACTTCACGTTCCAGCGGTCGAGCCGGTGGCGTGGGCGATATTCGCGCACTGCTTTTCCTGTTCGAAAGAAAGCCGGGCCGCGCGCTACATCAGTGCGGCGCTCGCGGAGCGTGGGATCGCCACGCTTCGCTTCGATTTCACCGGGCTCGGCGAGAGCGAGGGAGACTTCGAGCAGACGACATTCGCTCGCGACGTCGGCGATATCGTCGCTGCCGCGGCGGCGCTTCGTGACCGATACCTCGCACCCGCGCTGCTCGTGGGACACAGCCGCGGCGGAACCGCGGCCCTAGCGGCCGCAGCCGAGATCCCCGAGGTCGTCGGCGTTGCAACCGTGGGCGCGCCTTTCCACTCTTCCAGCGTCGCAGGCGCGCTCGATGCCGGCGCAATCGGCCGGCTCAAGAAGGCCCTGCTCGTGTTCCACTCGCCCCAAGACAACGTCGTGAGCATCGACGACGCACGAGAGATCTTCCTGGCGGCACGCCATCCCAAGAGCTTCGTCTCACTCGACGGCGCGGACCACCTGCTGGGTCGCCGGCAGGACGCCCGCTACGTCGCGGACGTGCTCGCATCCTGGGCGAGCCGATACCTCCCCGCCGGACCGCAGCCCGAAGTCCCCGAAGACGCGCCCGAAGGAGACGTCGTCGTGGAGGGAAAGACGACGGGCTATCTCCAGCGCATCAAAGCTCGTCACCTCACCTTTGCTTCGGACGAGCCACTCGACAAAGGCGGTACGGACGTGGGACCCAACCCCTACGAGCTGCTCCTGGCGAGCCTCGGTGCCTGCACGTCGATGACCTTGAAGATGTATGCGGCGCGCAAAGAGTGGCCGCTCGAGTCGGTCCGGGTCACGCTTCGTCACGATCGGATCCACGCCAAAGACTGCGAGGACTGCGAGAAGGAAAGCGGAATGATCGACGTCATCGGCAAGCGACTCGAGCTCGAAGGCGACTTGACGGAAGAGCAGCGCACGCGCCTACTCGAGATCTCCGCACGCTGTCCCGTCCACCGCACCTTGTTGAACGAAATCAAGATCCGCTCGGAGCTGATTTGACGACGCTGGCGTCGGTAGACAAAGCGACGCTCGCTCTCGGCGGCGACGTCTTGCTCGAAGGCCTGTCGCTTCAGATCCACGAGGGTGACCACATCGGGCTCGTGGGCCCGAACGGGTCCGGAAAGTCGAGCCTCCTACGAATGCTCGCGGGGATGATCGAGCCCGACGCGGGCGTCGTTCGCTTGGCGCCCCGCACGCGAGTCGGGTTTCTGCCGCAAGAGATCGAATCGTTCCCCGATCAGGCGCTCTTTCGGTTCGTGCACGACAGCGCTCCGAGGCGGGTGGAGCTGCGGGAGGCGCTCGAGCGCAAAGAGCACGACCTGTCTTCGCTACAAAGCCGGGGCGGCGAAAACCAGGAAGACCTGGTCTCCGCGGCAAACGAGATCGCGGAGCTCCACGAGCAAGTCGCGTCCTTGGATGCGCGCTTTTCCGCCCACGACGCGAGCCGTATCCTTCACGGGCTCGGGTTCTCCCAAGACGACCACCCGCGTCCAATATCCGAGCTGAGCGGTGGTTGGAAGATGCGCGCCGTGCTTGCGGCGCTCCTCTACCAGCGACCGAACGTCCTACTCCTAGACGAGCCGACGAACCATTTGGACATGCCGTCGGTGGCTTGGTTCTCCACCTTTCTACGAGAGTACGGCCAAGCCCTCATTCTCGTCTCGCACGATCGCGAGTTCTTGAACGAGCAGGTGAACCGCGTCGTCAGCTTCGAGCCCGAGGGGGTGCGCACCTATCGCGGCGACTACGAGCAATACCTTCTGCAGCGTGAGGAAGAGCGGCATGTGCTCGAAAACCGCGCGAGAAACCTCGAGCGGGAAAAAGCCCATCTCGAGGAGTTCGTGCGGCGATTCCGGGCCAAGGCCCGGCGGGCGTCTCAGGCGCAGAGCCGCGTGAAGAAGCTCGAAAAGATGGAAAGCGTCGAGCTTCACGGTTCTGCGCGTCGCGCGCACTTCGCGTTCCCGCCCACCGAGCGAGGCGCCCGCATTCCGCTGCGCGTCGACGACCTCAGCAAGTCCTTCGGCGAGCGGCTCGTGCTCGATCGCGTCTCGCTGTCCGTGGAGCGTGGCGATCGCATCGCGATCGTCGGCCCCAACGGAGCCGGCAAGACGACGCTCCTCCGGATTCTCGCCGGCGAGATCGAAGCGTCCGCGGGCCGAGTCCACGCGCCGGGTCAGTCCGACGTCCGCTACTTCGCGCAGCACCACGCGGATGCTCTCGGCCTCGACCGGACGGTTCTCGAGGAGGTCGCATACTCGAGCGGCGGAGCTGAAAACCAGACCCTTCGAGGCGTGCTCGGAGCGCTCCTCTTCGACGAGCTCGGGGTCGCCAAGCGGGTCTCGGTCCTTTCCGGAGGCGAGCGCGCGCGCGTCGCGCTTGCAAAGCTGTTGATTCGACCGGGGAACGTCCTCCTGATGGACGAGCCGACCAATCATCTCGACCTCGAGACGACCGAAGCACTGACCGATGCGCTCTCGACCTACGACGGCACGCTTCTCTTCGTGAGCCACAACCGTGCGTTCATCCGGCGCTTGGCGACGCGGCTCTGGGTCGTGCACGGCGGCGGAGTGGAAAGCTACGGCGGCACGCTCGACGACTACCTGTGGTCATGCCGGGACCGGGACGTGGTCCCCGCCACCGAGGTCGAGATCAGGCCGGAAGCCGCCAAGAAGACGCGTCGCGCCCGAAAGGAAGAACGCCGAAGAGCCGCGGAGGAGCGCATCGAGCGAAACCGCAGGGTGAAGCCGCTCGAAAAACGCATCACCGAGCTCGAGGAAACGATCGCGGCACTGGAGAGTACGATCGCAGAGCACAACGTCGACCTCAGCAGACCGGAGGTTTATGACGATCCCGCGCGCAGGGACTCGTTGCTACGAAACGTGACCGAAGCGCAGGCCGCGCTGGAGCAAGCCTTCGAGGAGTGGACGAAGGCTCAGCAGACGCTGGAAGAGCTCCCGGACGCGGACTGAGCTGCGCTTCGAACCGCTAGAACGTCGCGGTCGAGACCGTCTGCGTGAGGTCATCGACGTGGTGCACCTTCACGCCGCCATGACTGATGGAGTAGATGTAGTCGTCGATGAAGACGCCGCGCGTGATCTGCGGATAGTAGCCACAGTAGTAGTAAAAATCCTCGACCGGATACGGAGTCCCGCAGTCGTCCAGAACCAAGTCGGAATGATCGACCGCGCCGCGGCGGTTGAACCCCTCGACCGCGCTCACGTGCCAGAGCTCGAGCGTGCTCGAGAAGTCTGCCCGGTACGAGACGAACGGAAACGCGAGGAGACCCTTGTCGGCATAGAAGTTGAAGGCCTTGTGGTTGTGGTTCGCTTCGGAGTAGCCCTCGCCCAGCACTACCTTGAACGCTGCCATCGGTTCCGTCGGGTCCGTCACGTCGAAGATCTGAAGCGCAGTGCCTCGATCGATCTGAGTGACTTCGTCGACGTCGCGCCCGATCGTCAAGAGGTGATTGTCGCCGAGCGGATGCATGTAGTCGCTGAAGCCCGGGATTTTGAGCTCGCCAAGCACTGTCGGGTTCTCTGCATCGCTCAAATCGATGGCGAATAGCGGATCGACCTGCCGGAAGGTCACGATGTAGCCGAGGTCGCCGAGGAAGCGTGCGGAGAAGATACGCTCTCCCTCCGCCAAGGCAGGAGTCTGTCCCGCGATTTCGAGCGCTCCTTCGACGAGACGCATCGTGCTGACCAGGTTGTGCGTCGTCGGCGGGATCCAGATGTCCGGAGTGATGATGTCGTCTTGCTGATGATTCCAAGTCGTGCGAGTCGTGGCGATGCGAATCACGCCTGCGCGCTCGTCGATGGAGAACTGGTCGTTGACGATGCCAGGAACGAAGCCGGAGCCCTGGTACGGCGTTCGTCGGCCGATCGAAGACACGACAAAGCGGTGGACGGCCGTGCGGTCGCTGTTCCTGTCCCGTTCGAACCAGCTCCAATCCGGCTGAGTAAGAATCAGTGCTTCGCGATTCGCGTACACCTGGGAGGCTTCACCGAGAATGGTCGTGATCGCGGTCCCGTCGTCACCGGCGATGTCGATGCCCACAATCTGCGTGAGGCCGTAGTTGGTCATGCCAGCGCTCGGAGAATAGAAGTCGGCGCACTGGTGCGGCTGTTGCTGAATCTCGCCGTCGACTCGCTCGCCCCACACGGGCAGCCACTGGTCGAGGGTAGTCTCGATGATCGCCCGTTTGGCAAGCACCGCCCATGAACGGGCGCGCTCGATCTCCTCCTCGCGCGACTGTGGATAAGGCTCTTGGTTGTAGAGCAACTCATAGAGGTACGGCACGCTGCCTGGACGCTGCATGTGGCTCTGTACGACGGCACGCACGATGTTGTCGTGACGGCGTGACGACGTGTACCAGCCGTCGACGTAGATTTCGCGGACGACCTCCAGGGGCTCGACGCTCAAATCGATGACCGTCGTCTTCACGTAGGAGCGGCCGCAGAAGTACGGCTCCGCGATGTCAGCGAGCGCCGGCTCGGATCGGCCGTAGTAGCCCTGGCAGAGGTCCCCGTCGTCGAGCGGCTCGACGCCATACACGTACGAAAAGACCACCGCACGATCGCCCTCGACGAACATCTCGATCGCGTCGCCCTCGAGCTCGAGGTCTGCGACCCTGGAGGTTTGTGCGGCCGGCCACGAGTCGAATTCGTGAAAGCCGTTGCCGCGGATCACGTAGAGCTTTCGCCCCTCGTCACCGACTTTGACGATGTCGGCTTCGTCGACGTCGGCGACCTGCCGGTTCGTGTCCGAAAAACCGGAGGGAGCGTCTGCGCGGTCGCCGTCTACACCGGCCTGCGGGGGCACCCCGCCCTGGCCCCCGGCTCCGCCCTCGGCGACGCCGTCAAACGCAACCGGACCGCCCCAGCCGTAGTAGTCCTGGTCGATGAACTGCTTCAGCTCCAGGTCGACCTTGGCGATCGCGTCTTCGTGAATCGCGGCCAGCACGTCTTCGCACGTCGTCGCCTGCCGTAGAGCAGCCTCGTACTCCGTCACCTCGGGCTCGCTCGTCGTGCATCCGACGACGCCCATCGCGAGGGCCAAGCCAACTACTCCAAAGAAAATGCGCATCCTCGTCCTCCTGTCGCGCCCTTAGAGATAGCAAGCGGTGTGCCCGAAGAAAAACCGAATGATTTCCGTCGGCCGGATGGGCCAGGGTGTGCCATTCCGATCATGCCTGCACAGCCAGCGCGCCCACCGCAGTTGAAGCTGAAACTGATTTTCAGTACCGCCGGCCCTGGTCCGAGCCGTCTCCGGCCCGGACCTCGAGCAGGCTGCGGCCGATCGCCCTATTCGCAGTACGCGTAGGCAATGGTGATCGACTTGGCGAGGATCGGATACGTCGTGCCCGAAGACTCGTCGACCATGCAGGTGGTCATGCCCTGAACGCCGCTGACCGTCACGCTCACCGGACCCGAGCCCGGATCAATCGAGGTGAAGATCAGCTCCCCGAACCCATCGTTGTCGGCGATGACGCCGGGTTGCTCCACGGGCTCGTCGTCCAAATTGAAGGTGAACGGCGCATCGCTCGAGGCGCTGATCGACGCGGTCTCGCCGCCGATCGCGCCCTCGTAAAACGTCACGTCGATTCCGCCATCAC
>JAHELW010000275.1 GCA_024643985.1 Myxococcales bacterium | reverse complement strand
GCCGCCGAGGACGTCGCTCCTCGGCTCCGAGGGCGGAGGAGGCGGCCGGCTCGTGCTGCTCCGCAACCGATCCGCAAGCGATGCGGCAAGCGCTTGAGCGAACGCCGGTACCTTGTTGCAGAGCTGTTCGACCGCCTGCTGCCTCAGCGCAAGCACGACACACGGCTCGTCGGCAAGCACGTCGTGGGGCTGTGACTCGTCGAGAAGCGTTCCGACCTCACCAAAGTGGTCCCCGGCCTCGATCGAGTAGAGCTGTCTGCGCGTGCCGGTCGACGAGTCGAGCACGCTCGCGGACGCTCGTCCGAGCATCAAGATGCCGATGCGGTCACCCGGCGAGCCCGCGCGCACCAGCGCGGACCCGGGCGCCGCGCGCACCGTCTCGACGTGCGGGGCAACCTTGGCCGCTACGTCCGGGGCGCAGCCTCGAAAGAGACGGCTCCCTCGAAGGAAGTCGACCACTGCGCTGTCCGTCCGTGAAGCTTGCCGTTCGATGCGCTCACTCCGTGGTTTTCACCATGACGACGCGATCTCGATTGACGAAGTGCACCGCGTGCTCGCTTCTCACCTCGAAGAATCGCGCCGCCGAGTTGAGGAAGTCCTGGAGCCGCGAGCTGGCGTCGGGAAGCATGATCGACACCTCGCCCACGAAGAGCCGCCCGTCGTCGAGCTGGATGTCGATGGGAGCGCGTCGCGATGCCGCAAAAGCCGCTTCGGTCTCGCACCGGCCGCTGAGCTCGAGCTCCGGCGCAACCGATACCCACGCGATGGCGTCCTTGTTGACGAAGCGCACCGATCCGTCGCCCGACTTCAGCGTCAGAAACGGGTCCTCGTTGAAGAGCAGGTCGCTCGGCCGCTCGCGCCCGGGGTGGTACGCGGCACGCGGGCTGAGAAATACCGAATACCCTTCGGGCTCGCCGCCCCGAAACGCGACTTCGACGGCGACTTCGTCTTTTGGAATCCGATAGGACTCCAACGCTTCGGCATCCGGCACGGCGTTCATCCGGCGACGGTACTATGAGCCGCGCGCGCGCTGCAACGCATAACCCCCGAGCATTTCAGGGTTTGCTCGCCCATGAGGCGGTCTTCGACCGCAGGGACTGAGCAGGCGTTTGGTGGACTAGCTCACCAAGCGTTCGTCGTGTCGCCTACTGTCCGCCGATGCCGGACGTTTCGGCGTCTTGCCCGATCAGGGTCGCGTCTGGAGGCAGGAGAAAGCCCGCATCGACCGCGGCCTGCAGTGACTCGGTGACCGCGTCGAGGTAGACCTGCTCCGTGGGATAGAGCTCGGCAAGCTGTGCCTCGTCGAACAGCACCGTCGTCCCGAAGATGCGGCAGAACGACTCGCCGGTCTGGCCGAGCCCCGAGAGCACCGCAACCGGCGCGTCGACGTAGTTGGTCCGAATGCCACCGAGCACGTTGCCGAGCTCGTCGAGCTGAAACGCCTGGCCGTCTTCGGTCACCGAAAGCCGCGGCGCCTCCGGAAGCGCGTTTCCGTTTTCGATCCAGTCGACGAGCCCGCGCAGCCCAGCCTTCAGCACCCAGTGCGCCGGCCCCGCGTTGATCGGCCGCTCGCAGGTGATGAGGCCGTTTATGGGGGCGCCCTCGGTGGTTTCGGTGACGCGCGCCACCGAAGGGTCGTCGCCGAGGTCCGAATGGCCGGTCCGCAGAGTGTAAACGTCGGCGTGCGCCGTGCCGGCGACTTCCCACAGCCGAAAGCTCCGTGAGCCGGGCTGATTGCTCGGAAGCGCGTTCAGGAGCAGCAGGTCCGACTCGGTTTGAAACATCAAGGTCGGCTGGTCGAGGTCGTCGCGCACCTGAACGACGTTGGGTGTGCTGATGGCGGCCTGAGGGCTCTGTGACAAGGGAGCGCTTCCGCCGCCTCGGCTGTGCACGATGTAGCCGTCGAAGAGACGGTAGCGACTGCCGAACGCGTTGATCCAGGTGATGAGCCGAAATGCGGACTGCGATTCGCCAGCGGCGATCATGTGGCGAGGTGTGAGGTCTTCGAGCGGCGCGACGCCGACCGGGTTTCGAACCGCCTGTGCGACCTGGGCGAAGATGTCATAGGAGAAGCTGTCACCCGGGTGCGAAAGCGAGCCGTACCGCTCCGGGTTCGCGCCCTTCAGGTGAAACCTACCGATGCCGCCTTCGCGCCCTTCGATACCGTCGACTTGCGCGGACACGCCCACCCACACGTGGCCTTCGCGGATGATTTCGGTGTGCAGTGAAATCCAGTCGGGGGCGGCATCGAGGCCCCCGCTCACGTTCAGCCACTCGACGATGACGGTGCCGCTGAACGCGTCCGATGCGGCCGGGCGATAGACGAGGGCGCGCGTCTTGTACTCGGCGGTGTCCGCGGCTTCGACCTCCCAGCGTCCGTCGGTTCCGAGCTCGCCGACGTTCGTAAAAGACGACGCGGTGCCGGAAACGAAGAATTCGACCTGCCGGTAGCCGACGTCGGACAGCCGGATGCCCGCCGTACCCGCCACGAACGGGCCGACCGGGCCCGTGACCGGACCTTCGACCGTCGGGTCGTCAGGGGTTTCGAGCGAGTCGCCGCTGCTGCTGCAGCCCGCCGCGACCGAGGCGGCGAGAACGAGGACCGGGAGAAAACCAAGAGCGCGGGGCGAGGCGAGCATGGCGGATGCTCGCAAGAAATCCCGACGAGGACAACAGCGCGTGTTTGGTGCGCGCACGCCGCTCGGAATAAAGATGGCTGAGACCAGCGCCGCGATGCCTCGCCTTGCCGCCCAGACTCGCCCATGCCTCGCCGCAGCGCCGGCCCAGCCAATGCTCCTTTATCGACCAGCCTCCGCGAAAGTTGCTTCGAAAGGAGAAAAAAGAGAACGAGCTATGGCCCGAACGGCCGACGCCTCCGGCGGCGTTGCCAAAGCATGACGAGCACGCCGGCGACCAGCCAAGCCGGAACCTCGTT
>JAHELW010000274.1 GCA_024643985.1 Myxococcales bacterium | reverse complement strand
CTAAACCAAACCAGGCCCCCAATTCAGCAACCAATCTCCACCGCATGATGGGTTTTCGCGGTGTGGGTCGTAAGTGGCTGGAATCAGGGGGGTTGGGAGGGGGGAGAATGTCCCCTTACAGTCTTGGGTTTTCTCGTGCCCACTGGTACGCCATGTACGACGACACGACGTGGCACACCCAGCCGAGGAAGCCGCCGCTGCCGATCCAAAGTCCCGGCGTCACGATGAGCCGTGTGTTGGGTCGCCGGCTTGTCAGGGCGGCCGAACTCTGACACCGACACAGGCTCGTGAAGCTTTCTTCGCAACAACTCGCTCCGCCGACGCATCCCGTGGCACGCCTGCCCGAGGAATGGACCGCATGGGTGCGTGAACGGGGTGAGCCCGGCTATCGAGGCAAGCAGATCTTTCACTGGATCCATCGCCAAGGCGTGCTCGACCCCGACGAGATGAGCAATCTCCCGAAGCCGCTGCGCGAACGTTTGAGAGAGGACGGCCTCGCGTGGCCGATCGAGGTCGCCTCCACACACGCGTCCTCGGACGGCACGCACAAGCTGTTGGTCCGAATGCCTGACGGCGAACGAGTGGAGACCGTCCTGATCCCCCAGCTCGATGACGATCGCGTGGTGACGCAGTGTATTTCGAGCCAAGTCGGCTGCGCGATGGGCTGCGTCTTTTGTGCGTCGGGCGTGGCGGGTCTCAAGCGCCACATGACCGATGCCGAAATCGTGGCCCAGGTGCTTCTCGGCCGGCGCGAGGTCGGCTCCGACCGGCGCATCCGCAACGTCGTCTTCATGGGCATGGGCGAGCCCCTTCACAACTACGACGCCGTCGCGCGCGCGCTCGTCCTTCTCACGCATCCGGACGGGCTCGATCTCTCGAAGCGCCGCGTCACGGTGTCCACGAGCGGTCTGGTCAACCAAATCGACCGACTCGGCAGCGACTTCCAAGGTCAAGTCCAGCTCGCGATCTCCCTACACGCCGTTCGGGACGACGCCCGAAGCGCGATCATGCCCGTCAACCGGAAAGACGGCCTCGCCGAGCTGACGGCCGCGCTACGCCGCTACCCGCTGTCCAAGCGGCAGCGAATCACCATCGAGTACACGCTGATTCGAGGCGTCAACGACTCTCCGCGCGATGCCGTGGAAATGGTCGAGCTGCTGCGTGGCATTCCGGTGAAGGTCAACCTGATTCCGATGAATCCGATCTCCGCGTCCGACCTCCGAGCGCCCGACACGAGCCATGTCGTCCGCTTCCAACAAGCGCTGACCCGACGCGGGCTCTCGGTGTTCATTCGAAAAACCCGCGGGGACGACGTCGCCGCTGCGTGCGGGCAGCTCGCATTTCACGGGGAATCGCGCCGGACCGTTCATCCCGGCGTTTCTCGCGCCTAGAGGCTGCCGCGCGCCTTGAGCGCGGCGACGATGTCGGGGCGCTCTTTGCCCATGTCGTCCGGCGTCTTGATTGGCTGAAAACGCGCGTCGGGACCGTGTCGTTCGACCCGGAGAAACGCGCAGTCGACAAACGCGGTGAGCTCGCCCACGAGCCGCTCGAACTGCACGGCGGGTTTGCCGTCGACGGTCTTGTTCACCGCAAACCAGGTGAGCGGAAACTCGGCGTCGATCGCCTCGGCGTCCAACACGAACGTGTTGGTATTGAAGACCGGAATCCGCTCCTGGTCGAAGTCCTCCGGAAATCGAAACGCCTCGACGATCTGTGCCTTTCCATCGACTCGCGCCGGCGCGCCGCCTTTGTCCCCCGGCTCCTTCGGCGCCATCTCGGCCGTGAGCGCCACGCCTGCCTCGAGGTGGGCGCCGATGACCGCCGGATCTAACGTCGCGGTCAGGTTGTCGACGTTCGACATCAGCAGTGTGCGACCACCCGCCGCCCGGAACGACTCGAGGATGCCAGAGCGGCGAAGGGCGAACGTCAGGTCGCCGTGCCCGGGCGCGTGCGCGGAAAGGGCGCCGGCGCCATCCCGGAAGAGCTCACCTTCCGGCGTGACGCGAAGTGAGATGAACTGCGGGAACGCAGTGATCGGGACGCGGTCCGTTTCGAGCCGCTTCGCCATCTCTGCGACCGCATCGTGAGTTGCAAAGCTAGTCATCAGATAGACTGGGATCCTCGCGTCCGCGCGTTCCGCCACCGAGGCGATGTCGCGAAGCTTCAGCTCGAGAAACGACTGTCCGTCGAGCACTTCGACGGCGGCTTTCACGACGCCTCCGAAACGGGTCGCCATGCCTCCGGCCAGGATTACCGCGGCGACCTCTCCGCGTTGCATCGCCGCCTCGCCCCGTTCGGTCAGGGCCCGTCGGAAGTCCCCGCCCAGCGGGGGCAGGGCCCGCAGGTCTCCCTCGTCGGGAGGCTCGACCGCCCCGGTAATTCGGTTCTGATCCGCGCCGACCTGGCCATCGATCAGGCGTTTCCTGAGCGATTCAAAGGGGATGTCGTCAAAGCCGTACCGTTGAAGAAGTTCGGCCGTTTGTGCGTCGATATCGTGTGAGCCCATTAGAACCGCGCCAAACCAAGCACTTTCGAGGCGTTCTGTCGAGCGGGCCGTGCCCGCTCCGGTCACGGGGGGTGACTCCGAGCGGGCCCAGGCCTACAACAATTGGAGGAGCGATGACTGCCTTGCTGCGATTCATGGGTTTTGCGGCGTCGATCGGCGCGGCCCTTTTCGCGTTCTCAGCAGCCGCCGACTACGACGGGCCGTCTGGGTATGGCGGCTCCGGGGAGGTCGACGTGACACACAGCGGCTACCCGAGCGGCGGGCAGACGCCGGGCGGACAGTCGGCCGACTCGGCCGAAGCCCCGAGCTACGTCGTGATCGAGGTCGAGGATGGCGAAGCCGAGACCATCGAAGGGGAAACCGTGATCGTCGTTCAGGAGCCGGATCCCGTCGCCGCCAGCGACGAGGCGCCCCCGCCGCCACGTGAGGCGCCG
>JAHELW010000273.1 GCA_024643985.1 Myxococcales bacterium | reverse complement strand
TGCCGTCTCCCCTGGTAGGCACGGGCGGGATTGAACCGCCGACCCCTACCGTGTCAAGGTAGTGCTCTCCCACTGAGCTACGTGCCTGTCTGTTCACTCCACGAGAAGTGGACCGGCGTCTTAACCCCCACCCTCATGGGTGTCAAGATGCGCCCGCCTTTGCCTATTTATCGGGCCGCTGATAAGCCCCGGGTTCGATGAGCGCCGATCCCTCGAGCGACAAGAAGCCAAGCGCGCTGCGGCCGTTGCCGTCGGTGAACATGGCGCTGCTTCCGGACGAGCTCAGAGCGCGGCGCACGCGACGCATCGTCCTCGGCACGGTGCTCGGCGCAGTCGTGTTGGGCGGCATGCTCTTTTGGATCGCGAAGAGCGTCATCCCTCAAACCTGGTCCTTCATGGAAGAGGCGCTCGGACGACAGGACGACAAGCTTGCGGCCGATCTCGGCCTTGCCGCCGCTGCGACGCCGGTCGAGCTCGACGCGGGCGCGGAAGACGCGCTCACGGAGGAAGAGAAGCTCGCGCTTTCCCGATCGCAGCCCAACGCACGCTACGAGACGCCGTTCGGCACGACGCCGAGCTTTCGCGGCGCTCTGCTCGCGGCGGGCCTCGAGCCCGAAGAATGTGCAGAGGTCGAGGCCGCGCTTCAACACATCGTCGACTTTCGGCGCTGCCGTCCTGAGCATCGACTGATCGTCGAACGCGACGAAAACGCAGCACTCAAGCACTTCGAGTATCACCCCTCCCCGACCGAGTTCGTCGAAGTGAGACGAGGCGAAGACGGCATCTTTCGTGCCGAGCAGATCCGCGTGAAAGTGCAGCGATCGCCGATCGCGCGCGCAGCCTCGGTGCAGACCTCCATCGGGGACGGCCTCGTCGGGCTCGGGCTCCCGGCTGGTTTGGCGACCTTCTTCGTCGAGGCGTTCGAGGGCCGCGTCAACTTCGCGGTGCAGGCACGAAAAGGGGACGTGTTTCGGATCGTCGTCGACGAGGAGCGGGTGGATGGCGAGCTCCTCCGCTACGGCCGCGTCCATGCGCTCGAGTACGAAGGGCAGAAGACCGGAAAGATTCAAGCGTTCTATTTTCAGCCCGGCAACCAGACCGGTCAGTTCTACGACGACACGGGCCGAGCGATGGTCGGAGGCTGGCTCCGCACCCCACTCCGCTACGATCGGCTGTCATCGCGCTTCAACCCTCGGCGCTTTCACCCGATCCTCAAGCGGGTCATGCCGCATCTCGGCATCGACTACGCCGCCGCGACCGGCACACCCGTTTGGGCGGCCGCCGACGGGCGCGTCACGTTTGCGGGACGCCGAGGTCCGAACGGAAACCTAGTCGTCATCCGCCATACCGGTGGGTTCGAAACGGCGTACGCGCACCTGCACCGCATCAAGAGCGGCGTTCGGCGGGGCACGCTCGTCAAACAGCGCGAGCTGATCGGGTTTGTCGGATCGACGGGCCGGTCGACCGGCCCACACCTTCATTTCGGGCTGAAGAAGTACGGCCGCTACATCGATCCGCTCACGGAGCTCAACGGTCCGGGCCGTCGCATGCCCGCTAGGGAGCTTTCCGCGTACAAGGAGGCCATGGCCCAATGGCAGGCGCAGCTCCGAGGCATCGAAGATGCGCCGATCATGGTCGCGGGCGCCGATGAGCCGCTGGTCGAGCAGGTCGACGAGATCATGGACTGAGCATGGACCGGTCGATTTGGATCGGACGATTGGTGGTCGTCGGGGCCGCTGCAATCACGCTCCTCGGAATCGGCTCGTTCGGCATCTGGGATCCTTGGGAGCTGGTTCCGCGGTGGTCCACCGGCCTCGCGTTCGACCTATTCGGCGCAAGCGAGCTTTCGGCGCGCCTACCTGGCGCGGTCGGAGGTCTCGCGGTGGGGGCACTGACCTACGCGTTGGTGTGCGGGTCATCGGACGAGCGCGCGGCCGTGATCTCGGTCGCGATTCTCGCAGCGACCCCCCTTTTTCTTCTGAACGCCCGGCTCTCGATGGGCGACGCGGCGGGAATGGCCGGGCAGGCGTGGGTGGGCGTCGCGGCCGTCGCGGCGAGCTCGACGGACGCAAGAAGACCGAAGGCGTGGGTGCGATACGCGCTCCTCTGCGCCGCAATCGCCGTGAGCGCGGCGGTGAGCGGCGTGCTGCTCGGACCCTTCCCGCCGGTGGCCGCGGTCGCGGCATGGAGTCTCATGCCGGACGGGCAACGGGCGCCGACCGTCCCTCGATGGCTCTTTCCCGTTGCAGCGCTCGTGATGGCGCTGGGCATCCTTCGAGCCGTCACTCTCGACGCACCCGATTACAGCCACTGGCTCGGCGGAGGTGCGGTCGGCGGCGATCCACCGACGTGGGACGAGGTGTTCGAGCTCGTGTTTCACGGCTTCGCGCCATGGAGCGCAGTCCTGCCGGTCGCCGCCGTGGGGATGCTTCAACCTCGAACCACGCGGCCGGCTGACGCTCAGCGACTCGCCTGGCTGCTCCTACTGTGGATCGCATTTGCTTTCGTCTCTTGGACGATCTTCGCGTCGCGCTACGGAAGCCCTCCGTTCCTCGCCGTCTCCGCGCTCGCGGCTTTGGTCGCGCTTTGGCTTCGTGAGATGGACGGGGAGCGCCCGGCCCGATGGCCCGCCGCGGCCGTGATCGCGCTTCTGACGGGGCTTCTCGTGCGCGACTACCTGCTCTACCCCGAGAGCCCGCTTAGAGCTCTTGCGGCGGAGGCGCCGACCATCCCCGAAGTGTATCGAGGCGGGCGGTGGTGGACGGTCCTCTTCACGACCGCGAACGCGACGGTGTGTCTGATGCTGATCGGAGGCGGCTCGATCGGGCGACCCGACCCGCGTCGCACGCTACGCTGGCTGGAGGCGCAGTCCCGCGCCGGTTGGCCCAGGCGGGGTTGGCTGCTGCTCGGGTTGAGCCTGCTCGGAGCATGCCTCGCGTTC
>JAHELW010000007.1 GCA_024643985.1 Myxococcales bacterium | reverse complement strand
GTGCCGGGCTGGTCCACGTAGCTCAAGAACTTGAAACGAGCGTCGCCGCGCTCTTGGCAGTCGAGGCCTTCGGTGCTGCCCCCGTTTCCGGCAATCGATGCCTTGTTGCAGCGATTGAGCCGAAGCTGGACCACGCACTCGGACCCCGTTTGCGCAGCGTCGAACCAGCCGTTGAAGTGCGAGTCGTTCAGGTCGGCGCGGTCGAGATCGGGACGCGCGCCCGCTGGAACCTCTACCCAGCAGTCGTAGGGGTTGCTCGCTCCTCGCTCCGTGGCCTCGGAGGGGCGCTCGAACGGATCGTAGCGGCCGGGGCAGCTCGAATTCAGCGCGGCGCCCGTGTCCGGATCTCGCACGCAGGCACAGTAGCCGTCTGGATCGGCGTCCTGGCACGCGACATCGGGATAGGCTGCCGGGGCGCGGCCCTGCAGGCGCCGGACGGTCTGCATGAAGACCTCGTCCCACCTGGCCGTGACCTCGAAGCTCGGCTCGACGAGGTGCGCGGGAAGCTCGGGCGTCGTGTAGAACACGATCGGCCTGACGCGGCGCTCCGAGAACGGAATCGGATCGCCCGCCTCGTCCGTCCAGTCGTACCAGATGTTGTGGCGATTGACGCTGTAGTTGAGGAAGTCCGTTTCGAAATAGGCGGGGTCCTCTGGATCGGTCGAGCGGTCGACCGTGGGCCGCTCGAGTCGAAAGTAGCCTGCGCGCTCGAACCGCGTATCGACCCAGTTGACGGGCTCGTACTGCCGGCGATCGCTGACCCGGAGAAAGCTGTTGCGGACATAGATCGCCGTCGTCGTACAGGTCGGCGCGTCGATGAAGTTCGACTGGCACCAGTTCACCTCGCGACCGGTGAGCGGATCGATCACGGCCTCGGGGGCAAGGAGCTCCTGGGTGACGAAGTCGAACGCGTACAGCTCGTCGAGGGAGTAGTCCGCGGCCCAGGGGCGGGCATCCTCACCGCATGCTTCTCGATCGTCGTCGAGCCCGTCGCAGCCCATGAAGTGGAATCTCGGCTGCCAGGACTCCGGAAAGTCGGAGCCGCTCTGAATGAAGAGATCGGCGGACTGACGCTCGAAGAAACCGAGGACCGCGTTGAGGTCACTCGTTTGGCCGTAATAGCCGGGTAGAAGATTCGTCGCCCAGTTGACCCGCATGTACTCGCGCTCGTACCAGGGGCGATCGGTATCGTTCTCCTCGATGATGTTCTGCTCTTCTCCCGTGGAATCGGAATACGCGCGCCGAATGTCGAAGTGCTTTTCGATCTCGAAGGCCGCGACGGGCTGACCGAGGAAATCGCCGGGCTGCGTCGACCCGGCGTTGGCGCCTTCGACGAGCTCGTAGTCGCGAAACGCAACGAGCTCGTTTTCTTCGATCACCCAGCGGATGCGGGGCATGGAAGCGAGGTCCGAGCCTTGGAAATCGAGGGCCGCGTCGCCGGGAAAGGTGTTGAGCTGGCCCCCTTCGTAGTCCACGTCGATGACGGTTCGGCCGAAGTACCACGACGCATCCTGAAAGAAGCTCTTCGCGACCGCGTTCGTGCCGACGCGATCGACCGGCGGCTGCTCCTTGCCGCACCCTCCAACCAAGCCAACGAACGTGAAGACGAATACCGCGAGTGACCGCGCGTGTGCCATCCAAGGCCCTCCAACCCCAGCGTTCTCCATTCTACGATGGTTTCAACCGAAGAGACACCTACAGGACACCACAGCCGCGCACTCGTTGGCTTGTGGTGCCCGGGTTGCCTACGATTTGAGAGTGCGGATCCACACCTTGAGGGGGGCAAAGCTCGAGGAATCCGTTCTCGGAGCGTCGAGCTCCCGAGCGCGGCCGGTGATGCGTGTGCTCGACGAAGGGCTCGAGGCAGCCGCGCTTGCCGTGCGCGCGACGACCGGCGCGCTCTTCCTCGGCTCGAGCGCGGACTCGCTCTGTTGCGTCGCAGCGTTCGGTCCGGATGCAAAGCCGCTGCTCGAGCGCAGCGTCCCGCCCGATCCCGACCTCACCAAACGAGCCTTCTCGCGTCGCACGCCGCACCGAACCGCTGAAACGCTACTGGTCCCAATCCATGATGGAACCCGGGCGATGGGGCTCCTTCAGTTGGCCTGCCCGAGGTCCCGCTTCACCGCCCAAGACGCTCGCGTCGTCGCCGGCCTCGCGCGCTACATCGCGACCTCTCTCATTCAAACCACGTCCCTTCGCCGGCAGCAGGGCCTCGCTGCGCACGACCCGCTGACCGGGCTTCGGAACGTTCGGGAGCTGAACACGGTGCTGACGAAAGCCGTATCGGCCGCAAAGCGGAGCGGGCGCGACATGGCGCTGATGTTCGTCGACGTCGACCACCTCAAGCGGGTCAACAGCAAGCTCGGGCATTCTGCCGGGAGCGAAGCGCTCAAACGCACCGGACGCGCTCTCGACGAGGCGGCGGCGGGCGTGGGAGACGTCTTTCGTTTCGGTGGCGACGAGTTCGTGGTCCTGCAAAAGCACGCCTCGAAGGAGAGCGCGCGAGCGCTTGCCGACCACCTTCGAAGCCACGTGGCAGCAAGCACCGCAGGGCCGATGCGGTCGGGCGGCGAGCTGCCGAAAATCACGGTTTCGATCGGGGTCGCGACTTTGAGCGGTCTACGGCAGCTCAACGGCCAGCCCCCGAGCGATCTCAAGTCACGTCTGATGACCACGGCCGACCGCGCCTTGTTCCGAGCCAAGGACGCGGGCCGAAATCGAGTCGCTCTTGCTACGACTCGCGACGACCGGCACTAGCAACGCTCCGCGCCGCTCAGGCCACCGCGGTGAGGTACTGCTCCGTATTCGACTCGATGCGGGCTTTGACCTCGGCTGGATCCACTTCGACGAACTTCTCGTCCGGCGTCACTTTGAAGAGCGGCTGCCCCTTCGACACGATGGTGCCGTCGACGTCGACGAGGATCTTGTCGATGGTTCCCGCAAACGGGGCGTACACCTTGTTGAACATCTTCATCACCTCGACGACATAGAGCGGATCGCCGAGCTCGAAGTGCTGTCCCTCTTCGACGAATGCCGGCATGCCGGGAGCTTCCTGCTTGTAGAACATGCCCCCGGTCACCGCGACGATCTCGTCGGCCTTGTTCATGGGAGGCGGCACCAGAACCTTCTTCATCTTGGCTTGATGCTCCCGGTCGAAGAGACGCTCCGGGATCGTGATCGTCAAGTCTTCATTGACCCGCAAATCGAAGAAGCCAACCTTGCGGCCGATGAGGGGAAGCAGCCCGTAGAGCTCGAGACCCAGCTGGAAGCCGAGGTGAGCCTGCCGCACCTCCTCCCAGAGCTCGGCGTCGAATCCCTTGGGCGGCTTCTTTGCCTTGAGGCGATCGTCGAGCTCCGGCCAGGCCATCTCGCCGAGCTGAGCCTCGACGTTTTCGTAGAACTCGATGCCCTCTTTGAGGAGCTCGTCGTCGAGCTCCCAGATCCGGTGCGCCGCCGGAAGATCGACGCCCGCATCCATGTGAAGGAGATGGTAGGTGTCCGCGAGAATCCGAAGGGGGTTGCGAAGCCAGGTCACCCGGCCGTTGGTGACGTCGACGTGATTCTTGTTGGCGCTGAGCCAAGCGGAAAGCAAGTGAGGCTGCCGCAGGATTCGACCGAGTGGTCGCCCGAGCAGAGTCTTCTTCAAGACCGAAAGCTCGCTCGTGGCCTTCGCCGCGGCCGGGTCGGCTTTCGCAGCGTTGAGATACTGTCCGCACAAGCGATCGTACGCGTAGTTGGCGTCGATTTGGCTCGCCTCCTGAAGAAGCTCGCCGATCAGCGTGAGGTACGGCACGACGAACTGCGTCGTCGGTTTGGCGTCGACGCCGTTCGCCAGAAACCAGTGCACGAGACCGTAGTGGAACTGCAGATTGGTCTGCAAATCCGGGCCGCGGAGCACCGTCCGCCGGAGGACGTCGCGAAGGCGTTCGTAGCTGTCACGCCGATCGTCGCCGGTCGTGACGAGCAGCGCGATGTTGCTGTCGTACGCCCCGGCGAGCTTGTAGCGCATGAAGAGACCGGTATCCGGGTTCTTGAAGCAGATGCCCTGGTCGTCGCGGACCTCGCCCTCGATTGGATCCGACCACGACATGATCTCGCCGCCCGCGTGGGGAGATAGCGAGTGGTCGGTCGCGTTGAGCCGCGCCTCGACCGCGGCGGCGTCGCGCTGGATGCGTACGGGCCGTGGGAGGCGAGCCTTGTGCTTGCCGAGAATCGCCATCATCTCGACGACGGAGTGAACGTCGAAATGGTCCTCTGGATCGTACGGATTCGTGAACCGAAGCGCGTAGCACAGCTCGGACACGCGATGCTCGACCTGAATGCGCGTGTTGACCTCCATGAAGTAGTGCCTCGGCCCGTCGACGATGCACTCGAAGGTCGACGCAGAGTCGAGCTTCACGGTCTCCCCAAAGCGCTCGGCCTCGGCCTCCATCCGCCGGAGGATGTTGAGGTCCTGCTCGATGGCCGCCGCCCCGACTTCGTTGCCGGCTGCGCGCTCTCGCTCGACCGCGGCGCCGAGCGTCTCCTGCGTGATCGACACTTCGAGTAGCTTTTGCTCGTGCATTTGAAGCGAGCAATCGCGGCCGCCGAGCGAGATACACCACTCGCCGTTGCCGATGAGCTGGATCTCGTTGTGACGCGTCGTCTCGATGTTGAGCTCGACGAGGATGTTCTTGTTGTCGCCGACGCCGAGCGCCTTCACTTCCGCGAGAATCTCCCGCACCATCGCGGGCGCCTCGCTCGCGGCTCGTACGATGCGCTGCCCTTTTCCGCCGCCGCCGCCGATCGCCTTGAGGCGGACCCGGCTGCCGGCGAACTCATCGAGAATCTGGCCGACCTCGATCTCGATCTGCTCGCCGAGCTCGTCCACGGTGTAGAGGTCGACTCCCGCGTCGTACGACGCGTTCAGAAGCGCGTCGGCTGCCACGTCCAGCCCTACGTCTTCGTTCAGCTCCGGGACGTCTAGATCGTTCTTTTTCGCGAGCTTGCGAAGCGCCTTCAAGTCAGGGTGCTTGCGAAGGATGAGACGGCCCGTCGCATCGTTGACGCCGGGTGTGACGCTGACGTCGACCTGCTCTGCGGTACGCTTCGCCTCGTCTTTGAATCCCGCCGCCTGGACCGTGTGGGAACAGGGGCCGATGAAACGAAGCCCCGCCTCCTCGATCGCGCTGACGAACTCCTCGTCCTCGGCCATGAAGCCGTAGCCGGCGAAGATGTAGGCGTACCCGTTGTCCTTCGCGATTCCGATGATCTCGGCAATCCGCTGAGTACGCTCCTCGCCACTGGCGCCGGTGTAGTCCTGGACGTTGTGCACCTGCGAAGGGTCGAGACGCCGAAGCTCCGGCGCGAGCGCGCGCGGGTACACGATGGAGTCCTTCTCCGACAGGAGAATGCCCACCTTCGCCATGCCCATCTCGGCGAAGACGTCGAGCGCCTCTTGACGAATCGGGCCGCGGCAGACGATGAGCACCGTCATGTCGTCGCAAGCGAACGACTTGACCCACTCGGAATCGGAGAGGCCGAGACGGCGATCGCGATGAATCAGGGGATTGTGAAGATAGCTGCCGTCCGCCATCAGTGGAACTCGCGCTGAACCCCGCCGAAAGGCTCGGGGGTGTAGTGGGACAGAAAGAAGTTGAGGCTCTTGGCGAGCGCGGCGCGCACGTCGGTCGGCATCACGATCTCTGAAATCGAGCCCAGGCTGAGCGCCTCCTTTGGGTTCATGAGCTCCTTTTCGTACCGCGCGTTGAAGGCGGCCTCTTGCTCCCTCATCCACGCGGCCACCTGGGCATGCGCCTCGTCTCTCGAAACGCCGGAATCAATCGCCTCTTGGAGCCGCACCTTGGCACGGGCACGCATCTCCCGGATCTCCGCCTTGTAGACGAACTCCTTTCCGGCCGGGCCCATCACCGCGACTCGAGTCGTCGGGAGCGCCATCACGTGATCGGCTCCGGTCGCGTAGCAGTTGAACGCCGCATACGCTCCGCCGAAGGCGTTTCGAATGATCAAGAGCAGGCGAGGTGTTCGAAGATCGATGATTGAATCGAGCATCGCTCTTCCCGCCTGGACGATGCCGCGGCTCTCCTGATCGCGGCCGGGCAAAAAGCCAGTCGTGTCCTCCATGAAGATCACCGGGATGTTGTAGAGGTTGCAGAACCGAATGAAGCGGGAGTTCTTGTAGGCCGCGTCCACGTCGATCTGCCCGGAGGCGACCGCGCTGTTGTTGCAGACAAACCCGACCACGTGTCCGCCCAAACGTCCGAAGGCCGTAATCGTGTTGCGCGCGCGCTGGGGCTGCAGCTCGAAGTAGTCGCCGTGGTCACAGAGCTGCTGAAGAATGATGCTCACGTCGATTGGGGTGTTGAAGCCCGTCGGGGAGTTGAACGCCTTTCGAAGCAGGGTATCGATCTCGCCGGTGGGTCGATCGATCGGGTCGGAAGTCTCCTGATAGGGAGCGAATTCGTGATTGCTGCCGGGCAGGTAGCTCAGCAGACGGCGGGCAGTCCGAAGCGCGCCCACCTCGTCGCGGACCGTGAGATCCGACACGCCGCTCTGGCCGTGCACGCCCGGACCGCCGAGCTCGTCCGCGGTCACGTCCTCGCCGAGAACCGACTTCACGACGCCTGGACCCGTGAGGCCGAAGAACGTGTGCGACGGTTGAATCATGAAGCTTCCCTGCCGAGGCAGGTAAGAACCCCCACCCGCGTTGTAGCCAAACATGCACATGATGCTCGGTACGACGCCGCTGATCTTGCGGAGCGCCGTAAACGCCTCCGCGTACCCGTCCAATCCGCCGATACCAGCTGGAACGAATGCGCCTGCGCTGTCGTTCATTCCGACGAGCGGCATTCCTTGCTTACCCGCCAGTCGGATCACGTTCGCGAGCTTCGTCCCGTTCGTGGCGTCCATCGAGCCCGCACGGACCGTGAAGTCGTGACCGTAGACCGCGACGTCGCGACCCTGGATCGACACGATCGCCGTGACGATCGAAGCGCCGTCGAGGTTCGGCCCCCAATTTTGGTAGAGGATCGTGGGCTCGGTCCCGGGATCGCGCAGGACGTCCATGCGCTCCCACACCGTCATTCGGCGCTTCGCGTGCTGCCGACCGATCTGCACCCGACCGGCAGCGGTACGGGGTCGGGCGCGAAGATCCTCTCCTTCTCGTAGCGCGTGATCGTAGGGCCCGGGCGCGGCAGCCTCCCGCGCGGCGCGCCGCTCGTCGGCGTCCGCTTGGAAGGGATTGCGAAGGCTGGGCGTCACAATGTCTTGGTCGGGCATACCTACACTTGCCTACATTACGTGGCGCCGGAGCCGCAGGCTCAGCAGCGAACCGCCTTTTACGGGCTTTGGCACCGAAATGCCAGTGAACGCAGGTGCTCCAAGAGGCGGCGCGTAGCGCGGTCGTGGAAATTGGCGAAAATCCAGCACTTCATGGTGGATGCGAAACGATGGGACGAAGCGCTTCGCGTGGCGGAGCGGGCGGCACACCGCGCGGGCCGTCTCGCGCTCCGAGGCTGGCGGGCCGGCGGCGAGATTTCGAAAAAAGGCCGATTCGACCTGCTGACCGAGTACGACTTGGCGAGCGAGCGTTCGATTCGCGAAGAGCTCGCACGCGCGTTTCCCGATCATCGCATCGTCGGAGAGGAAGGCGCGGACACGGGCGATGGCGATCTGGTTTGGTACGTGGACCCGATCGACGGCACGACGAACTTCGTCCACGGCCATTTCTTTTTCGCGGTATCGATCGCGCTCTACCGCGGGTCGGAGGGACTCGTCGGCGTGGTGTACGCGCCAGCGCTCGGCATCACGTGGAAAGCCGCAAAAGGCCGCGGCGCTTTTCGCAACGACGAGCCTTGCTCGGTATCCGATCGTGAAAAGCTCGAGGAGGCGCTGTGTGCAACCGGCTTTCCTTACGATCGCTGGACCAACCCCGACAACAACGTTGCGGAGCTCGCCTTCTTCCTCGAGCGCGCCCAGGGCGTCCGGCGCTGCGGGGCCGCCGCGATCGACCTCTGCCTCGTCGGCGACGGAACCTACGACGTCTATTGGGAAAAAGCGCTCAATGCGTGGGACATGTGCGCCGGAGCGCTCGTCGTTCTCGAAGCAGGCGGGCGTGTCACGGGCTACGACGGCAAGCCCGCAGACCCTCGCACGGGAAAGCTAATCGCGACCAATGGGCTCCTGCACGACATCGCCGTCCGTGCGGTTGGTGAGGCACGCCACAAAGTTCCACGCGCCGGCTCGTGAATTGAGCTTTCGCGGCCGATACACTGAGAGTCATGGGGGCCGACACAGCCGGGATGCCGAAGTGGGTGCCGGGATCCGCCCCATCGAAAGAGACCCTCGCGGCATACCTGCCGCTGAGCTCGAGCGAACGGTGGGCGCTCGTGAATGCGATCACCGGAAGGCACCTCGTGACGATGATGGTGTGCGCGGGCCTCGCATACCTCGGGCTCGCCGCGGGACAGCTCTCGTCGGAGCTCGATCAGACCGGCCTCACCTTGGTGACGATGTACGGCCTACTCGGAATCGCGATGTTGGCTTTCGGGTGGCGTGTGCATCGTCAGTCGCTGCCGATGATGTCGTCGGTGCACACCGCGGGAATGCTGTTCGTGGTCGTCACCGCCACGCTCACGCTTCACTATGCCTTCGCGGGTGAGCCCTCGGTCTTTTATTTCTACGTGCTGACCCAGTTCGCGGCCGCCGCGGTCTTGCACAGCCGGCTCTGGCTCGCTGCGATCATCCTGTTGGGCGACCTCGCATGGGCGCTCACATCGCTCTCCGTGGGGGGAGTCGACTGGGCAAGGAGCCTCGGATACCTCGCCGGGCTCACGGCCGTTGCGATTGGCATCAATTACGTTCGCGGCCGAACGCTGGTGCGCATGGAGGAGCTACGCCTCGCGGCGGAACGGGCCTCGACCGCCAAGACCGAGCTGATGGCGGACATGAGCCACGAAGTTCGGAACCCGATGAACGGAGTATTGGGGCTGAGCGGCCTGCTGCTCGACTCGAAGCTCGACGACAAGCAGCGGAAGATGGCGGCCGCGATTCGCGAATCCGCAGATGCGCTCATGGTCGTGGTCGACGAGGTTTTCGACTTCACGCAGCTTCGAAAAGGGCAGGTTGCGCTCGAGCAATCGCCGTTCGACGTCACGGCCCTCGTCGACGGAGTGGCGGCGCTGATGCAGCCGCGGGCGCACGCGAAGGGCCTCCAGCTCACGACGGAGATCAAGCGCTTTCGGGCTCGACGCTTCGTCGGCGACGCCGGCCGAATCCGCCAAGTGCTCTTGAACTTCCTGAGCAACGCGATCAAGTTCACGGAAGCCGGAGAGGTCCGCATCGCTGCCGAGGCGATCCCATCGTCCCGGGGGCCCAGGATTCGGCTGTCAGTCCACGACAGCGGCACCGGGATTCCCGAGGAGATGCTTGGGAAGGTGTTCGCGCGGTACCACCAAAACCCAAACGGCTCCCGGACGGGCGGGGCCGGGGGAAGCGGCCTCGGCCTGGCGATCAGCAAGGAGCTCGTCGAGCTGATGGGAGGCGAGATCGGTGTCGATAGTGAGCTCGGCGAAGGGACTTGTTTCTGGGCGGAGATCGATCTCGAAGAAGGTCCCGAAGACACGCTTCGGGTCGAGGATCCCGATGGGACCGGGGACCTCTGGATTCGGGACGGCGCCCGGGTCCTCCTGGCAGAGGACAATCCGACCAGCCGGATGGTGACCGAGGCGCTCCTCAAGAAGCTCGCCTGCAAAGTCGACCTCGCGATCGATGGACGCGAGGCGCTTCAGAAGGCGCGCGCCAACGACTACGACATCGTCTTCATGGACTGCGACCTGCCCTTGATGGACGGGTTCCAAGCTACGGAGCGAATTCGTAGCTCGGACGAGGAGCTGCCGATCGTCGCGCTGACCGCGAGCACCGAGGAGGCCGATCGTGAGCGATGCCTGTCCGTGGGAATGAACGACTCGATCTGTAAGCCCGTTCGGACCTCCATCCTCGCCAAATCGCTCGAGCGCTGGGTACCGGTCAACGGACGGCGGTCGTTGAAACCCGTGTCGAGCCTTCCGCCGCCGGCAGCGCTCGACCTCGACATGGTCCGCCGCCTGGTCTCACTCGATGGTGAAGACGACGATTTCATTCGGGACGTGATGGGGAGCTACGTCACGCAGCTCAGGGAGTGCGTGGTTCAGATCGGCGAAGCGATCGATCGCGGCTCTGCAGATGACATTCATTCCTTGGCACACTCGATGAAGGGGGCGAGCAAGCAGATCGGCGCGACCCGAGCGGGGGCGCTTCTCGGCGCCATCGAAGTCGAAAAAGATCTCGGCACGGCGCGGAAACTGCTCGGCGAGCTCTCCGAAGAAGCTCCGCACGTCGAATCTGCAGTGAGGGCGCTGGTTCGACGCTCGCTCAGAGCCGGCTGAGCTCAGATGTCGAGGTTCGTGACGTTGAGCGCGTTGCTTTCGATGAACGCGCGCCTCGGCTCGACTTGGTCCCCCATCAGCACGCTGAAGAGCTCCTCCGCCTCGACCGCGTCTTCGATGCGAACCTGAAGGAGCGTTCGTGTCTCGGGATCCATCGTGGTTTCCCAGAGCTCGTCCGGATTCATCTCGCCGAGACCCTTGTAGCGCTGAATGCCGAGGCCCCTGCGCGCTCGCGCGTCGACGGTGGCCCAGAGCGCCTCGATGTCCGGCACCTCGGACGGCTCGCCTGTCGGTCGGCCGTCCTTGTCGAGCACCGTCAGGATGAACGGCGACTGGCCGAGGGCTTGGATGCCGTCGTGAATCTGTCGAAGCTCCAAGATGTTGCCGGCGGAGAGAAAATCAAAGTCGATCGTCGTGACCTGCCGGGTCACTCCATCTTGGGTTTCGATGATGACGCGCTGCCGATCGTGCTCCTCGTCCTGTTCGATCGTTGCGGCGAGCTCTCCCTGGCGCTTGCCGTGGACGTAGGACTCGAGCGCCTGAATCGCGGCTTCCACCTTGCCGCGATCGGCGAGGTCCTCGACGCGAAGCTCGGTTGCGGCAATCAGCGCCTCGACGACGAGCGGGTCGACCCGGTGGCCGATGTTCTCGAGAAGAAGACGAAAGCGCGAAACGTCTTTCATGAGGTTCCGGAGTGGCTCCCCCGTCAGCTGAGCGCTGCCTTCTTTCATGCTGAGCCGAAGGTTGTCCGTACCGGTTTCGATGAGGAACGCACCGAGGGCTTCGTCGTCCTGGAGATAGCGCAGCTTCTTGCCCTTTTTCACTTTGTAGAGCGGCGGCTGCGCGATGTAGAGGTACCCGTTTTCGATCAGCTTCGGCATCTGGCGATAGAAGAACGTCAGCAGCAGCGTGCGAATGTGAGAACCATCCACGTCGGCGTCGGTCATGATGATGACCTGGTGGTAGCGAAGCTTTTCGATGTCGAAGTTTTCCCCGCCTTCCACCCCGCATCCGAGCGCCGTGATCAGTGTCCCGATCTCGGCGCTGGAGAGCATCTTTTCGAAGCGGGCTCGCTCGACGTTCAAGATCTTGCCGCGAAGCGGAAGGATCGCCTGAAAACGACGGTCGCGTCCCTGCTTGGCGCTTCCGCCCGCCGAGTCGCCCTCCACGATGTAGAGCTCGCTTTCGGACGGGTCCTTGGTCTGGCAGTCGGCCAGCTTCCCTGGGAGTGTGCTCGCGTCGAGGACGCCCTTACGCTGAACCATCTCGCGGGCGCGTCGCGCAGCCTCGCGGGCGCGTGCCGCCAGCACGGCTTTTTCGACGATGCGCTTTCCCGACTTCGGGTCTTCCTCGAGGTACTGGCTGAGCGTCTCGTTGACGATGCTCTCGACGATGCCCTTGACCTCGCTCGACACGAGCTTGTCTTTGGTTTGCGACGAGAAGGCCGGGTCGGGATGCTTGACGGAGATGATCGCGGTGAGACCTTCACGGACGTCCTCGCCGCCGAGTGGATTCTTGAGGTCTCGGAGCAGCTTTTCTCGCGAGCCGTATTGATTGATCACGCGCGTGAGAGCGGTCCGAAGCCCGGTCAGGTGGGTGCCGCCGTCTCGGTTGAAGACGTTGTTGGTGTAAGGGAAAACCGACTCGTTGTACGAGTCGCTCCACTGCATGGCGATCTCCACGTCGACGCCATCCTTGACGGCCTGCAGGTAGATCACCGTGTCGTGAAGCGGTGTTTTTTTCTTGTTGAGCGCCTCGACGAACTCGCGAATGCCCCCCTCGAACTTGTGCGTGACCTTTTTTCCGTCACCGCGCTCGTCCTCGAGGATGACCTCCAGGCCCGCGTTTAGAAAGGAAATCTCGCGTAGACGGTTGTTGAGGACCTCGAAGCTGAAGTCCGTCATGGTGAAGATCTTGGAATCGGGTTTGAAGGAGATCTTCGTGCCGTTCTTCTTGCTGTTGCCAATGGCCTCGAGCGGCGACTTCGGCACGCCCCGGGAATACTCTTGAAACCAGAGCTTACCCTCGCGCCGAATCTCCATCTTGAGCCACTCGCTCACGGCGTTGACTGCACTGACGCCGACGCCATGAAGGCCGGCCGACACGGAGTAACTCTCGCTGTCGAACTTGCCGCCGGCATGGAGCTGGGTCATGACGACCTCGGCCGCGCTCACGCCTTTCTTGTGCATGCCGACCGGAATGCCGCGGCCGTTGTCGACGACGGTGATCGAGCCTTCGGAGTGTACGGTTACGTGGACCGAGTCACAGTGGCCGGCGAGATGCTCGTCCACCGCGTTGTCGATCACCTCCCACACCAGGTGGTGAAGCCCGGTTCCGTCATGCGGATCCCCGATGTACATGCCCGGCCGCTTCCGCACGGCTTCGAGGCCCTCGAGCACCTGGATCGCACTTTGGTCGTAGCCGGGCGCGGCGGGACTCGGTTCCACAGCAGGGGAGTCAGCCATAGAGCTTTCTAGCCTCGAAGGGGGGGTTATGCAAGGACTGAGTCAGCCCCTAACCCGTTGATCTAAAAGCTGAATTGGAGGGTCGCCGGGGCTCAATCTCCGAGCACTCGTCGGCGGGTGAGCCGCACCGCGAGAAGCGTGCTCGGGACGAGCACGAGGGCGCTCGATCCGAGCAGTCCGAGGAGGTGCGGCCCGGGATCGCCGAGCACCATCAACCCGCGCGCGGACTCGGCGAGGTGGTAGATCGGATTGATTTGCATGAGGGCCGCGAGCGCCGGGCTTTGTGCATCGATCGGAAAGAACGTGTTGCTGACGAGGCTGAGCGGCCATCCGATCAGAAACACCGGATAGTTCATGTGATCGATCGCGGGAACGATGGCCGTGAAGATCAGCGCGAACGCCGCAAACGAGCAGCCGGCGATGAATCCGAGCAGGGGCATGAAGACGAGGAACTGAGGCTTGACGTCCACCAAACCAGCGAAGCCAAACAGTGCAATGACGAACGACACGATCGAGATGTTCACCATGCCGCGGACGGCGCCCCAGAGGATCTCTCCCCAGACGACGCTCGGAAGCTCCACCTGTGTGGCGAGTATTCCATCCCAGGTCTTCTGATAGAACATGCGTACGTACGCGGAGTAGAGCGCCTCGTAGTAGGGCGTACCGAAACCCGTGTACGCGATGAGGCCCGCAGCTACATAGGTCGCGTAGTTGATGTCGATGCCGCGGTAGGGGAAATCCTCGATGAAGCCGCTGAACCCCACCCCGAAAGCAACGAAGAAGATCACCGGCTCCATCGCCGGTGGAATGATCGCAGTGCGCCAGTTCCGCAGGAAAACCAGGGCGTTCCGACGAAATACCGCCCACGACCGCCAGTCGGCGACTGCGGTGAGGCTCCCGATGCCGCTCATTCGAATCTCCCGTTTCGCCGGGCGAGCGCGATGAAGAGATCGTCGAGGTTTGGGGGCCTCACCTGCCAGGTCGCCTCCGTGAAACGCGTCGTCAGCTCGGCCAGGTCCTCCTTGCTCACCGGTACGCGGAGCTCGCCCAGCACCGTTGCCACCTCGTGCGCACCTCGCGCGCGGAGCCAGGCGGCGATCTCCGCTCGCGCCGGCTCTCCTCGAGGGACGATCACGACGTGATCGCCGAGGACGCTATCGATGACGTGATGGGGCTCGCCGTGTGCGACCGCTCGACCCTCGTCAATCACGAGCAGCTCGTTGCTCAGTCGCTCTGCCTCGTCCATGTAGTGAGTCGTGAGCACGATCGCCAAACCCTCCGTGCGAAGGCTGTCGATGAGCTCCCAGACATCGAGCCGGGCGCTGGGGTCGAGACCCGTCGTCGGCTCGTCGAGAAAGAGCACGTTCGGACCGTGAACGATCGACCTCGCGATCAGCAGACGCCGAACGAAGCCGCCCGAGAGCACGTGCGGCGACTCGTCGGCATAACGGGCGAGCTCGAACCGCTCGAGAAGGTGAGTGACTCTGCTGCGGAGGTCGCGAACCTTTGGCCGAAAATAGCTCGCGTAGATGAGCAGGTTCTGGGCGACCGTGAAATCGTAGTCGAGCGAATCGTCCTGCGTGCAGACGCCGATGACGCGCTTTGCCTCGGACCGGTGGTCTGAAAAGCGGCGGCCCTCGTAGTAGATCGCGCCGTCGTCAGGCGGCACGAACCCGTACAGCATCCGGAGCGTGGTGGTCTTTCCCGCGCCGTTTGCACCGAGTAGACCCAGCACGGTGCCTCGCCGGCAGCTGAGATCGAGCTGGTCCACCACGGCTCGATCGCCGTACCGTTTCGTCAGCCCACGCGCTTCCAGTATCGCCGCCGTCATCGCCGCCCCGCCCCGGGAACGTGACGAAACATGGAGGAGCATCCTACAATGGCAACGCCCGATGGCACACACGCCGCCAGAAGACCCACAAAGGCCCCTGCAAACGGTGGGGCACGTGCTGGACAGCCGCTGGATGATGGCGCTTGCCGTTGCTGCGGTGCTCGTCGCAATCGTGTGGGCATTGGTCGACAATCGCGCCGGCTCGCCAAGCGCCGTCGATCCCTTCGAGCGACGGCCGATGGCCACGGTAGAGCTTCTGGGTGTCCCCGCGCGCGCCGAGGTCACGCTCGACGGACGAGAGATCACGAACCGGAGGTTCGGGGTCACACCGGGGACCCGTCATCTTCTCGAGGTCCGCGACGACGAGGGGCGAAGTTGGCGCCAAGTCTTCCTGGCCGACGGGTCGCTGTCGCTCGTCGTCGAGCTCCGGACGCATTTCGTCGAGGTCGAGGTAGAGGTAGAGCCTAGCGATCCGGAACGGGCGTCGGACTGACCGAGAAACCGCGGAGAAGCGCCGAGACGACGAGCACGCGATCGCTCACGTTCGAGCGCATCGTGGAGGTGACCGAAACCGGACCTACGCGCGGGCAGTAGACGGTGCGCACCTCGAGCTCGAGCTTGCCGCCTTCCTCACGCACCTCGACGCATCCTCGAAAGTTTCCCGCGGGAGTGTCTAGAGTGACCGCCGTAGACGTCACGCGTGCCGCGCGCCCACCTCGGCCGCTCCACTGCTCGCCCGCGCGCAGCGGCGAACGGATCACCCACGCGTCCTCCGACGGAAGGTAGATCCCCTCCGGTCGAACCTCGTAGCGAATCGTCGAGCTGGCGGTCCGAACGTCGGCGAATCGCCCGTCGAAGGATTCGACCCGAGTGACCGCCAGCGTGGTCGAAGGCTCGCCGGTGTCGACGTCGTATGACCAGGCATTGCCCTCGTGCAGAGGGTACAGGTCGAAGACATCGACGCTCTCGGGCCGTGCAGGCACGCTCGAGCGGCCGACGCAGCCCGCCGCGAGAGCGATCCACAGCGCCACCGTCAAAGCACTAAGCAGCAGAGCACTAAACGCGCGCAAGGTCATGCGAGGTGAGCGTAGCAGCTCCCATGTAGGCGACCGGCGCATATTCGCCAGCGGCCTACATCCTGTTACGATGGCAGTGTGACTGCGAAGGCGACGATCCTCGTTCTCGACGACGATCCCTCTCTTCGTCACATGTTGCAGGTTCTCCTGCAGCAGGACGGTCATGCGGTCATCGCGGCAGGCGACGTCAAGTCGGCGCTCGCACAGTGCCAGGTGCAGATGCCCGACCTGATGATCGTCGATCTGATGCTTCCGGTCGAAGACGGCGAGATGTTCTTGCGCGAATTTCGTCGACGCTGGCGGCAGGAGAACATCCCCGTGATTCTTCTCAGCGCCAGCAGCGCGCGCAACGAGATCGCGCGCCGGCTCGGCGTGGACGCCACGTTGCCGAAGCCGTTCTTCGCCGAAGACCTGCGAGAGCTGGTCACCGGCCTCGTGCAGAGCTCCGAGACGGTCGCCGCGGGCTGACGGCGCGATCGTCGTGCACGGAAACTCGTGGTATGAGCCGCGTCATGGATCAGCTGTTTACCGATGGGCTGTTCGCGGATGAAGTCGTGTTGGTCACCGGAGGCGGGACCGGGATCGGCCTCGCTTGCGTCACGGAGATGGGGCGCCTCGGAGCGAAAGTGGCGATCTGCGGGAGGCGTCCCGAGCCTTTGAAGAGCACCGTTGAAGACCTCGCATCGCAAGGGATCGATGCCTTTGGCGCGCCCTGCGACATCCGGGAGCCCGAGGCGATCGGCAGCTACGTCGACTCGGTGCTCGAACGGTTCGGCCGCATCGACGTGCTGGTCAACAACGCGGGAGGGCAGT
This sequence comes from Myxococcales bacterium, assembly GCA_024643985.1. Taxonomy (GTDB): domain Bacteria; phylum Myxococcota_A; class Polyangia; order Polyangiales; family Houyiibacteriaceae; genus SG8-38. Next base: position 24,611 of record JAHELW010000007.1, on the reverse strand, counting down.
TCCCCACGACCGCCGAGGCGCTCTCTCCGAAGGGGTTCGCCGCCGTGGTTCGCAACAATCTCGTCGGTACGTGGAGCATGACTCACTCGGTCGCGACCAAAGCGATGATTCCGCAAAAGCGCGGTCGCATCGTCAACGTGATCGCGCAGGTCATTCGCGGCTTTCCCGGGATGGTCCACACGGGGGCGGCGCGGGCTGGGGTCGACAACATGACGAAGACCCTCGCAGTCGAGTGGGCCGTGCACGGAATCCGCGTGAACGCGGTGGCCCCTGGCGTGATCGTGACGAGCGGCACCAAACAGTACCCGCCGGAGCTCCTCGACAACGCCGAGAGGAGCAACCCCTTGAAGCGTCTGGGCTCGGCCGAAGAGGTGTCTCACCTAATCACCTACCTCGCGTCGCGCTACGCCGACTTCGTCGCGGGGCAAACGTTCTACATCGATGGTGGAGCCAGCATCTGGGGCGAGCAGTGGTTCTTGCCCGACGATCTACCGAAGTACCCGCCGTATCCCGTTCCCGGACGGGGCTAGGGCCCCCCGGAAGCGGGGTTTCGCTGAAAAACGCTGATCAGGTACGCGATTCCGACGCCGACGAAGTAAAGCGCTACGAGCGGGATCAGCATCATGACCATCGTGTAGACGTCCTGTGGCGTGAGCAGCATCGAAATGAACGCGGCGCACACGATCCACCAGCGCGAGAACCTCAGGAGCTGCTGCCACGTCACGATCCCGGCGCCAGCGAGGAAGGCGACGATCACGGGCACTTCGAAGACGATGCCGAAAGCGAGAAGCATGCGGCGGAAGAACGGCATGTAGTCTTTGACGAAGAGCGTCGCGACCAGCGTCTCGTCGCTGAATCCCAAGAGAACCGTGAATGCCTCCGGGAAGACGAGCATGTAGCCAAACACGGCGCCCCCTGCGAAGCACAGGGTAGAAAAGAAGATGAACGGAATCGCCAGGGCTTTTTCCTTCTTGTAGAGGCCCGGCGCGATGAACATCCAAAGCTGCCAGAAGATCCAAGGCGACGCGAGAAGCACTCCGGCGATCAGGGAGTTCTTCATGTACATCATGAACGCATCCGCTGGGCCGGCAAAACGCAGCACCGCCTCCCCGGGAAGATTCAGCCGCTCCCAAGCCGGCTGGAGCGGTGCCACCAGAAAGTCTTTGATCTCTTTCTTGAAGAACCACCCGACTGCGACGGCCGGAATCAATCCCAAGATCGCACGAAGCAATCGGCTGCGAAGCTCCCCCAGGTGCTCGAAGAAAGTCATCTCCCGATCGTCTTCGGGAATCGGCGACGGCTCCGGGGCCGGGATCTCTATCTGTTCACCTCTCATAGGCGCTCTGACTCACCCGACGCATCGGGCTCGCCCTGCGAATCCGCTTCCGCGAGGTCGAGCGGAGGCGGAGGAGCGCTCGCCTTTGCCGCTTCAGGAACGGGAGGCGGTGTCGTCGCGGGCTTTTCCGGCTCCTCCGCCTGGTCTTTCACCGGGACGGGCCGGGTCCTCGGGGGCCGGACGGGCGGCGGGCGAAACGGGTCGCCCTCGCGCATCAGCTCGTCGAGGCCGATCGCATCCTTGAACTCACGGCTGGCGCTTCGCACCTGCCGGAGGCCTCTGCCGACGGTCCGCATGAAGGCCGGCAACCGGTCCGGTCCCACGGCCAAGAGCAGGATGACCAGAAAGAACGCCAACTCGGTTGGGCCGACCCCGAACATAGGCTCCTACCATGAATCCTGCGGTTGCATGGGGCCAACCGGCAACCCCCCGGAGGAGGCCCCCGCGGCTCGCTGGGCCGATCGACGCGGCTCGGTCATGCCTGATGCCGCAGCTCGCGGAGACGCTCGACGGCCTGGTTCATCTCGCGTACGCGGCGCTCGTATTCGCGGGTCAGATCTTGGATCCGACGCGCGGCAACCAGCGTCTGCTCGGAGCTCTCGGCATGCTTTCGGTGCGAGTCGTGAAGCTGGTGGACCATGTCGGAGATGTTCTCGATCGCGCCGGTCATCTGCCTGCCGCCCTCCGCCTGCTCCTGGCTGCTCCGTTCCATCTGCTGCGTGATGAGACGCATGTTGTCAGCGCTCTTCATGATCAGCTCGGAGCCACGGGCTTGCTCCGCGGTCGCAGCGGCGATCTGCTGAACGGTCTCGGCGATGCGACCGATCGCGTCGGTCACCTGACGGCTTCCCTTGGCCTGCTCGACGGTCGCGAGCGCAATGCCGCGAACCATCTCCGTAGACTGCCTGGACGATGCAAGGATCTTCTTGAGCGCGTTTTCAGCCTCGGCGCTGACGGTGACCCCGCGATCGACCGTGCTGGCACCCCGTTCCACGGCTTCGATCGCATTCTTGGTTTCTTCTTGAATCGTCTTGATCAGCTCCGCGATCTCTTTCGTGGAAGCGCCGGCCCGCTCGGCGAGGTCCTTGATCTCGTCTGCAACGACCGCAAACCCCTTGCCGTGCTCGCCCGCCTGCGCGGCGATGATCGCGGCGTTGAGCGCGAGAAGGTTCGTCTGCTCGGCCACGTCGTCGATGACGTTCAAGATGTCCCCAATCGCCTCGATGCGGTCGCCGAGATTGGATATCGTGCTGACCGCCTCGAGCGAAGAGGACTTGATTCGATTGATTTCTTGGGTGATCCGAACGATCGAGTCGGCGCCCATCTCCGCGTCGGAGGCCACCTCTTCCGAAAGCCGCGCGGTTTCGTTGGCGTTCGACTGCACCCGGTCGATCGAGACGTCCATTTCGTTCATCGACGAGGACGTCTCGTCCGCGGTCGAGGCGAGCGCGTCGACGTTTCGCGCCACCTCTTTGATGCTGTAGGTCATCTCCTCGATCGAGGACGCGGTCTCGCGGACGCTCGACCCGAGATTCGACATGTTCTCCGCGACTTCCTGATTGGTCGCCGTCATTTGCAGGATGCTCGAAGAGCTCTCCTCGGTGCTCGACGAGAGCGCCTCGACGCGATCGCTGATGGCCTGTAGGGAGATCGCCGTCGATTTCAGCGCGCGCGCGGTTTCCTCGACCGCAACCATCTGCTCACCGAGGCCGCTCGACAGGGATCGCACCGTTTCCTCCATCGAGGTTTCGACGGCCTCGATTTCGCCGTAAATCACGCGAAGCTGGGCGTCGACCTGCTCGACGTCGATCGCTGGGGGTATGCCGGCCGAAATGATCAGCAGCCCCAAGACGCCGAGCGTCGCCGCTGCGATCCCAACGACCGAGGCCGCCTGGGGCCCTTCGAAGAGGCCGGCCGCAACTCCGGCCGGCCCGACGACGAACGCGAGCGCAAAGCACAAGACGCCGGGGAACAGATATCGACTCTTGGCAATTGCCCGCTGCATGACCCCCACTAACCATCGTCAGGGTATCCAACGGCAGGACACACGGGCAAGTTACGCCGCCGCACCCTCGGCCGGTGGGGGGATCGTCCGTTCAGAGGGGATTGGTGAGCAGCTGCATGGCAATTTGCAGCGCGAGGGAGTAGTCGCCCTCCATCTTGAGCTTGCCGCCCAAAAAGAGCTCTTGAGCGGTGAGCTCGCCGCGCTGCACGCTCTGGAGATCGGCGTATTCCATCTCGGTCGTGAAACCGGGCTGATCCGGAGGCTCTTGCACGTTGAAACCGATGCGAACGCGGACGTCGCCGAGGTCCGGCACACCCCGCAGCGTGACGTGGCAGGTCATCGGCTGCCCCGCCAGCGCGTCCTCGAAGCGCTTCGAGGCGGTTTGCGCCGCCGCGACGGCGACCTCTTCGTCGTCGAGCGCACCCGCCTTGGCCGCTTCGCCGAGAAGCAGCGTCGCGGCGTTGCCAGGGAGCGCCGCGGCGATCTTGATCGGCACGCCCTGTGCCGGGGAGTCACCCGAGCTGAGCGAACCTTCAGCCGCCGACAGCACCACGGGTGCTTGGTCGTCGATCTGTAGGGCGGCGGCGCCGGTCACACCCTCGACATCGGCCAGAATTCGCTGGGCGCGCTCGTCGCCGCCGGCGGCGCGGCTCCGCAGCACGTCGACGCCGCGAGTAAAGAGCTGGGGAAAGCTTTCCCGAAGGAACACGGTTGGTTGAACGGTCATGAGGCGCGGAGCATAGCCAACAACCGGATGCGCACCAAGCTGGCGAAATGGCCGAGAATCGGCCACCATCCACGCAATGTCGGAAGAGGAGCACCGGCCGACGATTCTCATGATCGGCCAGGGCGAGCCGATGCAGAAGGCGTTGGGGGAGGCGTTGAGGCGTCATCGTGTATCCGTTGCTGGATGCGCAACGGCTGAGCTCGAGCAGGCGGTCCGCGTGTACGCGCCGGACCTAGTCGTGTTGATCGGAGATGCGGCGGTGCGGGGCGGCGCAAGCGTCGTTCGCCGAATGGCCGCGAACCGTTCGACGGACGTCCTGCCGGTTGCAGTCGTGTCGAACGACGCAGTCCTGAAGCACGATGCGCGAGAGTTCAGAAGCGGCGCGGTTGCCGTGGTGCCACGCGGCGCCGGAGCCGATGCGATCGCGCGACGCCTCGCGGAGCTCGCCGAAGAGGTTCCTCAGAGGCCGGGTCTGATGACGGGCACGATCGACGAGGACAATTTGCAGGACGTCGTGGACCTCGTCTCGGACGACACCAAGACGGGCATTCTCAGCATTCGGTCTCCGAAAGGCGCCGTCGACGGAATGCCGGTAGTCGTCGAGACCGAAGGGGCGGGCGCGCACAACATGGAGCGTATCCTCGGACGCCTGCGCGAAGCGATGGCCGAGTCGGACGAGCTCGAGTACGAGTTCCACGAGACGAGTGGCGGTCGGCTCTCTGCGCTTCCGGGTCCGCCGGTGAACGACGAGGTCGACCTGAGTCACCTGGATGGTGTGCGCCTCGTCATTCTCGACTCGGACGAGCTACGAGCCGAGAAGCTCGCGCAGGTCCTGATCCAGCGCGGAGTGCAAATCGCGGCGGCCGACTTCTCCACGGCCGTCATTCCGCGCATTCGCGAGATCGACCCACAGGTCGTGGTGCTCGATTCGAGCGCGGTTGGGGGCCGTGGCATCGACTTCATTCGTGCGATGCGAAAGGACCCCCAGCTTCGGTGGGCTTCGATGCTCGTCGTGCGCTGGGAGGACTTCTGGCCATCCTCGGACCACGATGCAGAGGCCGACATCGGGCCGCTGGGGGCACGCATCAAACCGCTGATCGAGCAGGACCTCGAGATGGCTCAGCGCGTGGAGGACGAGGTCGATTTCGATACGCGCCTGGAGCTGGTTGGGCCCGGCCGACTACTTCGAGCGCTGGGGTCGGTTGCCGGAGTGCGACACGTGGCAGTCGCGGGGCACAAGCGGAGCATCGAGATCGACATCGCCGACAATTCCATCGTCGGCGCCTACGCGACTCTTCAGGAAGGCACGACGCAAACGCTCCAAGGCATGCCGGCTCTCCTCGCGCTGTGGGGTCTCAACTCGGGGCGCGTTTCGGTCCGCGAGGAAGACCTTCCTTCCGTCGCCAACATCATGATGCCCGTCGACGAGGCGCTCGGCGTGGTGTCCCACCAGCTCGGGTTTGCAGACGGAAGCAATAGCAGCATCGAAGTGAACGCCGAGACCGTACCGCCGGCATCACCCGGGCTCGACGAGCACGCAACGATGCCGCCCGGCGCTGGACCCGCTGCCGGGGGGGACGACGAGCCGACCATGGCGCCGCCACGCTACCGCCATCTTCGAGCCGACGAAGGCGGCCCCGCACCTGTTGCGTTCAGCGGCGAGGAGGCCCCGACCAACAGAGTGCAGCGCATGCTCGGCCGCGTCGAAACCCAGCGCCGCACCGTGCCGGTCGCGCGCGGCGCAAAGGAGCACCGCGAAGACCGGTCTCACACGGATCACGCCGTCGCACGCTCGACCAAGTCTACGGAGCTCGGTCTCGCACCGGTCTTCGAAGCCCTTCCTGAAGACGCCCTCGACGTCCAAAAGACCATGCCAGTGCCCCGAAAGCGAACGCCGCCGCCTCCGCCGCCTCAGGGCCGCACGCCCAACGCGGCCGCGCCAGAGCTCGACGGTGGCGATGACGTCGTGCCGGAGCTGGCGCGCGCGCTCGAAGGGGCGACCATGCTCGCGCCCGCCCATGCGCCGGGAGGCATTCCCGCATGGCTTCAGGGGATGCTGCTCGTGACCCTGGTCGTCGGCGTCGGCGTCGCGGGTTGGATCCTCTGGTCGCGAAGCGGTTCGACGGAGCCTCAGCCGGTGGAATCCGTCGCAGAGGCCGGAGGCGGCAAGGGGCCGATCGTGGGGTCGGTCAATGGCCTCGGAAACCAGGAGCCCGACGTCGAGGGCGCGGAAGAGGCGCCCACGCGCGACGCGCCCGACGACGAAGAATCAGCCGAGGAGGGCGAGCAGGCCGCGGCGACGCTCGAAGAAACCGAGGCCAGCGACGATCCCGGTTCGTCGGACCGCGAAATCGAGGCGAGGGCCGGCGCAAAGCCCGAACCGAAGCCCGAGGAGACAGCCGAGGCGTTGAAAGAGCGAGGTGCTCCCGGGATTCCGACGCAGAATCTGCCGCGCGATCCCGCCAGGGCGTCGGACGTTTTGGTGCATCGCGCGCTTCGTCTGATCAGGACCGACGATCTACGGCTCGCCGAAGCCACGCTCGACCGCGCCTGGGAGCTCGACCCCAAAAACCCCCAGGCCATGGCCGGCTACGCCACGCTCTACATCGCCAAGAAGGACGGGGAACGCGCGGTGAAGTGGGGCAAGAAGGCCGTCCGCAAGCGCTCGAAGCGGCCACAGTACCACGTGCTCTACGGGGACGCGCTCGCGCTCGAAGGCGACGCCGCCGGCGCGCGCAAGGCGTGGCGTAGGGCGCTTTCGATCGACCCCGAAAACCGAGCCGCGAAGGCCCGGTTGGCCCGGGGCGTCGCACAGGCCGCCAATTAGTTGCCCATCGAGCCGGGGCGTGCCTAGCGTCGCCCCATGGCCAGACGATTCTGGGGCGCAGTGGTGCTGCTCGGGCTCTCCGGGTGCTTGCTGCAAAACCTGAGCCCGGAGACGCGTATGCGCGACGCGGTCATCGAGCTCAACGAGGGCGCACGGTGGGGGCGCATGGACGTCGCAAGCGGTTACGTGGCGCCTGGATTCCGACCGCAGTTCCAGGCATCGCACGTTCGCTGGGGACGCGACATTCAAATCGCCGATACCGAGGTCCTCGGGATGAACCCTGAAACGGACGAGGAGGGAGCGGGCGCGTTCTCTCGCGTCGCCGTTCGCTGGTACGACCAAAGCACGATGGTGCTTGCGAACACCGTGATTCGGCAGACCTGGCAGAAGCACAAGCAGACGTTTCTCCTCACGAGCGAGTCGGTGGAGAGCGGGCACCCCGGTCTGTTGATGATCCCGGAAGGTCAGCCGAGCGCAGCGGCTGCAAACGACGCGAAGAGCCCTGAGAGCAGCGACGACGACTCTCAGTGGAGCAGCGTCTACTAGCTCATTCGATTCCGACCGCGGCGCGCACCCGCTGCATCGTTCGCTCCGCGATCTCACCGGCCCTGCTGGCGCCGGCATGGAGGAGCGCGTCGAGACGGGGCTCGTCCGCGCGAATTTCGAGGTAGGCCTCGCGTTTGGGCCCGATCTCCGCCTCCACTGCTTCGTAGAGCGCCTCCTTGGCGTGACCCCAACCGTAGCCGCCCGCCTCGAGCTTCTGCTTCATCTCGGGAGCGTGCTCGGGTGCGACCAGCGAGTAGAGCGCATAGACGGTCGAGCCCTCCGCACGCTTCGGCTCCTCGAGGGTCTCGGAGCTGGTCTTGATGCTCATGATCACCTTGCGAAGCTTCTTCGGCGGCGCGAACAGGGGAATTCCGTTGCCCCGGCTCTTGCTCATCTTCTCCCCGTCCGTGCCGGGCACGAGCGGAGCCTCGCTGATCAGCGCTTCGGGGACTACGAGCGTTTCGTCGCCGTAGAGGTGATTCAATCGCGTCGCGGCGTCACGCGTGAGCTCGAGATGTTGCTTCTGGTCCTTGCCGACCGGGACGACGTCGGTGTCGTAGAGCAGGATGTCGGCGGCCATCAGCAGCGGGTAGTTGAAGAGGCCGGCGTTGGGCGCCTCGCCGCGCCCGAGTGCGTCTTTGTAGGCATGGCCGCGCTCGAGCTGCCCGGTCGCGGTGAGGCAGCCCAACACCCACGTGAGCTCGAAGACCTGTGGAACGTCCGATTGGCGGTAGAGGAGCGTCCGCTCGGGATCGAGGCCGCAGGCGAGCCAAGTCGCGGCGACGTCCCGGATGTATCCACGCAAATCGTCCGCGTCGCGAACGGAGGTCAGCGCATGATAGTCGGCGATGAAGTAGAGCGTCCGGTACTCCTCGACCAACGAAAGCGCGGGCCGAATCGCGCCCAGGTAGTTGCCGAGATGAGGCAGGTGCGTGGGCTTGATACCGGTCAGTGAGGTCTTCACTGGCCGGAGAGTGTCCCATGTGGACATGCCCGGCAACCGGGGTATGTTGTCGCGCCCGAAAGAGGAACCATGACCACTCGCCCCTTCAAGATCTTGGGAATCCAGCAGGTCGCCGTCGGTGCCGTCGACAAGACCGCGCTCCGGCGCCTGTGGGTCGATACGCTCGGCCTGACGCCGCACGGCAACTTCAAGAGCGAAAAAGAAAACGTCGACGAGGACATCGTCACGATGGGCGCAGGCCCATTCACGGTCGAGGTCGATCTCATGCAGCCGATCGACCCGGAGAAGAAGCCGCGCGTCGATTCCCCTCCGCTCAATCACATCGGACTGTGGGTAGACGACATCGATACAGCCGTCGCTTGGCTCGGCGAACGAGGAGTGCGGTTCACGCCGGGTGGAGTTCGTACCGGCGCCGCGGGTCACCGCGTCTGCTTCATCCACCCGAAAGGGAACGAAGCGGCACCGATTGGCGGCGAAGGCGTGCTGATCGAGCTCGTCGAGGCCCCCCCGGAGGTCCGCGAGGCGTTCGAGACGATCAGTCTTTCTTCCAAGCCAGCCTGAGCTCGGTCACCTCGATATCGGACTTTCGGGGCCGCACGACCACCTCCTCGATGTCCGCAACCTCGCTCTGCAGCTCCGACTGGTGCGCGCGCAGCTCCTCCTCCACTTGGATTTCGAGGGCTCGGCGGGCCTCTTCGAGCTCGCGAAGGTCGTCCTCGGCGCGAACTACGTCCTCCCGCTCCCGAGCGACCCGGCCTGCTCCGCGTGCCGCGGTGGTGGCACGTCCGATCCCCCCACGGCCGAATATCGCGCCGAGAACCGTCGCGCCCATGGAGATTCCGGTCTGGAGCTTCTGTTGATCGTACTGTCCCTTTTCCCGCTGAACGCGCTCCTCGGCTCGGCGGATCTTGTCCTCCGTACGCTGCACCTTCTTTTCGAAGCGCTGGCGCAGCTTCTCCATCGCGGCGTCGCGCTTCTCGCGCGCAGCGAGCTGGACTCTCGCGGCAAAATCCGCCTTGGTCTCGTCGGGCTTCGAACGAAGCTTGAGAGCCTTGCAGCGCCAGAGCGACTTCGGGCGGCTCTGGTACACGTGGGTCCGGAGCTGTTTGCCGTAGCTCCGGAACCGCGCTTTGCCGACGGAGCGGCCCGGCGGTGCGACGAAGTCCGCATCGTCCGGCGCCTCGTCGTGTAGCTCGACGTCCTCCGGGTCGAGCAGCTCGGCGGCCTCCCAAGGCGAGTCTTCGACGAGGGGCGCCAGAGCCACGTGCTCTTCCCATGCGTCGAGGCCCTGCGATGCGCGCACGTAGTGCAGGGTAACCTTGGCGACCAGATGCGGCCGATAGGTGCCCGGCCCGGTTCCCATGAAGGTTTCTTCGATGCCCGCCGGGAGAACCGGCCTGCTGACCTTCGGTTCTGGGGGCGTCCGCGGAGCCTCACTCCTGGTCGCGGAGTCGGCAGAGGCGTCCTCGGGAGCCAGGCGCTTGATCTCTTGGCGGGTGAGCGGACCGCGCAAATACGAGAGCGCCCATCTCGTGTGGAAAAGAACGTGGCCGTCCTCATGGGCGTTGTTGAGCAAGAACACGCGGCTCCGCAGCCCAGCGAGCAGAATTTCAATCTCGCCTCGGTCGAGCGAATGTCCGGCCGCCGACGCGGCGCCTTCGAGGCCATCGATCACGCGCGCGACGTCGCGTTCGGTCTGAAGCCGGCCGAGAAACCAGGTGCCGCAGTTCGAAAGGGCCTTGTAGTCGATGTCGACCGGGTTCTGAGTCGCGAGCACGACGCCGAGACCGTAGGCGCGTGCCTGCTTCAAGAGCGTGAGGAGCGGCGTCTTCGAGGGCGGCTCCGAAACGGGTGGCAGAAAGCCAAAGACCTCATCCATGTAGAGAATCGCGCGTAGGCTCGACGTCCCCGACTGCTTTCTCACCCACGAAACCACGCGATTGAGAAGCATGCTCACGAAGAACATCCGTTCCGCGTCGCTGAGATGCGCGATCGATAGAATCGAGATGCGCGGCTTCCCGTCCGCGGTGAAGAGGAGCCGCTGAATGTCGAGCGGCTCGCCCTCGAGCCAGGCGGAAAAACCAGGCGAGGCGAGGACCCCATTGATCCGCATGGCCAGCTTCTGACGCTCCGAGGCCGAATAGAAGGACTCGAGATCCATCACGCCAACCCGATCGAAGGGCGGGTCGGAAATCGCGCGGACGAGGTCGCCGAGCTCGAGCGATTCGCCGCGCGACCAAGCGTGAGAAAGCAGGTTCGAAAGAAGAATGTGCTCTTTGCTGTTCACCGGGTCGGGATCGATCCCGACGAGCGCGAGCAGGCTCGACACCGCGCCCATGATCTGATCGCGCTCGCCGTCGGCGTCCGCCGTGTCTGCTGGGGGGTCGAACGAATCGAGGACCCGAAGCTTCTTTCCCGCCGAGCTACCCGGCGTGTAGAGCCCGATGTCCACGGACTCTCGAAACCGTGCGATGCGGGCTCCATCCTGGCCCCATTTTGCGAGGCCCTCGCGCCAAAGCGTCGATACGGCCTCCGCGTGCTCGTCTACCGACCGGCCCTTCCGCTCGGCTTCGGCCGGATCGATCCAGGGCTCGAAATCACTCGCACGAAGCTCCGGAAACGTGAGCAGCAAGTTGCCGAGGTCGCCCTTGGGGTCGATGCACAAGGCAGGAATTCCATCGATTGCAGCCTCTTCGAGCAGCGTGAGACAAAGGCCCGTCTTGCCGCTCCCCGTCATGCCGACGCAGACCGCATGGGTCGTCAGGTCCTTACTGTCGTACAGCACGGGAACGTCGCTCGACTCGCCGCTCTCCCTGTCGAAGAGCCTTCCGAGGTAGAGCTTCCCGAGCTTTTCGAAGTCGATCATGGTGCGCTCGACTGGTCCATCAGGAGACGACGGGCCATTTCGAACTCGTAGAAGCTGACCATGTTCGTCTCCAGCACGCGGCGAAACTGAGCCTCTGCGGCCGTTCGGTCCCCGGAGACGTAGAGGCGGGTCGCCTCGTAGTAGAGCGCCTCGGTTTCCTCACCGAGACTCGAGGCGACCCGGAGAAGCGTGTCGTAGTCGAGCTCACCGGCACCAAAGCTCGCGAGCTTGCCCCACCAGCTAGAGCTCTTGCCGAGCCTTCGCAGGAGGTCCGAGTGTTCCTGCAGCGGCGCCCGATCGGCGCGCGCGGCGATGAACTGAATCCAAAGGGTGAAATACACTTTCCACTCGGGCGGAAGCGTGAGCTGGAGCTGCGACCGCCGCCAAACCGAGGAGGCGAGCTCGAAATCCGGATCCGAAGAGACGAGGTGCGAGAGGATGCTCGCATAGACGTCTCGCCACTGCGGCGCGTGCGTCATCGCCGTCTCGAAAGCTTCGACGGCATCTTCGTGACGTCCCAAGTGGTCCAGCAAGATACCGCGCCGCATTTCCACGAGGGCCCCCGTCGGACCCTCGACCTGATCGCGCGCCTCGGTCCACGCTCGGAGCGCGCTCTTGTATCTTGCGGTCATCTCCCGGGTGTTGCCGCGGGCGCGCGCGACGTCGCCGAGGTGCTCGAGAATTTCGGATCGCCGGAGCTCGTCGGGCAGCGTGTCTTCCGGCGTGAGCGCGAGCGCGCGTCGATAGCGCGACTCTGCCGAATCGAGCTGGCCGGTGCGCTCGAGCAAGATCCCGAGCTGCAGAAGGACAGCGGGGCTTTCGTCCTTTTCGATGCTGCGCTCGAACCGCGCCTGCGCCTCGGCTGCCTGCCCAGCGTTCATCTCGAGCATTCCGATCAGAAACTCGAGCCGGTCCGGCCCGATCGGCGGCTTCGAGTCCGGCCAGCGCTTTTGACGCTCCTCGAGAATCGTCTCTGCCCCGCGGGCGAGGGCGCTCGAACGCTCGGGGTGAGGATCGTTCAATCGGATCTCGATGAACTCGTCGAGCTGTCCGAGCGCTTCGTCATAGAGCTCGATCATGTCGGGCGCGAGATCGATCGCGATGACGTACCACGCTGTTGCATCCGCAAACCGCTCGGCATCTGCCGCGACGCGGGCCATGCATGTCGGGAAGCGGTAGTCCTCGGGAAATCGAAGCAAGGACGTGCGGCAAAGTCCTTTGGCCACGTCGGGGCGCGCGACCCGGTAGCCCTCGACGAGCTCGAAAGTGGCCGCCGCACCGCCGGAGTCGCCGACCTTGGCCGCGCGCATCAGATCGAGCAGGCGCACTTGGAGCTCCCCGCCTCTGCCCATCGACTCGACTTTGGAGATCGCCGAGCCGAGATCGCCATGGGTCAGGTAGACCGCGGCGACGTTCAGCGATGCGAGGCGCAGCTGGCGTTCGCCGCCGATGCCGAGACGTTGGCGAGTCTCATTCGTCTCCGCCGCCACCGCATCGCGTCCAGCGATGTGAAGACCCGCGAGCATGTCGAGAACCTCGGGTGCGGGGGTCAGCTCGGCGTGAAGGGACCATACCGAGATCAGACCGCCATACTGCTCCGAAACCGAGTCGAGGTTCGCGCGAGACTCGCGGCCCCACGCGGCGATGTCGTCGTAGCGCCGCCGGAAGACTTCGTCCCCGGTGAGATGCGAGAGCATGAAGTTCGAGGCGAGCGCAACGCCCTCCTCCCCGAGCATGCCGCTCCGCTTGGCGAGATAGTGGGCGACCGGCTCCATTTGTTTGGGTAGCACACCAGCTGCGTAGTCTTCGGGTGCGAGGTACGCGGTCAGCCTGCTGACCTCGGAGACGACTCCCTCGTAGTCGCCGACGTCGGCGAGGCTCTGGGCCTGCAAAAGAACCGTTGCGATGAGCCGATCGCGAAGCGCGAGGCGCTCTGGATCGACGAGCGACATCCTCAGGAAGCGCCGTTCCGCGTCTGGATATTCGGCCTGTACGATCGGCTCGGCCGCCTTGACCCGCGCGCCGGTCGCTGCCGTCTTCGAGTGAGCACAGCCGATGGCGATACTCAGCAAGCCAAGGATGAAGAGGGAACGGACTCTCATTGCTGCAGAGCCGCTATAGCAGGGTCGGTCGGAAGCGGCAGGCGCATATCTTGGCCGATAGCCCGAGGGCCTGTCAGGCTACCCGTGGCCGTGAGAGCAACCCTTCGAGCCCTGCTGATCGCGTTAGCGGTCCCACTGCTCAACTATCTGTTCATGGGCTTGGCGGGCTTCCTGCAGCTCAGAACCACGTCGGTGAGCTGGAGCGAAGCGATCCGAGCTGCAGCGCAGGCGCCGCTCAACTACGCGCTCGTGCAAGCAGCCAGCGTGGGCTTGATCTTCGTCGTCGCGTTTCCGCACCGCGGCCGGTCCGAGGGATTTTTCGAGTCGGTTCACGTGCGTCCCGTGCTCGGTGGGATTGCCGCGCTTTGCTTCGTAGCCGGCGCGTTTCTCCAGCTACCGCTCGCCGAGATTGGCAACCTAGCGCAGGAGATCTGGCCGATTAGCTTCGAATCGCTCGCTCGCCAGCAGCGTCTCGTCAATCCGACGACCTGGTCCGCGGGCGTCTCGGCGCTGCTCGCGTTCGTGCTCGTCGCGCCCGTCACCGAAGAGCTTCTGTTCCGGGGCTGGCTCATGCAGGATCTCGAGCAGCGGCACGGCACGGTCTGGGCGCTGGTGTGGAGCTCGGTGGTCTTCGGGCTAGCGCATCTCGGTCATCCGGCGTCAATCCTCTACGCAACGACCGGAGGCTTCGTCCTCGGCGCGGTCGCCCTCCGAACGCGATCGACCCTCGCAAGCATCGCGCTCCATGCGGGAGTGAACGCGGTTCCCCTGCTCCTCCCAACGGCGCTCGTGCGGATCGAGGGCTTCAACACGCTCGATGATCGAGTCCAGCACATCAGTCCGTGGCTGCTCTTGCTTTGCATCGTGGGGGCGTCGCTGGCCCTGCTGGTCGTATGGCGTTCGACGGAAGACGACGACGACGAGAACGGCCGTGGCTGACCTTCCGATCATGGTGGGAGCAGCCTTCGTGCTCGGGCTCGCGGCCCGAGCCGTAGGACTGCCAGCGCTGGTGGGTTTTCTCATCGCGGGGTTCGCGCTCAAATCAGCCGGGTTCGAGTCCTCTCAGGGCCTGCAGAGGATCGCCGACATCGGGGTGACGCTGCTGCTCTTCACCATCGGACTGAAGCTGCAGGTCCGCACACTGCTGAAACCCGCGATTTGGGCGGGGACGACGATACACATGGCGGTTTTCGTCGTCCTCTTCGGCGGATTCTTTCATCTGCTCGACTTCGGCGCGTTCCGCGGCACCGACGCGTCGACCGCGGCCCTGATCGCATTTGCCCTTAGCTTTTCGAGCACCGTCTTCGCGGTGAAGACCTTCGACGAGCGAGGCCAATCGGGCTCCCTTGCCGCCATGACGGCAATCGGCATGCTGATCATGCAGGACGTGATCGCGGTGGTGTTTCTCGCCGCATCGAAGGGTGTCCCGCCGTCTCCGTGGGCGCTCGCGCTTCTGCTGTTGATCCCGGCACGCGGAGCTCTGAAGTGGTTGATGGCGAGGAGCGGGCACGGCGAGCTGCTGATCTTGCTCGGATTCATGATGGCGTACGAGGGCTACAGTCTGTTCGAGGCCGTCAATCTGAAGGGCGATCTCGGCGCACTGCTGTTGGGGATGCTCGTGGCTGACCACCCCAAGGCCAAGGAGCTCGCAAGCTCGATGATGGGGTTCAAGGACCTCATGCTCGTCGGCTTCTTCCTGACGATTGGACTTCGGGGAATCCCGGATCTCCCCGATCTAGGCATCGCGCTGCTGCTCGTCGGCTTGGTCCCGGTGAAGGTCGCGCTCTACTTCGGAGTTCTCACGCGCTTTCACCTTCGCGCTCGAACGGCGTCCCTGGCCTCGCTGGGACTTGCCAACTACAGCGAGTTCGGCTTGATCGTCGGAGCGCTCGGCGTGAAGGCCGGATGGCTGAGCGACCAGTGGCTCGTGATCGTCGCGGTCTCCGTCGCGGTCACCTTCATCGCCGCGTCGCCGCTGAACGCGGCTGCAAACGAGCTCTACGATCGCTATCGTGACCGGCTGAAGCGCTTTCAAACCGCAACGCGGCTCCCCGAGGAGCTGCCGGTCGACACGGGCAAAGCGGAAGTGGTGATCGTGGGCATGGGGGGTGTCGGGACCGCCGCCTACGATGCGCTCCGCGACGAGCTGGGGGACCGGCTCCTCGGAATGGACAACGATCGCGAGCACGTGAAGCGCCAGGTGAACCAAGGACGGAACGTGATTCCAGGGGACCCAACGGACTTGGACTTCTGGGATCGCAGGGCTGAACGAAGCGTGGTGAAGATCGTGATGCTCGCGCTACCGA
Source organism: Myxococcales bacterium (assembly GCA_024643985.1). Taxonomy (GTDB): domain Bacteria; phylum Myxococcota_A; class Polyangia; order Polyangiales; family Houyiibacteriaceae; genus SG8-38. The sequence goes on along the minus strand of JAHELW010000007.1, from coordinate 8,932 downwards.
GCCATGCCGCGAGCATGGCTGCCGCGACGGAAGTCCGGAAGTTCGAGCAAGAGCACGGGGCGATACTGCTGACGGCGACCGCCCGGCACGAGGACGAAATTCGAGCGCTCAAAGAAAACGGCGTCGACCAGGCCTTCGACCTCCACACCGAGGCGGGGCAAGGCTACGCGGATTTCGTGCGGAACATCTTGCCTTGAGGGGCGGCTAGACGCGCTCGACGTCGAGGACCCCTTTGACCTTGGCGACGCCGCGCATGATGTCGCGGAGCCGATCGATGTCGCCCACGCGGAAGTGAAAGAGGTTTTCCGCACGTCCGTCTTTCGAAAGACACGACGCCTCGCTGATGCTGACGCCGTTCGCCGAGAACACGGAGGACACGGACGCGAGGATGCCCGCGCGGTCATCGGTCATGACGCGCAGTGAAACCGGAAGGTCGACGTGCACGTCATCGCCCCAGCTCACCTGAACCCGGCGCTCAGGGTCGAGCTCGAGGACACGCGAACAGCCACGCCGATGAACGGACACGCCACGGCCCCGGGTAATCCACCCGGTCACGGGATCGCCTGGGACGGGATTGCAACACTGCGCAAACCGGACGAGCATGTTGTCCATGCCCTGAATGCGAATGCCGCCTGCGTCCGCGTCGCCCGCGACCCGCTGGACCGTCCGCTCGAAGAATCCGGGACGCAGAGAATCGCGCTCGCCATCCTCGGAAGGCTCCACGGCCTCCATCACCGTAGGAAGCGCGATCTTGCCGATGCCGACGCGCGCGTAGAGCTCGTCCTCGTTGCCGACCCGAAACCGACTGAAGACCTCCTTTGCGCGCTTGCTCTTGAGAAAGCGAGAAAGAGACATGCCCTTCTTGCGCATCTCCTTTTCGAGAAGGTCCTTCCCGAGCTGCACCGCATGCTTTCGCTCTTCGGCCCGGAGATAGGTGCGGATGCGGGAACGCGCCCGGCTCGTCACGACGAACTCGAGCCAATCCTTGCTCGGGTGATGGCTCTTGCTGGTGATGATTTCGACGACGTCGCCGTTCTGGAGCTTGTGACGGAGGGGTACGATCGCGCCGTTCACACGCGCGCCCGAGCAGCGATGCCCGACCTCCGAGTGAACCGCGTAAGCAAAATCGACCGGGGTCGAGCCGCGCGGAAAGGTCTTGACGTCGCCTTTGGGCGTGAAGACGTACACGTCGTCCGGAAAGAGGTCTACCTTGACGCTCTCGTAGAACTCCTCCGGGTCGGCGACCTCTTTCTGGAACTCCATCAGCTGGCGAAGCCAGACGAATCGCGCTGCATCCTTGGGGTCGATGCCGCCCGTATGCTCCTTGTACTGCCAGTGCGCCGCGATCCCGAACTCGGCGGTCCGGTGCATTTCATGGGTCCGGAGTTGAATCTCGACGCGGCGATTGCTGGGTCCGATGACCGTCGTATGCAGCGACTGGTACATGTTGGACTTCGGGAGCGCGATGTAGTCCTTGAACCGACCCGGCACCGGAGTCCACTCCGAATGGATCACCCCCAGGGTCGCGTAGCAGTCTGCGACGCTTTCGGTGATGACTCGGAACGCGACGAAGTCGTGAACCTGCTCGAAGCCGATTCCGCTCGACTTCATCTTTCGATGCAGGGAGTAGAGGTGCTTGCGCCTGCCGCTGACCTGAACCGAAAACCCGCGCGTGACGAGCATCTTCTGAAGCTTCGCGGTGACGTCGGACATGTACGTGTCCGTGTTCTTCGCGACGCCTGTGACCTGGCGGTCGAGGATCGCATACGCTTCGGGCTCGAGATACTTGAAGCTGAGATCCTCGAGCTCGGCTTTGAGCCACTGGATGCCGAGGCGACCGGCGAGCGGTGCGTAGATCTCGATCGTCTCCCGCGCGATGCGCTCCTGGGCAGCGGACGCCATGTGATCGAGCGTGCGCATGTTGTCGAGGCGATCGGCGAGCTTGACGAGCAGCACTCGAATGTCGCGCGCCATGGCCACCAGCATCTTGCGAAAGCTCTCTGCCTGACGGTCCTCGCGCGAAGCGAAGTTGACCTTGCCGAGCTTGGTGACGCCGTCGACCAGGAACGCCACCTCTTCGCCGAACACGGTTTCGACGTCGTCGACGCTCACTTCGCAGTCCTCGACGACGTCATGCAGGAGCGCGGCGCACACGCTCGAGGCGTCGAGCCGCATGTCCGCGATGATGTCGGCAACGGAGACCGGATGCGTGAAATACACGTCGCCGGATTTTCGCGTTTGCCCCTCGTGCATGCGGGCCGAGTACACGTAGGCCTTGTTGATCAGATCCGTATCCGCGCGGGGATGGTATCCCTTCACCTTTTCAAGAATATTGGTGAGCCGGACCATGGCGAACCGATACGGGCACCTACCAATTTAACACCGTCTCCAATTGGTGCCAAGGTAGTGGCCCTTTTGCGATCTCGTCGAAAGCACAATGCATGACGGACCACCCACCGAATATAGGGCCACCGTCGAGCCGCCGCCGCATCGCGACGCTGATCGCGGCGATCGGGATCGTATTCGTCGCGAGCCGGCTCGCGAACGCCTGGCCGCGCACGGTCGAGATCGCCTTTCAGGTCGGGCCCGAAATACGGGAGCTCGACGCGGACTACCTGCAGGGGGGCTCGGCCGTCGCAAGCGTCCGGTTTGGCGGGGCCACGCATCTCGACGGCTTTCGCCACGCCGTGCGGCTCCGCCCGGGGGAGTATCAGATTCACATCACCCTCCATGGGAAGGACGGATCCGCGGTCGAGGAGCTTCGGATCCTCGCGGTTCCAACGGAGGGACTGACGCGATTCGACCTACGAGACGCGGTCGAGACCCCCGAGTGAAGGCGTGACGACCGAGCGCCACGCTGGGCCCGGGAGGCTCGCCGCTTTGACCGGGGCCATCGCGGGCACCGTGGGGATGACGCTCTTCATGGCGAACCGGGAGCCGTTTCGACTCGGTCCGCTGGTCGGCGCATCGATCGCGGTCGCCACCGCCGCGGCCTGGGTCATCTGGCTTCTGCCGCCGCTCCGCGGGGATGCCTCCGATAGCGCGGAGCGATCGACGGGCGCCGGGAAGCGCGTACCCCTAGCGCCCTACGTCGTCGCCGCGCTCGCGGTCCTGGCCGGCGGCGCCGGGCTCGGTGGCTACGAGGCGCTGCCGCTCACGATCCTCGCCTCGCTTCTCTGCCTCGTCCCCGCTGCCGCCAAGCGTCCAGGCCTCGCCGTCATGATCGCGATCGCGGCGATCTACCTTCCATGGCTCGGGACGACCAGTCTCTGGGACCCGTGGGAGACGCACTATGCAGAAGTCGCGAGGGAGATCCTGGCGCGAAACGATTGGATCAGCCTTTGGTGGGCGCAGGACAAATGGTTCTGGTCGAAACCCGTGCTGCTGTTCTGGATGGAAGCGCTCAGCATGGGCGCGCTCGGCGTCGACTTCATGCCGGACGCGCATCCCGCCCACCCCGAGTGGGCGGTGCGGCTTCCGGCAGCGCTGATGGCGCTTGCCGCGCTCGGCATGGTGTACGTGACGGTGCGGCGGATCTTCGATCGGCGAGCGGGCGTGCTGGCCACGCTGGTGTTGGCGACGATGCCGCAGTTTTTCTTTCTCGCGCGTCAGGCGATCACCGACCTCCCGCTCGTCGCCGGCATCACCATCGCGTCGTGCGCTCTGCTCTTGTCGATGCAGGACGATCCGCAGAGGAAGGCGCCCTCGTGTCGAATCGGACCCTGGCGCGTGACGCTTCAGCACGTCGTCGTGTTTGCGCTGATCGTGATGGTCTTGCCGCAGGCGACCTATTTGATCTCGCGCAACCTCTCGTGGATCGACGGCTTCGGTCTCGTCGCCCACCCCGATCGGTTCCTCTACGGATCGGCAGGGAACGTCGACGTCCCCGGGAACCCGAACCCGCGAGACCAGCTGCCGGCGGTGCCCGGCCTGCTCGGGCAGCCGTTTCTTCAGGGGCTCCTCTGGCTGGCTGCGCTGGGTGCGATCGTCTTCCGCCTTCGCCGCGAACGCCGAGCGCATGCGCTTTGGATGGTCGTCTTCTATGCGTTCTGCGCGATCGCCTTCTTGGCGAAGGGGCTCCCGGGCATCGCGATCCCCGGCGCCGCGGCGCTATTTTACCTCGTGGCATCTCGCCGCTGGGAGCTCTTGTCGAGCGGCCGGCTTCACGTGTCGACGGGTATCCTCGTCGTGAGCGCCGTCAGCCTTCCCTGGTATCTTGCCATGTACGTCCGCCACGGAGCTCCGTTTCTCAATCGCCTGCTCATCCACGATCACATCAACCGCCTCGCCGCGGGCGTGCACGGTGACACCGGGACGGTTCAGTACTTCCTGACCCAGCTCGGCTACGCGACGTTTCCTTGGATCGGGCTCTTCCCGCTTGCCGCGTTTTTGGGTTTTCGCGTGCGCGACGCGAACGGGCGGTTCGCTCAAAGAGAAACCGTGCTGTTCCTCGCGATGTGGCTGCTCACGTCGTTCGTGCTGTTCAGCGCGATGGTCACGAAGTACCACCACTATCTGCTTCCCGCGATCGTCCCGGCCGCGATCTTGGTCGGGGTCGCACTCGCGAGGATCTGGGGTCCCGAGCAACTCGGCGGAACGGCGCTGGGCGCGGGGGCAGGCGCGTGCCTGGCGCTTGGTTTCGCATGGCTTGCGGGCGATCCGCGCGGAGTCGTTCCCGCGGACGCGATGGGCGTCGAAGACTGGGTGCTTCGAGGAGCGCGACCGTTTCGTGCCTATGCGACGATCGCGCTCGGCGGCATCCTGGCGGTGCTCGGCCGGTGGAAGCTCGGTCGCTCCGAGACTCGGCTGGAGTCGCTTCGAACGAGCACGGCGGTGGCCGTGGCGCTCGTCCTCGGTGCTGCCGTGGTTGCGTTCGTGGGACGAGACCTGAGCTGGACGACCGCGGCGCGACCCCAAGGAAACGAGCGCCTCCTCGATCTGTTCGTGTACAACTATCAGCGCCTCTGGCCCCGCCACCTCGACTATCGGGCGGCTCTGACCGGGTTTGCCCTCGCGGCTTCCTCGATGACGGTGATGGCCAGCGCGAGGCGGTGGCGGCCGATTGGCCTGCGCGGGCTCTCGGGCGTTGCATTCGTCTTCTGCGCGTGGAGCTTGAATGTCTACATGACCGATCTCAGCGGGCACTGGGGGCAGCGCGATCTCGTCGCGCGCTACTACGCGGAGCGGCAGAGTCCGGACGAGTCGCTGATCGCGTGGCAGATGAACTGGAAAGGCGAGAATTTCTATACGGGCAACCGAGTGCACGCATTCGTCGAAACCGACAACGAGCGGATCGAGAAGTGGCTCGAACGAAACGCGGGGCGGCGCGTCTACGTCGTGCTCGAGCACAAGCGCCTGCCGCGGTTCGAGAAGCTCGTGGATGGTGCGGAGATTCGAGCGCTCACCAAGCCGCGGGACAACAACAAGCACCTGCTCGTGACGCTTGAGATCGGATCGGAAAAGCGTTTAGAATCCGAAGGCCTGTAGGTTTCGGACGCACTGAACACCAAAAACTGGACCGATTATCAGTACTGCGCGATCCTGCTCGTCTAATGCACGAAGACGAAGAAAAACTGGCTTGGCGGCTACTGGAGACGCTGTACGAGCTCGGGCGCGGCGACATCCCGGCGACGCCCGAGAGGCTCTGCACCTGGCTCGATGTTCCCGACACCCGCGTTCAGGCGCTCCTCGAGCGCCTCGATGCGCAGGGGCTCGTCGACCGCGACCGGTGTCGGCTTTCGATGAAGGGCCTGGTGCTGGCGGTGTCGATGCACGGGGCGCAGAAGCTCGCGCGGCAATCCACGGCCGCCTGACCTCGCTTGACACGGCCGGAGCCAACCACTATCTCGCCCACTCTTTCGCGGAAGTGGCGGAATTGGCAGACGCGCATGATTCAGGTTCATGTGTCCGCAAGGACGTGGAGGTTCGAGTCCTCTCTTCCGCACTGCGCGCCGCCCCTCCGGGCGGCGCTCGTCCGCACTTTTTTCATAGGGGCCGCAACGAGTTCAAGGTGAGCCGGGTTCTGGCTTCGATGAATGCTTAGCAATATCAATGCTTTAGCCTAAACCAAATTCCGGTACGAGAGTTGCAGTCATAGCGGCCGTGCCTGGGGAATCTGGAAATAGGAACAAACAGCGGGGGCTGACGCTGCTGGAGCTGATGGTCGTGCTGGCGGTCATGGGCGTGCTCGTGAGCGCGGCGCTGCCGAACATTGGGAAGAGCTTTGCCGACCGGCGGGTGGCGATCATCGCCCGCGACGTCGTCTCGCTCTTTCGACGCGCCCGCTACATGTCGATGGCGTACGGGCGCGCGCACCAAGTGGTTTACGCGAACGACTCGGGCACCGGGCTCACGAGCGACGCTTGGGCGTTCGAGACGCGGCGCGGAACCGGCGGCGCGTGCGCGCTTACGAAGTTCGAAAACGGCACGTTCACGCTCGACGACCTCGACTGCGGCGCAAACTGGCGCTGCGTCGACTTCCTCTACAGCAACACGTACGACCTCGACGGCGACTCGAACAACCTCGTGCGGGTCGATGGCTGGAACGACACTTCGTTTTGTTACGAAGCCGGCTCCAACAACCAGGTCTTCATCGACAACGCGCTCTTCTCGAACTGGCAAACCGGCGTTGGGCGTGCGGGCTTTGGCTTCGTCGTCTATCGGGAGATCGACGGAAACGCGGTAGGCGTGGCGCGAAAGGTGTTGGTTCCGATGGGCACGGGAACTCCGAGGATTCTGCAATGACGCGTGTTCGAAAGCTTCCGCCGTCGGGCTTCACCCTCATCGAGGTGATGATTGCAATCGGCATCATGACGGTGGGCTCGCTCGGCATCCTGTCGATGCACCACGCCGTGAGCGGAGCCAACCGGACCGCGAACGAGATGAATACCGCGATCTCGATCACCGAGCGCTGGGTGGAGCGCATCGACCGCGATTCGTTGGCTTGGTCCGAGGAGGGCCTCAACACCTCCTCGCTGAACTCGACCGACTACCTGAAGGAGCTCGCGGGGTCGCAGGCGTCGACCGGCTGGTTCACGCCGAGCCCGTCGGACACCAGCGAATCGTTTCGGTTCAACCATTTCGGGCGGGACGATCCCGCGGGCAACGCGACCAAGTACTGCGTGAACCTCCAGATGAGCTGGATTCGTCCAGGGAGCTCGGCGCGGGTCGACATCCGAACGTTCTGGTATCGAGAGGGGTTCATTCCGGGAGGCGCCTCTCACTCCAAGTGGGTGGATGGCACTGCGTTCCGTAGCGCCGACTGCGCTGCGAACAGCGCGGACACGTGGGACCTCGGGGAGGCGCCGAACGTCAACGTCGTGTTCGCATCGACGGTCGTGCGCTGGTTGAGGAGGGAGGGAGCGTGAGCAAACGCGGCTTCACCCTGATCGAGCTCATGGTGGCGATGGTCATCGGCCTCGCTGCAATCACCTCCGTCTACAGCCTCGGCGCGGCGATGAGCAAGCAGTTCTACGAGGAGCAGCGGCTCGCGACCTCGCAGGGCACCTCGCGCGTCGCGATCATGGAGCTTCGCCGCGACATCTCGCGCGCCGGCCTCTTCGGTTCCCCAAACGGAACGCTCGAGCCGACGTGTGACAACACCCCGCCGAGGCTTCCCCTCCTCGGAGGAGGAAACGGGCCCATGGGAGCGTTTCAGTATTACGCCGACGAAGACACGAGCGCTCTCGGCATCGCGGCCGACAACCCGGGCATGCACGCCGACCGGCTTCGGGTGCTGACGAGCCTCTATCTCACCGACCAGCTGCTCGTGCACTCGACCGACGCCAACGGCGACATCGTGGTGTTGCAGAGCGGAAACCAGGCGTATCGGCGCACGTTCCAGTGGGGACAGACGGCGGGCCCGTTCACCAGCGGCGCCGCGCCGACGTATCTCGAAGGCAACCTCGACTGGGATAGCTCGTACTCCTCGGGATCCGACTGGAGCGGCATTGGACAAAAGGGCGCGCGCGCTTTTCAAACCGGATCGGTCCTTCACATCGAGACGCCGGAGGGCCGGCACTTCTTTCGCTCCGTGTTCGGCAAGGCGGGCAACATTCAGAACGAAATCCGCATCCAGGTCGACCCTGCGCTACCCGTGGGAACCGCTTGCCTGCCCGGCGCGGCCGAGGGGTCGAACGTGGCCCCGCTTCAGTGGGTGGAATACGCCGTCGTCGATCCCTTCAACACGGCCCACGTCGGCACCGACTTCTACGACTTCGACGGCTTGTTCTACATCGACCTTTCGGGCGGCGGTCCCGCCGTTCAGCTCGACGGCACCACGAAGGCCGACCTTCGAGAGTCGCCCAACTACATGCTCATACGGCGAATTTTGAACTCGAGCACCGGGAACGTGGTGCCAAACACCACGCAGGTCGTGGCCGAGTTCGTCACCACCTTCGATGTGAGCTTCCTCTTCGACAACAAGGTGGCCCCGGGAGATGCCCCGAGCCTGGCGATCGAGGACCGCACGACGGGCGCCGAGGGCGATGTCAACGCCGAGCCGGAAAACGTGCGGGCGGTGATCATTCGGCTCGGGATTCGCAACCCCTTGGAAGACCCCGACGTGAAGTTCCTACCCGACGCGGGGACGCGATACGACACGAACACCGACCAAAAGGGCGCCGCGCGCGTCCGAACGATGGAGATCGAGATCCCGGTCATGAACGTGGCAAGGAGGAACCTGTGAAGCCGCGCCGAAACGACCGAGAGGGCGCCGCGCTATTCGTCGTGCTCATGATCGTGATGGTCGGCACCGCGAGCGCCGTGTTCTCGGCGAGCACGGTGGCCCACGAGGTGCGCGGCGCGGGTTTTGCGCGCCAAAACCTTCAGACCCGGTACATCGCGCGTGCGGGCGTCATCGGCGCGCTCGAGTGGTTTGACCTCTTCGGCCCCGAGACGGTCCGCGACATCATGATCACGCGAGCGACCACCG
>JAHELW010000101.1 GCA_024643985.1 Myxococcales bacterium | reverse complement strand
ACCAACCCTGCGAATCCCGATCTCTCCGACTCGGTCTTTGCGAAAATCGAACGCGACTCTCGATCTCCGATTCCCTGGGAGCTGCGTCTCGGCGCCTCGTATGTGATTTCGAGCAAGGTCGTCGTCGCGGCCGACCTTCAGCTCGTCGGCCCGGTCGCGGGCGGGTCGATCGCACCCAACGTTCCGCAGCTCGAGGGGCGCGCCAACAGCTCGGGAATTCTGCTCGCCGATGCGACCAAGCGGGACTTCACCTGGAACGTCTCGCTCGGCGCCGAGGTTCAGTTTACGAAGGTCCTCTTCACTCGATTCGGTTTTCTCACCGACAACAGTAGCGCACCGCCCGCTTCAGGCTCCGAGTCGTTCATTCGACCCCCGCAGATCGACCGGTACGGCTTCAGCGCTTCTCTCGGAGGGTACAAGAACGCCAAAGGCCTTTCCGCTGGCGTGTCGCTGTTGTTCGGCAGCGGGACCGGCAACGGTCTCGATTTCCGCAACCAAGCGTTTCAAAACGACAGCAACTTCATCCGCGTTCCGATCAAGGAGCGGATCTTCATCATCTCGGTTGGCGGCGACATCGGTCAGACGGCCGATGTGGTGAAGGACCGCGTGAAGGAGAAGAAGCTCGAGCAGGAAGTCGAGGCCGAGAAGGCGCGCGAAATCGAAGAAAAGGAAAAGGAGCTCACCACGGAGGAGGACCCGGAGCTGAAAGCAGCGAAGGAAGCTGCAGTCGAAGCTCGGAAGCAAGCCCTCGAAGCCGACCAACGGGTGAAGGAGGCAGACCGCGAGATCGAGCGGCTCGAGCAGGAGTCAAAGGAGAAGGAGAACCTCAATTCCGACGACCAGGGCGCCATCCAGGGCGCCACCCAATCCGGTATCGGCACGATTCGATAGTGAAGGTGACCGCGAACCCACCGACGCAGTGCACCCTGGTTCTGCTCTCGTTGGTCGTGGTCTCGTGGCTCCCCGCGCAGTCGCGCGCTCAGCTCGGCCCCGACGGCACGGCGATCGATTCGTCCGACTACACGATCGATCTCACGCGCGGAGTCGTGGTCAGCACGTCTCGGGTCGTCGGTCTCTCGGGAGCGGCGACGTCGCTTGCGCAGGGCGTGGAGGGCGGCCTCCAGAATCCGTCGGCGGTTGCGTATCGGGGCCCGCAGTGGCCTGAATGGTACGACTACTGGCTCGCGCTCGGTTTCACCTATCCCTTCCAGTCCGGCGACTTCTACAACAGTGGGAGGGTGCTGGGGTCCGGCGAGGACGTGAACGAGAGCACGTTCTTCTTGATTCCGGGCGCGTATTTCCAGATGTGGCACGCCGGAATCGGCCTCACCATCGACTCGCAGTTCATCAATCTCGAAGGCGTGGTCAATCCGGAAACGATGCAGCGCGAGACGTTGCGCCTCCGCTTCACGACGTTTCACATTCAGGGCGGCTATGGGTTTTTCAAGGGACAGCTCATCATCGGAGGTGGATTGCGCATCTTTCGGCAGAGGGCGTTTCTGTCCACACGCCGCGTGAGCGATGGCGACGAGTACCACACGCTCGGCCTGGGAGCCGAGGTTGGGGTCATGCTCCGTCCCCATAACCGACGGTGGACGCTCGGCGCGTCGGTGTTTCCCAAGCTCACCACCGGGCTTCGCCAGCGCGGAAGAACCACCGCGACGCCCGAGGGAGACATCGTCGTTGGCGACGTCTTCTTGCCGCGCACCACGACGATTCCCACCACGGGTAGCGTCGGATTCTCGTACCAGCTCGGACCGAGACCTCCCAATCCTCCCTGGGTCGGTGACGAAAAACTCGCGGCCCCGGACCTAGAGCGGCTGGACCGGCGGAGGGATGCCGCCGAACGAGCGGAGGCTCGGCACATCGCCGAGGCGCGCGCCCGGGGAGGGCCGGACGTCGAGACGGAGGTGCGCGCGATTGAGGAGCACTACGCCCAGAAGTACGCGACGCTCAAGGAGGAGCGAAAGGCGCTGAAGCGGTTCGCGTGGGAAGTGCTTCGGAAGCGATATCGATGGGGGTGGCCGCGACGCTACTATCTCATCACAGCCGACCTTTGGTTCAACGGCCGGGTCGACAACGGTGTGGGCGTAGAGTCGTTTCTTTTTCAGACGGTGCAGCGCTCGGGAGAAAAGGTAACGGTGTCACCGCGCCTCGGTTTCGAAGCCGAAGTGTGGCCGACGCGCATGAAGGTTCGCGCAGGGACGTACCTGGAGCCGACCCGCTTCGCGCAGTCGAGCCCTCGCGTCCACGGCACCCTCGGCTTCGACATCAGTCTCTTCAAGTGGAACGTCTTCGGCCTGTGGCCACGGGACTACCGCTGGCAGATCACCGCTGCGTTGGACCTGGCGCGCGCGTATGGCTCGTTCTCGTTCGGCATCGGCGGCTGGTATTAGTGAGAGATCTTGGTTTCCACGCTTGCCCAAGCGCCGATTCCTCTCTAGAAGGTCAGCGGAGGTAGCCCCCCTAGCATGAGAAATGTCTCGATCGCAGTCTGTCTCGTCGCCGTTCTGACCGTTGCCGGCTGCAAGAAGAAGAAAACGACGCCGCCTCCGCCCGAGCTCACGGTGACGTTGGTCGATCTCGGAGAAGCACCCCGGCAGCTCGTCCAATACAGCATTCCGCCCGAGACCCGGCTCAAGAGCTTGTTGACGATTCGCGATCTCGATGCTGCCGGCGACCAATCGGAGGACGCGGATGACGCCTTTGGTGTGTTGCCTGGGCTGAAGCTGCTCCTCCACGCGGGTCCGACCGTGCTGTTGCCCAACGGCACGCGGTACGTTCTCCGCATCACCAAGGCCGAGTCGATTTTGCCCGAGGGGGTGTCGTCGAGACAGATGGACGAAGCGCAGCAAGGGGTGCGAGCGCTTCGGGGCATGCGTGGTCGCTTCGATCTCGATCGCCAAGGGATCGTCGTCGATTCGGACGTGCCGTGGGCGCAGGGCCAGGAGCGGATTCATCCGCGCGTCGCGATCACGATCGGCAACGTTCGTTCTGCAATCGCCACCATTCCACTCCCGAAAGAGCCGGTCGGAATCGGAGCCGTGTGGGAGGTGCGGCGACCTCTGCGCATCTGGAGCGCGCGCATCACGCAGGTCACGCGGTACGAGCTGACCGATCGGCAAGGAGACCGCTTCCGAGTCGCGATCACGGTCCACCAGACGGCCGAGCCACAGGTCGCGGATCTCAACCCGAAGCTCGAGATGCACGTGAAGGGCTACGAGCTTCGCGCAAGCGGGCATGCGCTCGCGGATCTAGGCCTTCCGATCGCGCTCGAAGCGAAGCTCGACTCGACGTCAGCCGCCGACATCGCACTGGTATCACCAGAAAAGACCGAGCCTCTGATGTCGACGCGGCGCTCCGTCGTAACTTTGAAGTCCAAGGCGGAAGAAAGGTGACATCGATGGCCCGTATGCTGACGCTCGCCTGCTTGCTGGCGGTAACCTCTTCCTGCAAGACACAGTTTCAGCCCCAGACGGTGCAGGTGAGGGACCCTGGGCCTCCGCAGCGCGTGCTCCCGACGATTCGCGTGAAGGAAGCCGGAATGACGCCGCGCGCGCCCCTTCGGTACCGAGTGTCGCCAGGTCAGACGGAAATTCTGTACGTCGAGCTGGCGCGAGCCCAGGCCATGCAGGCAGGCGGGCAGGGGACACAGAGCGGTCTTCCGCCTGTTCAGCTCGAGGTCAAGATGGGGCCGGCTTCTCCGACGCCGGAGGGCTTCGTTCGGCACCCCGTCGAAGTCACGGAAATCCGGCTCTCGAAAGCCGCCAATCGAATGAGCCCCGCCCAGCGCGAGCGTGTCGAGCAAACGCTCGCGCCGCTTCTCGACGTCGAGGGTTGGAGCGAAATGGACGTTCAGGGACGTATCCGCCGGTCCGAGTTTCAGGGCGCCGATCGGGTTCCGGCGGACCTCAATGCGCTGCTCGCGAACATTCGAAGTGCTCTGCTGTCCGTGCCTTTTCCGGACGAGCCGCTCGGTGTCCGGGCCCGCTGGGACGTCGAGCGAAGAGTGCAGCTCTCGGGGATCTGGATCGATCAGGTAGTCACCTACGACATCGAACGCATCCGGCGAGATGAGCTCGACCTGCAGATCACCGCTCGAGGAACGGCCCCACCGCAGAACATCTCCTCGGGGCGCCTGGAAGCCTACCAGTCCACGGTGATCGGCTCGGCGACCGTGCGTCTCACGCATTTCACGCCGTACTCGGAGGCGGAAGCGACGACGCAGATGCGTATCTCGAGGCCGGCTCCGATGGGGGACCGGCAGCTCGTGCGAGTGGAGACGCGCACGGCGGTTCAGCTCTACCCGGCCGAAGAGGCGGGTCAGTTCGACGAGCCGGAAGAAACGCCCGCCGACCCGGAGGACGCAAAAGTCATCACGGACCCGGGCAGCCAAAAGCTGAAGTGGTACAAGCCCGAGTGACGGCGGAAGGCGCTACTCTCGCCTCACGAACACGTTCGGCGCCAGCTCGCCGACCAGCGTGTCAGCCGCCTTCCTCACCGCTTCCTCGTCCTTGCCGTCGAACGTGACCTTCGTCCGGTAGTCGTCGACCTTCCACTTGACGTAGCTGCCGACCATCACCCCGGGAAACGCCTCGGCGATACGCTGGAGTAGACTCGCAATCTCTCCCTCGCCGCTCATCGTGAAAACGGCATGGGAGTGGAACTCGGCTCCGTCGTCCAATCGCTTGCGGAGATCGGTGAACTTCAGCTCGAAGATCTCCGGGACGCCGGGGAGCACGAAGACGTTTTCGATGACGACGGTAGGCCAGGGTGCTTCCGAGCTGCGGATCATCTCGGCGCCCTCGGGCATGTTCGCCATTCGAAGGTGCGCGTCGGTCACGCGATCGCCGTAGTAGTGGCGGATCATGTTGGCGACCGCTTCCGATTGAACCACCGGACGTCCGAACGACGCTGCGACGCCCTCGATCGTGACGTCATCGTGCGTCGGACCTACGCCGCCGCTCGTGAACACCAGATCGTAGCCCTCGCGCAGCTGACTGAGCTCGCTGCCGATCGTTTCGACCTCGTCGGGGCAGACGACTACCCGGCGAAGCTCGATGCCGAGCTCGAAGAGCCCGCGCGCGAGGAACGTCGTATTGGTGTCGACGATCTTTCCCGACAGGATTTCGTTCCCGATGACGAGTGCTGCTGCGGTTCGTGGCATGTCACTCCTGCCCCAGCTCGATGCCGATGGCACGAGCGACGCCTGCGAGCTCCCCATCCGCTGGAACCCGCTTGTGCTTCGAGACCGCGGCTTCCAGCGGCATGGCGGTGATTTCTTGTCCTCGGAGTGCCACGATTTGGCAAGGGTCTTCGTGATAGCAGAGCTCGGCGGCGCGCACGCCAAACCGTGTTCCGAGTAGGCGGTCAAACGACGACGGCGAGCCGCCGCGCTGCAGGTGCCCAAGCACCGTCACGCGGATCTCGTGATCGATACGACCGTCGAGGAGGCGCGCCAGCTGAAGCCCGGCGCCCACGTGCCGCTGCGGGATTGCGTCGTGTGCGTCGGTGATGCTCGAGACGGTCCCTCCGAGCGGCTTGCTTCCCTCCGCCACGACGACGATGCTGAAGCGGCGCCCCGCCGACGTCCGCGACTCGATCTTCTCGATGACGCGGTCGACGTCGTAGTGGATCTCGGGAATCAAGACGACGTCCGCGCCGCCGGCGATACCGGACATGAGCGCGATCCAACCTGCGTGTCGGCCCATCACTTCCAGAATCATCACCCGGTCGTGTGCCTCGCCGGTCGAGTGCAGCGCGTCGATGGCGTGCGTTGCAGTTGCGACGGCCGTGTCCAGCCCGAAGGCGAGGTCGGTCGCCGCGAGGTCGTTGTCGAGCGCTTTCGGAACGCCGACGATCGGCACTCCCATCTTTGCAAGGCGCATTCCAATCTCCAAGGTACCATCGCCTCCAACCAAGACGAGCACGTCGATTTCCCTCTCGAGCAGCGTGGCCTTCACGCTCTCGGAAACATCGACAGTCTGCTCCGTCCCGTCGGGAGCGGTGACCGGATAGGCGAAGGGGTTGGCCTGATTCGAGCATCCGAGAATGCTGCCTCCTTTCGGGAGAATGCCTTGCACGCTCGCCTCGGTGAGCCGCACGATGCGTGGTGGATCGTCGATGAGCCCGGCGAAGCCGTCCTCGGAGCCAT
Organism: Myxococcales bacterium; assembly: GCA_024643985.1. Lineage (GTDB taxonomy): Bacteria > Myxococcota_A > Polyangia > Polyangiales > Houyiibacteriaceae > SG8-38. The sequence goes on along the minus strand of JAHELW010000101.1, from coordinate 5,571 downwards.
AGACCCGCATTCCGAGATCGATCGCCGTCTTCACGAAAGCGCGCAGAACCGCGTTGAGCCCTGGAGCATCATCGCCGCCGGTGAGGATCAGGACCCGGCGAAGCTTTTCGTGCTCGCGCTCGCGAGCGAGGTTGTCATCACTCATCGGCGGCTCTCTTGATTTCGTACATCGCGATGGCAGCGGCCACCGATGCATTCAGCGAATCCATCGGGCCCTCCTGAGGGATGTGGACCACCATATCACAGCGCTCCCGCACCATCCGCCGGAGACCCTTGCCCTCGGAGCCGACGACGAGAACACGGCCGCGGTCGCTTGGTCGGAGCTCGCGGAGGCTCTTGTTTCCCCCCGCGTCGAGGCCGATGATTTCCAGTCCCGCTTCGTGGAGCGACAGCAGTGCTCGCTGAAGGTTGGTGACCCGCGCGATCGAGGCATGCTCGGTCGCGCCCGCCGAGGCCCGCACGACCGACGCCGTGATCCCGGCGGCCCTGTGCTTTTGGATGACGAGGCCGTCGAAGCCCATCGTGACGGCGCTTCGAATGATGGCGCCGAGGTTCTGCGGGTCGGTGACCTGATCGAGCGCAACGACCGCGACGGGATGCGTCGGGCGTTCGATCAGCGCTTCCAGCTCGCAGAAGGGGAAGTCATCCGCAATCGCGACCACGCCCTGATGTCGCGCCCCCTCGCTCAGTCGGTCGAGCTCCGCGCGGCTGCGATGTGCGAGCTTCAGGTGCTTGGACTCGGCTGCAGCGAGGATGTCGGGGTCGGCCTTTTTCGGCTCGACGTAGATCCGCTGAATCTTCGTCGCAGCCCGCAGCGCCTCCAGAACCGGCCTGCGCCCTGCAATCACCCGAGCCATCAGCCACGCGCCGCTCTGATTTGCTGCACGATGTCGCGGGCTGCCGCTCCGGGGTCGCTCGCATCCCGAATCGGGCGGCCTACCACGAGTAGATTGGCACCGGCGTCGATCGCTTGGGCGGGCGTCATTACACGCTTCTGGTCGCCGGCCTCCGAGCCCGCAGGCCGGATGCCCGGCGTCACGAGAAACGCGTCTTCACCGAGCGCAGCCCGCAGCGAAGCGCACTCCCGCGCCGAGGTTACGAAGCCTCGCACGCCTGCTTCCCACGCCAGCTTTGCGAAACGGTCTGCTGCGAGGTCTGGTCCCCCTTCGAGCCCGATCGCACCGAGCGCGCCCGCATCGAGGCTCGTCAGCACCGTGACCGCGAGCAGACGCGTGCTTCCCGCGCGGTTTTGAGCGGCCTCGAGCGCGTCGCGCCCCGACGCCGCGTGCACGGTGAGGAAGGCGACGCCCATGCCGCTCGCTCGCTCCACGGCGCGGCCCATCGTCGCGGGGATATCGTGGAGCTTGAGGTCCAAAAAGCACCGTGCCCCCGCTTCGTGCACTGCCTCGACGGCAGCCGGACCCTCCGCGATGAACAGCTCGAGCCCTACCTTGAACACGCCGACGTGGTCGCGGGCCTGTTCGATGAGCCGCTGCGCTGCATCGAGGTCTGGCACGTCGAGCGCGAGCGCGACGCGCGCCCCGGCATCGTTGTCATGCATGAATCACCGCAGCAACGCTACGGCGCGGACTAGAGACTGTCCAGCCCAGCGAGCGGATCGTCCGTGTCGGCTTTGCGTGGCTTCGAACGCCGCTTCGAGGTGCCCCGCGGTGTCGCGGCCCTTCGCGCTGCGGCGGCAGCCTGTGCTTCCTTCCGAGCCTTCTCGGCCAACCGAGCCTTTTCGGCTTCCGCTTCTGCTCGTTTCTGGGCTTCGATCTCGGCGGCCGCACGCGCCTCCTCGGCCTCGCGGGCGGCGCGCTCCGCTTCCATCTTGGCGGCAACTGCGGCCGCTTCGCGACGCTGAACCTCGGGCTTGTAGATCCCGAAATACCATCCGGTCCCGACTCCCAGCACGAGCACGGCGACCGCGGCAAACACGCCCGGATGAATTCCCTTTCGCTGTTGCGCGCTTATCGCCGCGAGCTCCCGCTCGTGATCGAGCTGACGACGATGCGCCTCGGCCTTCTCGGCGGCCTCCTGCTCGAGCCGCACCCTGAGCTCCGCCTGCTGCCGTTCGCGCGCCTTTGCTTCTTCTTCTTTGCGGAGCCTTTGCTCCTCCGCACGACGCGCTTCTTCTTCGGTTCGGCGCCTCGCTTCTTCCTCTTCTTGCTTGCGCTGGGTCTCCGCCGCGATTCGCTCGCGCTCGGCCGCCTCACGCTGGAGCCGCTGCTCCTCCTCGTCGCGGACGCGGTCCTCCTCGAGGCTCATGAGCTTGCGAAGATTGAAGAGAACGGAAGACTCTTTTTCCTCGGACATGATGATACTTATATTACACTTTTCCGTTGGTCTCGAACAAGGGGTCGCACGCGCTTTTCGGAGATAGACACGCTAGCAATCGGGCCCGAGATCTGTCAAACGGATGGATTCGTTGGATTTCCAGCCACATCGAAACCCTCGTCTGCTTTCTCCATGTCCCTTCGTTGTGATTTGATTCACAGTGAAGTTTCACGATAATATTGGAACCGTGGAAGAGCTGGGGAAGTTCCTTCAATACCTCGATCGCGGGGATGTCACGGAGATCGTCTTTCAGAGTGGCGCGACGGCCGCTGCCAAGAAGAGGGGCAAGCTCAAGCCGGTGACGCGGCAGCCCCTGAGCGCCAAGCACATCCTCAAGCTGATCAGCGGTACGCCGCTCGAGAAGCTGCTGCCCGAGGAAGACGGCGCCTCGACGCCCACGACGACCCGCATCAACGGGATCAACTACGTGGCGACCGTTGCGCGGTCGGGGCACATGTTGATGCTGCGCGTCCGCCGTGAAGGGCAGCACACCGATCCGCCCAAGGTCCCCATCGCGTCAATCCTCACGGGATCCGTGAAGCAAGGCACGCCCGCAAATCGAGTGATCGCCGAACCGGTCGCCGCGCCAACGGCGCCCGAGTGGAGGCAACACGCTCCGCAGGAGGTCGCACTCGATCCGCAGGACGTGGCACCAGCTCCCGCCGCCGTCGCACTCGAGGGTACGGGTCCAGCTCGGCCGAGAGTGTCCTATCGGCCTCGCCCCGAAGCGTCCCCGCTTCCGGACTTCGTTCGAGCCGACACGCCGATCAAAGCTCCGGCGGAGCTCCGAGCGCTTCTTGAAAAAGCACGGGAGCGAGCGGCGAGCGACCTGCACCTCATGTCGGGCGAACCGCCACGCTTTCGCTGCGGCGGGCGCATGGTTGCCGAAGGCGAACCCATCGCCGATGCGCACGCGTACGGGCTGATCGCACCCTTGCTGAACCCCCGCAACGCCAAACAGCTGGACGAGCTCGGGTACGCCGACTTCGCCTGTCAGCTGGAAGGGGCCAACCGGCTTCGGGTCAACGTGAACAAGCAGCGTACGGGGATCAAGGCCTGTTTCCGCCTGATCATGCCGGAGCCGCCGACCTTGGAGCACCTCGGGCTTCCGACCGACCTCCGTCAGATGTTGAGCTACCACCAAGGGCTGGTGGTGGTTTCGGGGCCGAACGGAGCGGGAAAGACCACGACGCTCGCAGCGCTCGTCGACATGTTCAACGCCCAGCGCAGCGTTCACATCATCACGGTCGAAGATCCGGTCGAGATCATTCACCCGATCAAGAAAGCCGTCGTGACGCAGCGCGAGGTTGGGGCTCATACGGTGAGCTTTCACGCAGCCTTGAAAGGGTCTCTGCGTGAAGATCCGGATGTGATCGCGATAGGAGAGCTGCGCGACCGGGAAACCGTGGAGAAAGCGCTCGAGGCCGCGGAGACCGGTCACTTGGTGTTTGCCACCATGAGCACGCCGTCGGCCGCGAGCACCATCGACCGTCTGATCGACATGTTTCCGCCAGACGATCAGTCTCAAGTCCGGGCGACTCTTGCAGGTGTTTTGAAGTTCGTCGTCAGTCAGCGGCTCGTGCCCCGAAAGGATGGGGACGGCCGCGTCGTCGCCGTCGAGTTGCTGACCGGAAGTATGGCACTATGGACGCTGATCCGAGACGACAAGCTGTACCAACTGCCGAGCCTCCAGCAGCGAGGTAGAGCGTTTGGGATGATTCGGATCGAAGACTCGCTCAATGAGCTGCTCCGGACTGGTGTCATCTCCATGGAAACCGCACAGCGTTTCGCCGACGATGCGCGCGTGATCGGCCACGCCGAACCGGCGGCTCGAGTCGGGGTCCAGCGAGAGCGCAAGGGCACCCGGCGAAACCTGTTCGCGAAGAAGGAGAGCTGAGCGATGCCCGCGATCGACCGCTACTTCGACACACTCCTCGAGCGGGGCGGCTCCGACCTGCACCTCTCGGTCGGCTACCCGCCGATGATCCGTACCAAAGGAGAGCTCGTTGCGATCGAAGATCGGCCGCTCGACCACCCGACGGTCGCCCGGTTGATGGACGAGATCATCAGCGAAGACAAGCGCATCTACTTCCATTCGCACCGCGACCTCGACTTCGCGTACGGGTACGAAAACAAGGCTCGTTTTCGAGCGAACTACCTCTACAAGACGACCGGCCCCGGGGCGGTGTTCCGAACTATTCCGAGCGAGATTCTGACGGCTCAACAGCTTGGCTTGCCGTCTGCCATCGTCGGTCTTGCGGAGCTCGACTCCGGCCTCGTGCTGGTCACCGGTCCGACGGGGAGCGGTAAGAGCACGACGCTCGCGGCCATGCTCGACCACATCAACCGAACCCGCGACGGACACATTCTCACGATCGAGGATCCGGTCGAGTTCGTTCACACGCCCAAGAAATGCCAGATCACGCACCGCGAGGTGGGAGAGCACACGCCGACCTTCGCGGATGCCATTCGGAGCGCCGGTCGCGAGAACGCAGACGTGATTCTCGTAGGCGAGCTTCGCGAGCGCGAAACGATGAAGATGGCGCTTCAGCTCGCGAGCTTTGGCATCTTGATCTTCGCGACCGTGCACACGAACTCGGCGCCAGCGACCATCGATCGGTTCGTCAACGCGTTCCCTGCGAGCCAGCAGCCGCAGATCCGGGGGATGCTCGCGGACTCACTCGCCGGCATCGTCGCACAGCAGCTGCTCCGCCGGGCGGACGGAAGCGGACGAATCGCGGCGCAGGAGATCCTCATCGGAACCCCGGGCGTGGCTTCTGCCATTCGCGAGGCCAAGACGGCGATGCTGCGGAGCCTCATCCAAAGCGGGGGAAGTCACGGGATGCAAAGCATCGATGCGGTGCTGGCGGGCATGGTCGCTCAAGGCGTGATCACGCCCCAGGACGCCCTGGAAAAGGCCGCCGACAAAGACAGCTTCGCCAGAATCCCCAAAGTCGCCGCCGCCCTCTAGGGGACATTCTCCCCCCTCCCAAACGCTCTGATTCCAGCCACTTACGACCCACACCGCGAAAACCCGAATTCACGCCCGCATACGGGGCTCGGGAAAAACACGACGCGGGCGCTCCGCGGATCGGAGCGGCCTGCAAAGGTGGCCCGCAAGGCCGGAGAATCGGTCGCGACGCCCGTGCTCGCGAGTGGGTGCCCGCTCGCTACGCTCGCCCCCACTCGCTGTGCTGGGCATCCCGACCGATTCTCCTCTGCAAGCGCGTTGCC
>JAHELW010000272.1 GCA_024643985.1 Myxococcales bacterium | reverse complement strand
GACATCCCCCGAGAGTCTCTCAAGGAGCTTCTCTTGCGCTGGGAGCTCATCGTACAGCAGCGGCTTCGAGAGGTTGCAGCGGGAGTCCCCGAAGAACGCGTCACCTTCGCGCGAACGATGTTGAACGGGCTGGTGACGCCACCCGTTCTGCTGTTCTTGACCAGCGGAATCACCGCCTTTCCAAGCGAGCTCTCGTCGTGTCTTGCGCTGCGCGTGGCAGATGTGCTCACGGACGAGCATCCCGTCTGTCCATGGCCCAGCTTCGTCGTCGACGAAAAACCGGGCACACTCGCCTGACCTAGGAGAAAACGAATGGCGATCGTCGAACCCCTCGCACCCAGCCCAGACGGGCACCGCCGACTCGGTCTTCGAAGCACGTCGAGCCGGGAGCCGATCCACGAGATCACCGTAAGCAATCGGGACGACGTAGCGGCAGCGCTCGCACGCGCCAAGGCGGCGCAACGCGACTGGGGCAGCACCCCCGTGGCCGAGCGCGCGAAAATCGTGCGGGGAGCGATCGACTACTTGGTCGAGCATCGCGCCGAGTTGATCGACACCATCCGCGCCGACACCGGAAAGACGCGCGCAGAGGCCCTGATGGTCGAAGTGATTGCCGCGTGCGATTCAATCAACCACTGGAGCGCGTGCGCCGTGCGCGATCTGTCGGACGAGGTCCGAAAGACGCATGCCTTCATGAGACCGCTCAAGAAGCTCGTCATGCACTACCGGCCGCTCGGTGTCGTCGGCGTCATCACGCCGTGGAACGGCCCCTTTGCGTTGTCCGTGAACCCCACGGTGCAGGCTCTCCTCGCCGGCAACGCCGTACTACTGAAGCCATCGGAAGTCGCGCCGAGGAGCGGTGATTGGGCTGCCCGCATTTTTCACGAGGCAGGCGTACCCGAGGACGTCATACAGGTGCTTCACGGCGACGGCGAAACCGGTGCTGCGCTCGTGAGCGCAGGGGTGCAGAAGATCTCGTTTACCGGCAGCGTCGCCACTGGCAAGAAGATCGCCCTCGCCTGCGCGGAACAACTGATCCCTTGCACGCTCGAGCTCGGAGGCAAGGACGCGATGATCGTGTGCGCCGACGCCGACCTCGAGCGCGCGGCAAACGGCGCCATTTTCAATTCGATCTTCAACACGGGCCACGTTTGCATGGGGGTCGAGCGCATCTACGTGGTCGAAAGCGTCGCGGACGAGTTTGAGCGTTTGGTCGAGCAAAAGATGCGCGAAGTTCGGTATGCGGGGAGCAACAGCGACGAGCTTTCGGAAATCGGCGCGCTCTTTTGGGATCGCCAGCTGCCGATCATCGAGGGCCACGTCCAAGACGCTAGGGAAAAGGGCGCCGAGGTCGTCCTCGGAGGGGAGGCAGATACCCACGGAGGCCTCTTCTACAAGCCGACGCTCGTGCGCAACGTCGACCACACGATGGACCTCATGCGCCGTGAAACGTTCGGGCCGATCGTGTCGATCATGCGAGTGAAAGACGAAGAGGAAGCGATTCGAATGGCCAACGACTCCGAGTACGGCCTCAGCGGAAGCGTTTGGACGCGCGACGATGAAAAGGGCATCGAGATCGCCAAGCGAATGGAGGCGGGCTCGGTGCACGTCAACGACGCATCGATTTCCTACGGCGTGCTCGAGGCTCCGTTTGGGGGAATGAAGCAAAGCGGCCTCGGGCAAGTGAACGGGAAGCACGGGCTGCGAGGCTACACGTTTCAACAGCCAATCATCGTCGACCGCTGGAAGCGGAAGACCGAGCAGCACTGGTACCCACACACCGAGAAGACGGCAGAAGAGCTCGATCAGATGGTCAAGTACGTGTACGGAACGTGGCTCAAGAAGCTGCCCTTCATGCGAAAGTGACGATGCCGCTCGATCCGCAGCCACCCGTCCCGAGCTCTCCGATGGAAGTCGACGGTGGTCTGATCTTCGACGATCTGGCCGCCGTGAAAGAGAAGGTCGAGGAGCTCCGAGCGATCGGATACGACGGGATGTACTCCTTTGAAGGCGCGAGCGACGGGTTCTTGCCGTTCGCAATCGCGGCGGAGCACACCGAGACCGAAACGCTCAGCACTCAGGTCGCGGTGGCATTCGCGAGAAACCCACTGACGCTCGCGTACCAGGCGAACGATCTTCAGATGCTATCCAAAGGCCGCTTCATTCTCGGCCTCGGAACCCAGGCCCGACAGAACATCGAAAAGCGCTTTAGCATGCCGTGGGGAAAGCCCGTCACTCGGATGCGCGACATGGTCGGCGCGATTCGCGCGATTCAGCGCACCTGGCAAACCGGCGAGCGGCTCGACTATCAGGGCGAGTACTACCGTCACACGAAGATGCAGCCGATGTTCACGCCCAAGCCGAACCCGCACGGGCCGCCCCCGCTGATGCTCGGGGCGATCGGAAAACCGATGACGCGGGCCGCCGGCGAGCTCGCAGACTGGTTCGTCGTCATTCCTTTCTCGACGCCCGCGTTCGTCGAGAAGACGACGTTCCCTGCGCTCCACGAAGGCCTCGAGGCCGGTGGAAGGACGTGGAGCGATCTCGGGATCGCGGTGCAGTGCATGATCGCGACCGGGGCGGATGAGCGCTCCTACGACGAAGCGCTCGCGCGGACGAGATATCAAATCGCCTTCTACGGCTCGACGCCAATCTACGCGAAAGCCTTGGAAGCGGAAGGCTGGGGAGACCTTCACCCCGTCCTGCGCAAGATGACCCGAGAAAACCGGTGGCTCGAGATGGGAGAGCTGATCACCGACGAGATGTGCGAGCGATTCGCCGTCGTCGGAGAGCCCACGGAAATCGGACCGAAGCTGGTCGAGCGCTTCGGCGGCTGGGTCGACCGGCTGAGCATCGTCACGACGTATCGGCTCGATCCCGAGGTGGCCCGAAAGATCGTCTCGGACGTCAAAGCGCTGACCGCAGGGAGGGGCTCATGATCGCGATGGCCGCACCC
>JAHELW010000271.1 GCA_024643985.1 Myxococcales bacterium | reverse complement strand
TAGCCCCGACCTTCGCCATACTGTAGATCGCGCCCATGGCAGAGCTGCCACGACAGATCGGACGCTACCGCGTGGAAACGCTGCTCGGCTCGGGCTCGATGGGAAACGTATACCTCGGACACGACGCGGATCTCGATCGACCGGTTGCGATCAAGACGCTGCGGGACCTCGTGCTCGATGCCGAAATGCGCGAAGTCTTTCTCAGTCGTTTCCAAAATGAAGCGCGTGCGGCAGCCAGGCTCCATCATCCGAACATCGTTCAGATTTTCGACGTCGGAGACGATCCCGAAGTCGGTCCCTACCTCGTTTTCGAATACGTACGGGGGCACACGCTCAAGGACGAGCTGAGGCGTAACGGTCCGCTTTCAAAAGACCGTTTGCTGGAGGTCGCACGACAGGTCGGTGACGCGCTCGCGACGGCGCACGTCGCGGGGGTCATTCACCGCGATCTCAAGCCCGAAAACCTCTTGATTACCGACAACGGCCAGGTGAAGCTCGCCGACTTCGGCATCGCGCGGGTCCCGAACGCCGACCTCACGAAGGAAGGCCAGTTTCTCGGCACGCCATGCTATTCGGCGCCCGAAACCCTCCGCCACGGCGAATACGGGGAGCCGAGCGATCTTTTTTCGTTTGGCGCGGTGATCTACGAAGCCGCGAGCGGGGAGCGGGCGTTTCCGGGCACCGAAGCGATGGCCGTGGCGCACAAGGTCATGAACAGCGACCCGATTCCTCCGAGCGAGGCGAACCGTGCGGCCGCGATTCCGCCTGCGGTCGATGCGGCAATCCTTCGTGCCCTCGAGAAGAAGCCCGCAAGGCGCTTTGCGAGCGCGCGAACGTTCGTGTCGGCGCTTCGACAGGCTTACGACGGACGGAAGCCGCCGAGAGCGGCAGCAAAGCGCAAGAGCCTCCCCTTCATGATGGTCGTCACGCTGGGCGTGTTGATCGGACTGTGGCTCATGATCGAGCGGTGTGGCCCGGATGTGGGCGATCGACCGCTCGCAGGCGCAGCTCCCGATGCCGGCGCGAACGCCTCGATCGATGCCGGCGACGGCGGAGACCGAACCGACGCGGGCGCGACGGCGCTGTCTCCGCACGAACGGGAAGAGGCCGCAAAGGACGAGCTCGCCCGAGCCCGCGCGGCGCTCGAAAACGGGGACGTTGCTGGAGCCGAAGCAGCGCTCCAGCGAGCCGCGGAGTTCGATCCGAGCAACCCGGACATCGCCGAGCTCCGGGCGCGGGCTCGCTCCCAGGAGCCGGACGGGGGCTAGAGGTCGTTATGCTCGCTCGTCACCGGCTTCCAGCGACAGTCTTGGCCGCCCCCCGCCGTCGGATTGCACCTGTACATGTAGGTGAGCGTCCGACCGCATCCGGACACGCGCTTTTCCATCGGCTTGTCCTCCACGAGCTCGATGAGCGAGGGCTCACACTCCAGGTCGACGGCGGCGGCGCTTCGGATCTGCTGCGTGGCCGCTGACTCGTGCCCACATCCCAGTCCCAGCACCACGATGGCGGCGGCGTAGACGGCGTTCTTCAGCATCGGCTCGATCCCCCGGGGCGCAGCATAGCGCATGCCCGCACCGCGCGCGCCTAGAACTTGATGCCGAGATTGCGGAGCTCGTCCTCGGCCTGGCGCGCCCACCCGCGGTTCGCCCTCGGGCTGGCCGGGCTCGGGTGAAGCACGGTGCCGACCGGCAGGGCGCCGTCCCCGAGCGCCGACCGCGCCCGCTTCGTCGCCCACGCGCCGACGCCCACGACGAGCGCCGGATCGAGCATCTCGAGCGCCGCGCGGAGCGCTTGGTCGCATGCGGGCAAGAGAGCGGCTCGCTCGGCGGCGGAGAGCTTGTCGGGGGTGCGGTTGCGCCCGCTCTCCTCGAGGAACACCAGAGGGCAGTAGTTGAGCACGAAAAAGCGCGAGAAGAAGCGCTCGGGGGAGCCGAAGCGATCCCTCGCCCAGCCCCAGAGTCGCGAACCGCTGACCTCGGAACGCGCACACTCGAATCCGAGTACCGGACGCTTGGGATGCTCGCTCTTCGGGTGGCCGACGGACGCTTCGATCCCCATCCAATCCCGTACGAGGGCGACGTCGCCAAATGGAACGCCCGTCTGCGCCATTCCGAACGGCCCTGGGTTCATACCCACGAGGACGACCTCTTTGGGGCCGGCGCCGTAGCGCTCGAGGTAGAGCTCGTGAGGTCGTCTCGCGTACTCGAGCGGATTGTAGACGTGGGTCACCGGCTCCGCGAAGCGCAACTTCGAGACGACACGGCTCAGCGACCGCGACACCTGGACGAGCCCCTTCATGCCGGTCAACAGAGGTAGCGCTCGCCGCCGTCACAAAGAATGGTGACGACCCGCTGCCCGGGCTTCAGGCGCCGGCCGAACTCGAGAGCCGCGTGGACGTTGGCCCCGGCCGACGGGCCGAGGAGCAAGCCCTCTTCGCGGGCGAGCCGCTTGGTCATTCGCTCGGCGGCCAGATCCGTCACGGTGATGATGTCGTCGATCAGGTCCGTGTCGAGAACCTCCGGGACGAAGCCGGCTCCAAGGCCCTGAATTCCGTGAAGCCCGGGTTTGCCGCCCGAGAGCACCGCGCTTGCCCGAGGCTCGACGGCAATGATGCGTACGGCAGGGCTGCGTTGCTTCAAGACGCGGCCCACGCCCGTCAGCGTGCCGCCGGTGCCGACTCCGGCGACGAACGCGTCGACCTCCCCGCCCGTTGCCGACCAGATCTCCTCGGCGGTCGTCTTCGCGTGCACGTCGGGGTTCGCAGGATTCTCGAACTGGCCGCACATCAGCGCACCCGGGGTCGTCTTCAAAATGCGCTCGGCCTGTTCGACGGCGCCCGCCATCCCATCCTCGGCGCCAGTGAGCACGACCTCGGCACCGTAGGACTTCAGCAGGTGGCGCCGCGCCTCGCTCATGTCCTCCGGCATGACGATCACGCAGCGATAGCCTCGCACGGCGCAGATCATGGCGA
>JAHELW010000100.1 GCA_024643985.1 Myxococcales bacterium | reverse complement strand
CACACTGAACGATTGGGCTGTATACTCCAAATCAAGCCGGTTGGGGGCGGCCAGAGGAAAGACCCGTGCCCAAGCCCGAGAACGACTTTGACCGCCCCGGAAAGCCGCGACGACGCCCGAGCCATTTCCGAAAGAAGCGTCTCGACAGCACGACGAAGCTGGTCCGCGTCGCGCGCGACAGCAACCGCCCGCCGAGCGACATCAGCCACGTTGTCCCGGGCTCCGAGCTGAGGCAGAAGCAGTGGAGCGAAGTCGTGAATCCCGCACCCGTCCTCCCCGAGCCCGTTCTGCAGCGGCCCTTGCCGCCGCCTGCCCCCCTGCCCTCCGAGACCGTCAGCCACGAGCCGACGACCCCTGGTTGGCTCGACGACCGCAAGCGCCGGAAGCGCATGGAGGACATCGTCGGCACGGTCGCCCTCGCGCTGATGGTCGCCGCGATGCTCGTCGCAATGTGGCTGCGCATGACCGGCGGTTGAGGCTGGACGCCCTGCATACGGGGCTCGGAAAAAACACGACGTGGGCCTGGATGTCTTGGGGGTAGTTGCTGGGTTTGGGGCCTGGTTCGGTTTAGTTATATCCGACCCACCCACCCCCACCCGTAATCCTCCCTCCGCGCCTGCGGCTTGGCGGCGCATGCGCGCCGGGCTTCGCCCTGCGGGCTCGCGCTTCCGCCTGCATCACGCCCGCCTGGATAGGGACAAGACGTCTGCCTAGGGGCTCGGAAAAAACGCGACGTGGGTCGGAGCGGACGTGCCAAGTGACAATCGCCACAACAGCAACCACCGGCGATTGGCGCGCAGCCCGAGGGAGCGCGTGCGCGGCCTACATCCCCAGTCTTACGGGCCGCATTTGCAGGCGCTCCCGCTCCGCGCAGGCCCGCGTCGTGTTTTTTCCGTGCCCCGTATGCGCGGTAGCGATGCCTCGAATTCGGGTTTTCGCGGTGTGGGTCGTAAGTTGCTGGAATCAGAGGGGTTGGGAGGGGGGAGAATGTCCCCTAGAACTCGGGGCGGTCTTGGTGCTGGCCGAACACCTGGCGGAAGACGTCGCAGATTTCCTGCTCGGTGCAGTAGACCTTGGCCGCTTCGATGATCCCCGGCATCACGTTTCGGTCGGCTCGGCAGTCGTCTGCGATCGCGGCGAGCGCCCGCTCGACGGCGGCGTCGTCCCGCTCCGCCTTGACCTTCGCCAGGCCTTCGATCTGCTCGCGTTGAATCGATTCGTCGATCCGCAGGGTTGGAATGACCGGTTCCTCGTCCTGCTGGTACTTGTTGAGGCCGACGACCGCCTTTTCACCGCTTTCGATCTGCTGCTGAAGCCGGTACGCCGATGCCGCGATCTCGCGCTGCGGATAGCCGCGCTCGACAGCCTCCACCATGCCCCCGAAGTCGTCGATCTTCCGGATGTAGCCCATCGCCTCTTCCTCCAGGCGGTCGGTCATCCACTCGACGAAGTAGCTCCCGGCGAGAGGGTCGATCGTGTTGGCGACTCCGGACTCCTCGGCGATGATCTGCTGGGTACGGAGCGCTACGGTTACCGCTTCCTCCGTCGGGAGCGCATAGGTTTCGTCGAGGCTGTTCGTGTGAAGCGACTGGGTGCCACCGAGAACGGCCGCGAGGGCTTGGAGCGCCACGCGAGCGACATTGTTGTAGGGTTGCTGGGCCGTGAGCGAGACGCCGGCCGTCTGAGCGTGCGTGCGCAACATCAGCGAACGCGGGTTCTTCGGGTCGAAGCGCTCCTTCATGAGCTTCGCCCACATTCGGCGAGCCGCTCGGAACTTCGCGATTTCCTCGAAGAAGTCGCTGTGGACGTCGAAGAAGAACGAAAGCCGAGGCGCGAACGCGTCGACGTCGAGACCACGCTCGACGCCCCATTTCACGTACTCGAGCCCATCGGCGATCGTGAAGGCGAGCTCCTGGGCAGCCGTAGCCCCAGCTTCCCGGATGTGATAGCCGCTGATGCTCACGCTGTTCCAGCGTGGCACCTCCGCGGAGCAGAACTCGATGGAGTCGGTGACGATGCGCATCGCCGGACGCGGAGGCACGACCCAGGCGTGTTGCGCGATGAATTCTTTGAGGCAGTCGTTTTGAACGGTGCCGCCGATCTCGTCGCGAGGGATGCCGCGCTTGTCCGCCAGCGCGACGTAGAACCCGAGCAGCACCGCGGCAGGCCCGTTGATCGTCATGGAAGTGGTGACTTTGTCCAACGGGATTCGGTCGAACAAGATCTCCATGTCGCGAAGCGTGTCGACCGCGACTCCGACCATGCCGACCTCCCCAAGCGACCGGGGTGAATCGCTGTCGTACCCCATCAGCGTCGGGAAATCGAAAGCCGTAGAGAGCCCGGTCTGACCTTGGTCTAGAAGATATCGAAAGCGCTCGTTGGTTTGCCGGGGCGCGCCAAACCCGGCGAACATGCGCATCGTCCAGAGCCGGCCGCGGTACATCGTGGGCTGCACGCCTCGTGTGTACGGATACTGACCGGGGAAACCGAGCTTGCGCTCGTAGTCCGCCTCGAGGTCCGCAGGCGTGAGGAGATCCGGCACCTCGAGGTCACTCAACGTCGAGAAGCGCTCCTTGCGGAGCGGCTGTCGGCTCACCGCGCCCTGCACGCGCTCCTCGCGCCAGCGGTCGACGGCTTCCTCGAGGCGATCTGTTTCGTGGTCCGGCTGCCTCCCGGCTGCCAGTTTTTCTGCCGGATCCGACGGCACGCTACCTCCTGATCAGTTCTCTACCGTGTCCTCTGCGCCCGGGAAAGGCAAGACCTCGCCGCGGACGACCTGGAGCATTCCCTCCACCTCCAGCGCGACCTCGAGCTCGGGATTGGTCTCCAAAAAGCGCTCGAGATAGCGCTTTGCGGGCTGGTTTTCGCCCTTTTGAAAATGGGCTGCGCCGACGAGAAAAAGAGCGTCGCCGTCGTCGGGCCGGCTCTTCAGCACCCTCTGTCCCATCCGGATCGCGCGGTCGTATTCGCCCATCATCCTCAGCGCCTGTCCGGCGCCTATCATCGCGCCAACGTACTCCGGAACGAGCGTCAGCGCTTCGACGTAGCTCTTCAACGCCTCGGGATAGGCCTCTTTCTCGAAGTACGCGTGACCCAAGAAATGGAACGCATATTCGTTTTTTGGATCCTCGCGCGTCACGCGCAGAAGCTCATCGATCGCGGGCTCGACCTCGCCGGAATGCAGAAGCTCCATGCCCTCTTCGGCAGCCTCCCAGCGCTTGGACTGCACGTCATCCACGAGCGACCTCAGTCCCGCTTGCCGTAGTCGATCGACCCGGCGCGCGTCCTATCGCGTGGCTGAACGCCCGAAGCGAGGGCGCCGAGCACAATCAGCAAGAACAGCACACCACCGATGAGCAGCGTGATACCCATGAGCTGGCGATTGTCGAGGACCCAGTAGCAGACAGCGGCGAAGCCAAGCGTGAGGAGCGCGATCGCGCCCGCGATGCGCATCTGCACCTGGCGGCGACGCTTGGCCTGGGCTTCTGCTTCCCGACGGGCCTCCTTTGCGGCCCGCTGTCGCTCCTTGCGCGCCTGACGGCGCTCACTTTCCTTCTTCGCCATCAGGCAAGCATACTACTGAATTGCACGACGGGCTCGATCGGCGAGGGAGCCCGTCGGAACCAGCTCGAGATACCGCTCATATGCGTCGCGGGCGGCCGGCGAGTTGTCCTTCCAGAGCGCCTCTCCCAGGTAGAACCACGCGGCCGCCGGCGTACCCGGAAGCGAAATCGACTGCCGAAGCAGCTGTCGCGCCGAGTCGAGGTCGCCCTGGTGCAAGTGCACACGCGCCAGCTGATAGATCGCCTCGGCTTCGAGACCCGGCCGTGCATCGACGCCGCGCGCAAGCTGAAGGGCCCGGGTCGCGTTCTTCATGGCTTCCGCGTACTTCTCCGCGCGGAGAATGCTGCGGCCAATGCCCACCATCGCCGGCGCGTAGTCGGGGTCGCGCTCGAGCGCGCGCCGGTAGTAGCTAGCTGCCACGCCGGTATGTCCGCGCGTGTAAAGAGCATCGGCGCGCCGCGTGAGCGCAGCGGCATCCAGGGCCGAGAGCTCTTGCTGTACGACTTGGGGATCGGGCTCCGGATCGGCCGGCGTCGGGGCGGCCGCGCGCTTTGGTGAGGGCTTGGACTTGGCTTTGGGTTTTGGAGCGGGCTTCACCGCGGTGACCGGCGGTGCCGCGTCAGGCTCGGCGGTCGGCGGCGTGGCAGGGGCGGGCTTCGGACCTGTTCCCGGACCCGGACCCGTTCCCGGGACCGGGGCCGAGGCCGACTCGGATCCTGAGGAGGCCAGCGTTGGATCGGACGGTGACCGCTCCGCTGCGGGTTCGGGGGCCGTCGCGGATGCCGGCTCCTCACCCACCTCCGACCCCGAATCCGGCTGGGTGAGGACGACGATGGCGGTGACGAGCCCCGCGGTCAGGAGCAGAGCCGCGATGCCAGCGAGGATCTGTTTTGGCGTGAGCCCCGCTTGCGCGCTTCGCTCCTGGCGCTCTGCAAATGCGATCAGGTCATCTTCGGGCTCCGCGGCGCCGTCGTCGAAGCCGCCATCGGTGTGCTCCACCGCCTGCAGCGCGCGCGCCTTGGCAAACGCGCGCTCCGCTTTTTCGTGCTCACCACGCTCCTCGAGCAACTCGCCCAGCATCTGCACGGGCGCGGGGTCTTCCGGCGCGAGCCTCGCGGCGCCAAGCAGCGCCTGCTGAGCGCGGACGAAATCCTGATCCATCCACCAGGCTTCCGCACAGAGGAGCAGGTATTCCGGCCGATCGACGAGCTCGTCGTGATGCATGCTCAGAACCTCGAGCGCCGAGCGCGGCTTGCCCGTCGCGATCAGATCGCGTGCGATCTCCAAAGGATGCGCATGTGTTCCCGCATCGCCGCCATCGAGCGCGTAGGCGTCGAATCCGAAATCAGACACGGATGCGATGTTATCAGAGAGAGCTCCGAAGCCCGGAATTCCCGCCAATCGCGATGTCACCCCGGGCCTTCTGCCGCAAAACCGGTATACTTCGCCGCAATGTTTGTGGTCGCGTGCTCCGGTTTCCCCGTGCCGGTGAGCCGATATTGGCGGGAGTTCGACGCGGTGGAGATCTCGGACACGGAGATCGCCATTCCGGGCGCGGGCACCGTGCGGCGCTGGATCCGCGAATCGCCCAAGGATTTTCTCTTCACGGTGGTGGCTCCCAAGTCGGTGAGTGATTCCGGGTTTCGAAGAACCAAAGAGAACAAGGCCACCTGTGAGGAGGTCGCCGCGCTTGCCGCCGATCTGAACGCAAAAGCGGTCATCTTCGCTGCAGACGAAAAGTTCAAGCATGGCAAGGCCAACCGGGCTGCTCTTCGAGCGTTTCTAGGTTTCCTGCCGAAGATGCCGCCGGTGGTCTTCGACCTCGATGCTTGGAAGCCGAGCGACATCGTGGCGGCCTGCGGTGACCGGCCCGCGGTGGCGGCCTACGACCCGTTGACCGAAGACCCGCCGCCGGCGTCGGGGATGGTCTATCTTCGACTGCCAGGGCCGGCCGGGCACCGCTCTCGTTACGACGAGGCCTCGATCGAGGCAATTGCCGACCACTGCAACTCTCTCTCCCCGGAGCTGGGCATCTGCGTGTTCCGCAACATCGACATGCAAACGAACGCGCATCAGCTCATCAAGAAGCTCAAGTAGCCGATGGCTGACGCGGCCCCGGCGCCGACGGTGGTGACGCTGTCCGAAAAGGACGCGGGCGATCGACTCGACCGCGTGCTCGCGAGGCTCTGCCCCGAGTTCTCGCGGACCGCGCTCCAGCGGTGGATCGAGCAGGGACGCGTCGAGCAGGCGGGCGAAATCGTATCGCGCAAGACCAAGGCGCAGGCGGGTGCCGAGGTGTCGATTCATCCTGCACCACCCGAGGAGATGAGCGCCGCGCCGCAGGCGATTCCTCTCGATATCCTGTTCGAGGACGCGCACCTGATCGTGATCGACAAGCCGGCGGGCCTCGTCGTCCACCCGGGGCCCGGCCATCCCGACGGCACGCTGGTCAATGCGCTGCTGTACCACGCGGAGGTCGCAGGGGGCGGCGATCCCCTCCGGCCGGGCATCGTCCACCGGCTCGACAAGGACACGAGCGGGGTGATGGTGGTCGCCAAGACGCCATCTACGCACGAACGCCTGGTCGAGATGTTCCAGGCGCACCGCCTCGAGCGGGCCTATCTGGCGATCGCACGCGGTCGGCCGCCGAGCGCGACCACGTTTGACACGCTTCACAGTCGCCACCCGTCCAATCGCAAGAAGTTCACGTCGAGGGTCGACCGAGGCAAGCGCGCGGTGACCCACCTCGAGACGGTCGAGCTTCTGCACGCAAGCGCTCTGGTTCGCTGCCGTCTCGAGACCGGCCGCACCCATCAGATTCGGGTGCACCTCGCGGAGGCCGGCCATCCGGTCGTCGGCGATCCGCTGTACGGCCGTTCGTCGAGCGACCCGGTGCTTCGCAAAGCCGCGACGGAGCTCGGGCGTCAAGCTCTTCACGCAGTGGTCCTCGGTTTCGACCACCCGGTCACGGGCGAGCCGCTGCGGTTCGAAACCGAGCCGCCCGAGGACTTCGCCGCTGCGCTGAACGCGCTCCGCGCCCCTCTAGAAGTCTAACTCGAAGCAGCGGGGGTAGCCGAGAAGTACGCCGATGCACTGGGTTTCGTTTCCCTGGTCGACGACGCCCTGGCAGCTTTCGAAGAACACGGGGCTGACCAAAATTGCGCGACAGCAGCTGAACAGCCTGTCGCAGCAGCTGCCAAGCTCGCCGCCGCAGAGCTCCGAGACGGGCTGCGCGGCCGAAGCCGCCGACCATCCAACCGTGCACGTCGAGCCATCGACGGATCGTGTGGCGACGCCGGAAGCCAGCGCTCCATCGAGCTGACCGGAAAACGTGAGCTCGGCCCCCGTGCTCGGCTCGGTCAGCGACGCCGCAAAGGCTTCGGTGTCCGGGTCGATTGGCACCTCGAGCACTGCGTTGAGCGTGAAGCTACAGGGCGCGCCGTTCTCATCGCGTCCGATTGCATCGACTTCGAGGTCGTAGGAGCTCGCGACCGGCGACGAAGGGCGGGTCAAATTGCATTCGGTGCTCGCCGTGAGCGCGAGGCCGTCCTGTCGCACGAAAAAACAGACGCGAAGCCCGGCGTACTCGCCCTCCCAGAGGCCCGCGGTGAGGGCGGGTGGCATCCCACCGGTCCCCCCGACGCCGCCCGCGCCGCCAACGCCGCCCGCGCCGCCAACGCCACCCGCGCCGCCGCCACCCGGACCGCCGTCCGAGGGGCTCGAGCAGGCGAGGCCAAGACAAAGAATGAAGCCGCCGACCAAAGCCGGCAGTCGACGGAGAAAGGGAGGCATGTTTAGGAGACGAGCGCTACCACATCGGCGATTCGACGTGGGCCTTGGAGCGGACGAGCAGGTCGACGATCGCGCGGTCGTAGAGGTTGCGCCCCATCAGATCCGGCGCGACCCGGCTCTCGTAGAGATCTCGGCCTTCTTGAATTTCGTCGGCCATGACGTCGAAAAGATTGTCGTTTCGTACGCCCTCGGCGATTTTGTCCTCGTTGTACAACGCGAGGTCGCTCGAGATCGCGCGCGCCAGACGGCGGGCGGCTTCTTCGGTTTCGATCAGCGCCATCGGTCCTCCCGAGCGGAAGAGTGACGCAGCAGCCCCTCTCCTGTCAAAGAGCGGCGGGATCGATCTCGATCGCGCCGGGTCGGACGATCGTCATCGGGTTCGTCGTCGTATCGACCAGCGTCGAGGGTGCTCCCCCGGGGGAAATCCCCGGAACCCTGCCGTCGACTCCCCGCGCGAGGCTCGACGGGAGCTCGTCGACGCTCCTGAGCGGCGGCTCCCCGCTCAAATTGGCGCTCGTGGCGGTGACCGCGTGCCCGAAGGCGCGCGTGAGCTCGGCGGCTGGGCTCGGGCCCGGCACGCGAACGCCGACCTTGCCGTCTTTGATGAGCATCGGGCTGAGTCCGGGCTTCGCCTGGAGCAGAACCGTCAGCGGGCCGGGCCAGTGCGCCTCCATCAGAGCTTTGGCGCCCTCGGAGGGACGAACCGCCACCTCCCTCAGGGCGTCGGCAGATGGAATCAAGAGCGCAATCGGCATGCCTTGGGGCCGGCCTTTGAGCATAGCGACCTTGTCGATGGCGTGGTGGTTTCGGGCGTCCGCAAGGAGCCCGAGCCAGGTCTCGGTAGGGCAAGCGACGACGCCGCCCCGTTCGAGAACCGTCACGAGCTCTTGGAGCGCAGCCATCAGCGGGATCGCGCCCGCCAGCCGATGTCCCGGCGGAGCTGCTTGCCCTCGAACTCGATCTCGTCCGCAGCCGCGTAGGCCCGCTCTGCCGCTTGGTCGATCGTCTCGCCTATCGCGGTGACCGACAGCACGCGCCCACCCGAGGTGACGACGTCGTCCCCCTGAAGAGCCGTGCCCGCGTGAAAGACCGTGACGAAAGGGTGCGCCGCCGCCGCCTCGAGCCCTCGGATCCGTTTTCCTTTTTCGTAGCTTCCCGGATAGCCTCCGGACGCCAACACCACGCACAGGGAAGCGGGCGCCTCCCAGCTGGGAGCCAGCCCGCCGAAGTCACCCTGTGCGGAGCCCAGGATCAGCGGAAGGACGGAGCCTTTCCAACGAGTCACCAGCGTTTGGCACTCCGGATCGCCGAAGCGCGTGTTGTACTCGAGCACCATGGGCTCTCCGTCGACGATCATGAGACCGACGAAGAGCGCGCCGCGAAACGGCCGTCCCTCCTCGGCCATGCCGCGAAGCGTCGGCTCGATGACCTGGTCGAGGATCTTCTGCTCGACGTCGGCGGTCACCACCGGAGGCGGCGAGTACGCCCCCATACCGCCGGTGTTCGGGCCCCGATCGCCGTCGAAGGCGCGCTTGTGGTCTTGCGCCGGCGCGAGCGCGACGAATCGCTCGCCGTCGGAGACGACGTGGTAGCTCACCTCCTGCCCGACGAGGCACTCCTCGATCAGCACGCGGTCGCCGGCAGCTCCGAAAGCACGCTCCCGCATGATGCGGTCGACGCCGGCCACTGCTTCACCGGCGTCCGAGGCGACGATCACGCCCTTCCCCGCGGCAAGCCCGTCGGCTTTCACCACCAGCGGCCGGTTTGCCTCTTCGATGTATCTCGTCGCCGCGTCGGGATCGTCGAACACCGAGAAGCCGGCGGTGGGGATGTCATGGCGCTCCATGAACTCCTTGGAGAAGATCTTCGAGCCCTCTAGCTGGGCGGCTTCGCGGTCTGGGCCGAACGCGTCGATACCTTCGTTTCGGAGCGCGTCGACGACGCCTGCGACGAGGGGCGCCTCCGGGCCGACGACCACGAGATCGGCCGATTCCTCCTTGGCGAGCGCGACGACCTGCCCGGCATCGGTCGGATCCACGGCGACGACGCGTCCCAAGGACGCAATGCCAGCGTTGCCCGGCGCGCCGATGACCTCGACATCGTCTTCGCGCGACAGGCGCCACGCCAGGGCGTGCTCGCGTGCACCTCCACCTACGATGAGAACACGCATGATCAGTGCCGGAAGTGGCGAACGCCGGTGAAGACCATGGCGATGTCTGCGGCGTCGGCGGCCGCGATCACCGCTTCGTCGCCCTTCGAGCCGCCGGGCTGAACGACGGCGGTGATGCCCGCGGCCGCCGCGGCCTCGATTCCGTCGGGGAACGGGAAGAACGCATCCGAAGCCATCACGGCGCCCTTGGAGAGCTCGCCGGCTTTTTGTGCGGCAATCCCGACCGCAGTGACCCTGGCCATCTGGCCCGCGCCGACGCCAACCGTGCGGTCGGGCTTCGCAAAGACAATCGCATTCGACTTCACGTGCTTGCAAACCCGCCACGCGAAATCGAGCGCCTGCCACTCGTCGTCGGTGGGCTGGCGCTTCGTCGCGACCTTCCCGGCCCGAACCTCCGACGGACCCGTGGCATCGCGATCCTGGACCACCAGGCCGCCTCCCACCCGCTTGTACTGAAGGGCGGGATAGTCGGCCGGAAGCCACTCACCCGTCGCAAGGATGCGGAGGTTCTTCTTTCGCCGGAGCCGCTCGAGCGCCGCGGGAACGAAGCCAGGCGCGATGATGCACTCGATGAACGTCTCAGCGACCGCCTCTGCGGTCGCTTCGTCGACCTCGCGATTGAGCGCGACGATGCCGCCGAAGGCGCTCTGCGCATCGGCTTCGCGTGCGATGCGGTAGGCCTGCTCGAGCGTCGGAGCCGCGGCGACACCGCATGGATTGGTGTGCTTGACGACCACGGCCGCCGGCCCCTCGAACTCCCGCACCGCCTCGATCGTCGCGTCGACGTCGACCAGATTGTTGAACGAAAGCTCCTTGCCGCCGGCCCCGAGCGACTCCGCGAGGGCGAGGCTTCCTTCGGGGGCGTTGCGCTCGACGTAGAACGCGCCCTGCTGGTGCGGGTTTTCACCGTAGCGTACGTCGTAGGCCTTGCTGAAGCTCAACGTGAGCGCCCCGGGGAACTTCGAGTCAGTCCCCTGCGACGTGAGGTACGCGCCAATGGCTCCATCATACGCGGCTGTATGCGCAAACGCCTTGGCCGCGAGGCGAGCCCGGAGGGTCGCGTTTGGGCCATCGCCGCTCTTCACCGCGGCGAGGACCTCGGCGTAGTCGCCCGGCTCGGTGACCACGGTGACGCGCGCCTGGTTCTTCGCCGCGCTTCGAACCATCGACGGGCCGCCGATGTCGATGTTTTCGATCGTCTCTTCGTGCGACGCCCCGCGAGCGACGGTTTGCTCGAACGGGTATAGATTGACGCACACCAAATCGATGGGGGCGCCGCCAATGCCGCCGAGCGCCTCTCGGTCCTCGTCGGTGTCGCGCATGAGGATGCCACCGTGCACTCGCGGGTGCAGGGTCTTCACGCGGCCGTCCATGATCTCCGGCGACTCGGTGTATTCGGAGACGTCGACGACGGGCACCCCACCATCGCGAAGCGCACGCGCCGTGCCGCCGGTGGAGAGAATCTCGACGCCTGCCTCGGCGAGGCCTTTTGCGAAGTCGACGACGCCGGTCTTGTCGGAAACCGATACGAGTGCGCGTTTGATCTCTGTCATGCCCCTGCCCTTCGGCCGCCCGGCCGCCCGGCCGCCACTGAAGGTCCGGCCATACCGCGGGCCCCATACCGCGTCAATCGATTCCGGGTACGGGTTCCGTCAGCCGTCGAGACCGCCGACCTCGTCTTGCTCGCGCATGCGGTCGATCGTCTCCTCGACCCAACCTCGAAGCTTACCGAGTCGAATCATTTCGCGCGCTTCGCGCATCAACGCACCGTAGAAATGCAGGTTGTGCAGCGAGAGCAGACGAGGCCCCAGCATCTCGTCTGCCTTCACCAGGTGTCGGAGGTAGGCGCGCGAGTAGGTCGTGCAAACCTCGCAGTCGCAGATCGCGTCCAAAGGCCGGTCGTCGTCGCGGTGCCGTGCCTGCCGAAGATTGACGCGCCCGCCCCACGTGAGCGCCTGTCCGTTACGCGCGTTGCGGGTCGGTAGAACGCAGTCGAATAGGTCGATGCCACTCGAAAGAGCGCGAAGCAGGTCGATCGGCGTGCCGACTCCCATCAAATAGCGCGGTTGGTCGGCGGGCATGGCGGGCGCGAGCTCCGCGAGCAGCTCGTACATCTCTGCCGGCGGCTCCCCAACGGAGAAACCGCCGAGCGCGACGCCGTCGAAGTCGAGCGAGGCAATCGTCTCCAAATGCGCAAGTCGCAGGTCGAGCGCGGTTCCACCCTGCACGATCCCGAACCGCGCCTGCCCCTCGGCGGGTGTCGTCCGGAGGCAGCGCTTCGCCCATTTGGTGGTGCGCCTCATCGCGTTCTCGACCGCGTCGCGCGGAGCGTCGCCCGGGGGGCATTCGTCGAGG
>JAHELW010000099.1 GCA_024643985.1 Myxococcales bacterium | reverse complement strand
CGATCATCTTGTTGCTCAAGCCCAGGTGCGCGTACGAGGCGACCTGGGTTTCGCGGTCGGTCAAACCTCTGGGGTCGGTCGTGTGGGGCGCGTTCGGAATTCCGAGCACATAGCGCCGCCCATCGGAGTCGAACCAGTCCACCGCAGACCACCGGCCTCGAACGAGGGCCCGCCAAAGCTCGAGCGCTTTTTCAGGGTCACTCCGGCGAAGGTGTCCCCGCGCGCAATCGACTCGCTTGGCGGCACGCCTCAGCGCGGCGAGCGCCTCTCGTGACTGCGCTTCTCCCTCCGCGTCCACAACGCGAAAACGGGTGGGGTCGATCACCGCCTCGGCGCCTAGCGGGAGGCTCGTCGTCGCACTTGGGGCCGGCGGATTCGCCTGAAGCTTTCGCCGGAGCCTGTAGCCGGCGGCGAAGTGGGCCGCGAGCATCTGCCAACGCTCTCGCGCCCGTACGGACAGGCGGGTGACTTCAGGCAACGCGACGATCAGGTACACGCCGCGGCCATCTGGGTCGAACGCAGCCAGCCCGAGACCGTCTTTCGCAAAGCCGAAGTAGCGCATGATCAGGTCGAATGCTGCCGGATCGTGGTCGCGGGTTACCTCGCTCAACGTCTTCGGAGCGCCCGGCCGGCTGAGCGGCCAGAGGAAGCTGGTGTCGAGCTCGTCCCGGAGACGTGCAAGCCGCTCGGGAAAATCGGCAGGCCCCGACGCCACGTAGAGCTGGTCGATGTCGAGAGGACCGGGCGTCGAAGGACGCACGCAGGTCATCGCGAACACGCCCAGCCCGTGGCAAAGGACGGGTGCGCCGGCTTCGATGAGCCTCGGCAACCAGACCTCGTGCTCGGCTTCGAGGTTGTACGCCGCCTCCGTGAAATCGATGATGGCTGAATGGAGCGCGTCCACTCGTCGGATCAAAGGGGTAAAACGCGGCTCCCGTCCACCGACAAATGCGTCAGACGGGCGAAACTTCAGCCGTAAGTGCCAATCGAACGCTCAGCCGCCCCGATAAACGCAGCCGGAGGTGCAGGTTTCACCGACCTCGACGGCTGAAAGGATTGGCAGCGTGGGCTTCAGCCGAGCCCAGATCCAACGGGCCACGACCTCGGTGGTCGGGTTCTCCAGACCTTCAATTTCGTTCAGATAGTAGTGGTCGAGGCGTCGCCTGAGAGGCTCGAAAGCCTCGGCGATGTCGGCAAAATCGACGACCCACTGGAGCTCGGGATGGAGCTCGCCGTCGACGTAGATGCGCGCGCGATAGGAGTGGCCGTGAAGCCGCTTGCACTTGTGGCCGTCGGGCACGTTGGGGAGCAGGTGCGCCGCCTCGAACCTGAACTCTTTCCAGATCTCCATCGAATGCCGAGCGTGGCCTGGCCGGCTAGCTCGCGCCACCCAAGAGCGCCGCACCGTATGCGCCCATCAGCTGGGGCTCGCGAGGCAGCACGACGTCCTCGGACGCAGCGTCGGAAATCATCGACCGGACGGCATCGTTCCGCGCGACGCCACCAGACAGCATGAGCGGGGGTACGATGCCGACGTTGCGAACCATGGACACCACCCGGCCGACGAGGGAACGGTGAAGGCCGCGGAGAATGTCATCCGGATCCGCACCCCGAGCGATGAGCGAAATGATTTCAGACTCGGCAAAGACTGTGCACGTCGAGCTGATGGCTTCCTCGCCGCAAGCGCCGAGCGCACGCTCGCCGAGCTCATCGACGGGAACCCCGAGGCGCGCTGCGGTGTGCTCGAGGAAGCGTCCTGTTCCAGCGGCGCATTTGTCGTTCATCATGAAGTCGACGGGGCGGCCGTCGTCACCGATTTGGATCACCTTGCTGTCCTGACCGCCGATGTCGATGAGGGTACCCGCGCGCCGGAGATCGTGAAAGACGCCCTTGGCGTGGCACGTGATCTCGGTGACGTTGCGCGTTGCGTCCTTGATCAGCTTCCGGCCATACCCGGTCGCGACGGTGGGCACCTCGCCCTCGACTCCTAGGTCCGCTCGGAGCGCACCGAGCATCCTTTTGACCTGAATCTCGACTCGCGGCTCCGTCGGCTCGAGGCGCGAGCCGACGATCGCCCCATTCGCGTCGACGGCAACGAGCTTGCAGGTCGTCGAGCCCGCGTCGACCCCAATCGCGGCGACCTTCACGCTCGCGCCTCCATCATCTCGATGAACGCTTCGAGCCGATTCGCTCCTTGCTCGTCGGAGTAGTCCCTCGGATCGTTGTGATCGGCCTCGAGAAGAAGCGCCGGAACGCAGAGCGCTTTGCTGAGCCGGTCGCGCTGATCGATTTGGCCGAGTGAATACGGCTTACAGGACCGGTCCGAGTGAAGGATCACGCCGTCGAGCTCGAAGTCCTGGACCATCTGCTTCATCGTATCGAGCTTGTGACCGGTGGACCGGTTCAGAATCGGGTGCAGGTAGACCCGCGCCATCGAATCCAGGGGGTTTTCGGGGTCGATCATCGGGGCAAGCTCACCCCACGCGTACGTATAGGTCGAAGCGACGACGTTGACGCCGCGTGATCCGAGCCACTTCGAAAATTCGCCGATTTTGAACCAGATCGGGAGGTTGTCCCACAGCACGCGGTAGCGTTCGTTCTTGACCGCACCAATGCCCCGCTCGACGCGTTCGTCGAGCTCGCGCAGCATCCGCTCGTAGTACTCGACCGTGACCGCCTCACCACGCATGTCGACGATGGGTCCCATGTGAATGAATCCATCGAATGCGGTCATTGGGGCAGGCCGGTGCTGCGAGCGGTTCAGCACTTCGAGCCAAAGCTCCGCGCCGCGCCGCGCGTTTTCCATCACCTCCGTGAAACGCTTCTCGTCGAGAGGCTTGCCAGCGATTTCCTCGGCAACGCGAATCATGTCCTCGATCTGACGCTTCACGTACGCGACCTCGTGATCGTGGGCCTCTTGATAGAGAAACGGGGTGTCGATCAGAACCAGCGGACAATCGAAGTAGTCGGCGAGCACCCGATACCAGTGGAGGACGGTCTGACAGATGTTCGTGCAGCAAACGAGGACGTCGGGGCGCGGGAGGCGGCCCGCCGGGGTCTTGCCGGAGAGCATCGCGCCGATGTCCGTGCGCGCGTAGGAGCAGATGTCGCGGGACCACCCTGCATGCTCGGCCTCCTCTGCGATGCTTTGCGCTTTGCGGCGGACCCCACAGAGCGCCGCATGGTTCTCGGGGTACACGAGGAAGTAGCCGAGCGCTTGAAGCGGCTCGGTCGGTGCGCCACTCGTCACCCAGGCCACCTTTCGCACCCCCGCGGCGTAGCGACCCTCGAGGTAGTGCCGGCTCATGATCTCCTTCATGTAGGCGACGCACTGGAGTGGAGGGGAGAGGGGGCTGTCGGGCCGGGGCTGCTTTCGCTTGAGCTTCCACAGGTCTCGCCAACGCTGCACGCGAAGCGCGGTCTTTCCGACGAGCTCGTAGCTCAGGAAATGCTCGAAACGGTTGGAGTCGACGTAGTGCGGAAGAGATTCGGGCTGCGTCATGAGAGGGTCTCCACGAAAGCTTCGATGCGCGACAGCGTCTGGTGCGGAAAGGCCTCGCCCATTTCGAACTCCACGTGCAGGGTTGGAAATCCGGCCTCGTTGAGGTGCTTGCGAAGAAGCGGGACGTCGAAGAGCTCGGGCTCGCAGAACTTCGGGTCGTAGACCAAGAGGCCTCGGGCGCCGAGCGCCCGCATACGGTTCTGAAGCGCTTCGACCCGCTCGTGAATGGACGTGCCGCACGTGGGATCGGGCGGCCCCCCCATCAGTCGACTCGCCATCCTTTCGACCGGGTCGTGCTCGCTCGAGGCCGCATAGACCCGCCGATAGCCGCAAGCCAAGTCGTCTCCTACGACGTGGGCGCCCATCTCGTCGATCCGATCGAAAAGCTCGAGCGGCTCGGCCACGATTCCGGAAAGCATCAGACCGACGCCCCGGCGTCGCGGCTCGCCCCGGGGCAGACCGGCGGCGAGCTCACAGAACTGCTCGGCGGTGAGATACTCGCGCGCGCGAATCGCGGTATAAAACTCGCGGTCGGAAATCGCGAGCTCGCCCCGTGCTCCGTAGAGACCCGCAAGCGCGGCGTCCGCTGCATCTTCGGCTTCGAAGGCTTCCGCCCAGTCAGACTCGCTCGGAGTATGCCCGCTCACCTCGGCGAGGGTCTGGCCCAACCTGAGGAGCTCGTGTCGGAGAAAGTCCCGATCCGAGGCTCGCCGCCCGCGCGGCAAATAAAGGGTCAACACCCGCTGATCGGGGCGAATGAAATCTCCGAGGACCGAGCCCATCCCCTGGAGCGCATCGCACGTGTGGGGAACGAGGATCGCGCGCGTCGAGTCGATGCCCCCAGAGCGGATGAACGACATCGCCTTCACTACGATGTCGCAGGTGTATGCCTGAAAGTGACGGCTCCCCTCGTGTCGCGCCACGTTCGGAGGCCCCCAGATCTCGATTGGATGGAGGCGGTACGCACGGAGCATCGCGCGTGGATGGTGGATCGGCATGACCGCGACGACCTCTCGGCCGAGCGACCGAACGTGGTCGATGACCTCACGCCGGGTGGGGAGGGCAAAAGAGGACACGCGAAGAGTGTGTACAACCCCACCGCGGTCGTCGACCCCAAACCTCCGCAGAGCCGTGGTTTGCGAGGGCGCAAATGTTTCGCTTCCGGGCCGCTCCGTTGCGGGTGTAGAGTACTGCTCCGTTTCGAGAAGGAAGGATCGTCATGGCGCAGATGGTCGGTGGAGAAGCGCTCGCGCGCATGTTGGCCGCTGAAGGGGTCGAGGTCGTCTTCGGCATCGTCGACGGAACCTACATGGGGTTCTTCGGCAGCTTCGAAAAGCACGGCATTCGAATGGTATCGCCTCGCCACGAAACCAGCGCGGCACACATGGCCGGCGCGTATGCCCGGATCACGGGTAAGCTCGGCGTGTGCATGGCCTCGAACGGGCCGGGCGTCGCCAACATCCTGCCCGGCGTTGCGGTCGAAAACGGCGAAGGCAACAGAGTCCTGCTCATCACTTCGAGCCGGCGTAACCCGATCGCGTACCCCGATCGCGGCGGAACCTATCAGTACTTCAACCAAGCGGGCGTCACACGCGCAATGACGAAGTGGAGCGGCGCGGTTCCCTCCTTCGAGCGTCTTCCCGAATTCTTTCGGCGGGCGGCGCGCATCAGCTGGACCGGCCGTCCGGGCGTCGTGCATCTAGACGTCCCGGAAACCGTCATGAACGGCGTGTTCGAGGCCGACAGCATCGATCTTCGACCTCCGAAGCAGTATCGCCGCACGACCCCGATCGAACCCGCGGCGGCCACCGTGGCCGAGGCGGCCGAGCTCCTGCGCAACGCGGAGCGCCCCCACGTTCACTCGGGGTACGGCGTCATTCATGCACATGGCTCCGAGGCGCTTCAAGAGGTGGTCGAGGCCCTCGGATGTCCCGCAACCACGAGCTGGGCGGGTCGCGGCGCCATGCCCGACGACCACGAGCAGCTTCTTCCGATTTGGGCGATGGAGCCGATCAATCAGTCGCGAAGCGAAGCGGATGTCGTCCTCGTCCTGGGCTCTCGCCTCGGCGAAACCGACTGGTGGGGCAAGCCTCCCTACTGGGGCAAGCCGGGAGAGCAGACGATGATTCAGGTCGACATCGACGACGAGATCCTCGGCCTCAACAAGGCCACCGAGCTCGCGGTTCTCGCAGATGCCGGCAAGTTCTTGTCAGCCCTCGCAGGCGACCTTCGCGCAACCCCATTGAAGGACGAGCGCCTCCAGGCGAATCGCGCGAGGACGGCGAGCCTCGTCGAAGGCCAGGCCAAGGTGCGGGCGCAGCTCGACGCCGCACTGCAGAACACCGCCACCCCCATGCACAGCTCCCACGTCCCCAACGTGTGCCAGCAGGTTTTTGGAGACGATGCCGTCTACGTATTCGATGGCGGCAACGCGACGGTTTGGGCGAGCTTCTTTTCGGACATCAACAGGCCCGACGCGCTGCTCTCGACGTTCAAGTTCGGAATGCTCGGCGCGGGTGTCTCGCAGGCCCTCGGAGCGCAGGTCGCGCGTCCCGACACGAAGGTGGTGTGCATCATAGGCGACGGCGCCATGGGCTTTCACATGCAGGAGCTCGAAACCGCCCTTCGCGCGAAGCTGCCGGTGATCTATCTGGTCTTGTGCGACAAGCAGTGGGGCATGGTGAAGCTCACGCAGACGATCGGCCTGCAGATGCTTCGGCCGGCGATCGGCACCGACCAGCAGGGCACCATCAATGCCGACTTCGAAGAGATCGAGTTCGACAAGGTCGCCGAGGCCATGGGCTGCCACGGTGAACGCGTCGCGGACCCCGCCAAGCTCGAAGCGGCGCTCCACCGCTGCATCGAATCGGGCAAGCCGTCGGTCATCCACGTCGACGTCGATCCAAACATGCATTTGTTCGCCCCAGGGCTTCAAGAGTTCAAGGCGATGCATCAGGAGCCGGGCGCCTGATGGGCTCGGGCCCCGCGGTCCTCGTGACCGGGGCGGCGGGATACGTCGGTCGCCTCTGTGTCGCGGCCCTTGCGGAGCGACTCGACGATCTCTCTGCGCTCGTCGCGCTCGATTGGGTGCAGGTCGAGCCAGCCGCTCGCCTGCCGGGCGTCGTATACGAGCAGGGCGACATATGCGACGGGGCTCTCGAGGACTTGCTACGCGCACATTCGATCGACACGGTGATTCACTTGGCCTCGATCGTGCGTGCGCCGAAAGGGGCGCCGAAAGATCTCGCCTATCGGGTGGACGTCTTAGGCACGAAGAACGTCCTCGAAGCCTGCGAGGCGGTCGACGCGAAACGACTGATCGTCACGTCGAGCGGAGCAGCCTATGGATATCATCCGGACAATCCCGATTGGTTGGACGAGCACGATGCCCTGCGCGGCAACGACGAATTCGAGTACGCGAAGCACAAGCGGATCGTCGAAGAGATGCTCGCAAAGTGGCGAGAGGAGCGTCCCGAGCTGCGCCAAGTCGTGTTTCGGCCCGGCACGATCGTCGGGGAGGACGTTCACAGCCCGGTTACCGATCTATTCGAGAAGCCCGTGGTGCTCGGCATCGCGGGCTCCGATTCGCCGTTCGTATTCATCTGGGATCGGGACTTGGTCGAATGCCTGGTCGACGCCGTGTTTTCAGACAAGGTCGGCGTCTACAACCAGGCGGGGGACGGCGCTCTCACGCCCCGCGAAATCGCCAAGATCCTCGACAAGCCCTACGTCCCGCTGCCGGCTGGATTGGTCAAGGGCGTGCTCTGGCTCCTCAAGGGCCTCCATCTCACGGAGAACGGCCCCGAGCGCGTGAACTTTCTCCGCTATCGCCCCGTTCTTTCGAATCGACGGCTCAAAGAGGAATACGGCTTCGTCCCCCGGCTCACGAGCCGCGAGGCCTTCGAGCTCTATGCGCGCGCGCGAGGTCTGCTTGGCTCGGCGTGAGCTACGAGGCAGCGTCGTCGTGATCACCGGCGGCGCGGGCGGAATCGGTCGAGCGCTCGCGAGACTGTTCGGAGAAGCGGGTGCGAAAATCGCGATCGTGGACCTTCCATCGGCCCCTCTCGAAGAGACGCGACGAGAGCTCGTCGACGCCGGGATCGAGGCGTGCGCCCTGCCCTGCGACATCACCGACCGTGAGCAAGTGCGACAGACGATGTCGGCCGTGCACGAAACCCTCGGCGCCGTGGACGTCCTCATCAACAACGCGGGCATCGTTCATCGCAGCGCGTTCGAAGCAACGCAGCCCGACGTGTTCCGGCGCGTCATGGAGGTGAACTTCTTCGGTTCGCTTCACTGTACGCAAGCGTGCTTGCCGGACATCCTCGAGCGCCGCGGATTGATCATCGCGGTTTCGAGCATCGCAGGGCTCGCTCCGCTCTACGGGCGAAGCGGCTATGCTGCCTCGAAGCACGCCATGCACGGCCTCTTCGAGAGCTTGGGCGCCGAAGTGGCGGACCGAGGCGTCGACGTCTTGATGGTGTGCCCGTCCTTCGTCGAGACCGGGCTCGAAGCGTCGACTCTCGGTGGAGATGGAGAACGGGTCCGGAGGCCCCGCTCGAAAGTCGGAAAGCTCGGGAGCCCCGACGACGTTGCCGCGGAGGTCTTGAAGGCCGCGCGAGCGGGTCGCAGGCGATTGGTTCTGACGCCTGTCGGAAAGACGAGCGCGGTCCTTTCGCGGCTCGCACCTGGCCTCTACGAGCGCCTCATGATTCGAAGCCTGCGCTCCGAGCTCGACTAGCGACGGCTCAGGTTCGTGGCGCCGCAAGTCCCTTGACTGGATGAGCACGGTATGGCGCTTCGAGAGCGGCGACCTCCTCGGCGCTGAGCTCGATCTCGACCGCTGAAATGGCGTCGTCGAGGTGTTTCAGCTTCGTCGCTCCGACGATGGGCGCCGTCACCGCGGGCCTGGACATCAGCCACGCGAGCGCAATGCGAGCAGGCGGCTCGCCTCTCTCTGCTGCGACCTGCTTGACCGCGTCGACGACTTCCCAGTCCGAGGGCTGATCGTAGAGGATTTGATCGAGGCCGTCGCTCGACGACCGGCTCGTCGAATCGTCCCCGAGCTTGCTTCGCGTCCCGGCCAGCATGCCACGCGCGAGCGGCGACCAAGGGATCACGCCGATTCCTTGGTCTTCGCAGAGCGGAATCATCTCTCGCTCTTCCTCGCGGTAGACGAGGTTGTAGTGGTTCTGCATCGACACGAATCGCGCCCAGCCGTGTTGCTCCGACAGCGACAGCAAGCGCTGAAACTGCCACGCGTACATCGAGCTCGCGCCGATGTAGCGAACCTTACCCTGCGTGACGAGATGATCGAGCGCGGCGAGCATCTCCTCCATTGGCGTCGCCGGATCGAGGCGATGAATCTGGTAGAGGTCGATCGTCTCGACTCCGAGCCGGCGGAGGCTGTCGTCACAGGCCTGCTGGATGTGCTTTCGCGAGAGCCCTCCCATGTTCGGGCGACCGGTCATTGGAAAAAAGACCTTGGTCGCGAGCACGATCTCGTCGAGGTTGCCGTACTCCCGGAGCCATCGACCCGTCACCTCTTCGCTCACCCCGAGCGAGTACATGTCCGCCGTGTCGAAGAAGTTGATGCCCGCCTCGATCGCGCGCTTGAAAAACGGCGCCGACGCGTCCTCGTCGTGAACCCAAGGCCGCCAGTCGGGCGTCCCATAGCTCATACATCCGAGGCAGATCCGGGAGACCTTCACGCCAGTCCGCCCAAGATAGGTGTATTTCATGCCGCTACCCTAGACCGGTTAGCTCTTGCCGTACACGGGCACGAGCGCGCCACGCGTGACGGCGTTCTGTGGGGACGCCAAGAACGAGATGGTTTCCGCGATCTCTCTCGGTTTCGGCCAGAGCGCGGCGTTGGCATCGGGCATGGCCGCGCGATTGGCCGGCGTGTCGATGATGCTGGGGATGACCGCGTTGACCCAGATTCCCGAAGCCGCGAGCTCTTCGGAAAGGGTGAGAGTCAGCGCTGCGACGGCTGCCTTCGAGGCCGCGTAGGCGCTCATGTACGCGGTTGGCACCAAGACTGGACGCGCCGCGACGTTCACGATTCTGCCTTCGTTGCCCTCCATGGCTCGCGCCGCCTCGCGGCAGCAGAGAAAGCACGTCGTCGCGTTCATTCGCATGAGATGCTCCCACGTGTCGAGCCCAGTCTCGGCGATCGGCCCCATGGCAAATCCGCCCGCGACGTGAACGCTCGCATAGACCGAGCCGGTCGCGCCATACAGACGTGCAACGTCTGCTTCGAGGCCGAGGTCGAGCCCTTCGTAGATGCGAACGTTGCGGTGGTCTCGATACGGACAGCTCTCGAGCTCCTTGGAAACGTATACGGGCACGTGGACGACCGCGCCTGCTTCGAGAAGGCGTTCGACCACCGAGGTACCGAGCACGCCGGTACCACCCGTGACGACTGCTTCGCGACCCGAGAAATCCAGCATGCGCTGGATACTAGTCGAGGAGGTAGTCGTATTCACGCGTCAGCTGAGCGAAGTCCAGCCTGAGCCGCCGCCCCTCGCGCTCGAACGAAATGACATCCTCGCGGAAAGGAGACGAGCTGTAGGGGTTTTCGTAGCGCGGGTAGTCTTGGACCTCGACCGCGACGCCGTCCTGAGTCAGAGGTTCGTCGTTCCATCCCATCACCAACCTGCCCTGGGAGGGGGACTCGTAGTCCACCGTGAGAGCCTCCGCGTCCGCGGTCAGCGGTGCATCG
This sequence comes from Myxococcales bacterium, assembly GCA_024643985.1. Lineage (GTDB taxonomy): Bacteria > Myxococcota_A > Polyangia > Polyangiales > Houyiibacteriaceae > SG8-38. The sequence goes on along the minus strand of JAHELW010000099.1, from coordinate 1,703 downwards.
AGAATCGCCTGCTTGAATGCGTCGAGATCCGCATATTCCGCCTTGCTGCCGAGCTCGCAGATCCAGATGGTCTTCTCACCATCGGCGATGATCTCGTGGTCGCCGAGGTCCTGGCGGTCCGGGTCGTCGTTGACCTTCCAGTCCGCGTCGGGATCGGAAGTCCACAGGGCGACATAGCCGTCCTCGTAGCGGGCAAAGAACCAACCGCCCTCTTTGTAGGCTTCATCGAACCGGCTCTTGTCGAGGAAGGCGTGCGTGTAGAGGGGCTGATTCTCGACGTAGATCGTTTCACCGGTTTCGATGTCGTAGAGTGAGATGACTACGTTCTTGACCTGGATCGCCCGAGGCATCGTGCCGTAGCCGGTCCAATACCGCGGCGTGTCGCCGCCCCAGTCTTCGTTTCCGGGGTGCGTCGTGAACACGACGGCATCTTTGCCGAGCGTGGCCTGCCAGATCGACTGCTGATCGCCTCCGTAGCCGCTGTCGTTGCTCACGTAGTCGACGCGGAACGGGTTTCGCCAGTCCTGCGCGGTGCTGAGCATGTAGCTCGGCGTGCGATAGGTGTAGATGTTGACCTCGGGGCGCATGTTGCGCGTGATGTCCTTTTCGGCACCCCTCGCGAATGCCTCCCGCACGATCGGGTCGTAGAGCACGTCCCTGAACGGCGCGAACAGCCGGTAGTCGTCGTGGTCCCACCACCCGTAGGCGTCGAGCATGTCGACCCAGAGCCCGATGGTGAGCGGATGCGTGTACGCTTCGAGCGTCATGAAGGTCATGCCGTCTTCGAACCGATTGACGTCGAGGCCCCAGCTCTCCGCCTCCTCGAGCTCGATGCCCATCCGCTGGCGGTTCTCGACCTCTTCACGCTCGGTATCGTTGGCGATGTCGTAGATGACGCGCGGGAGGCGATAGTCCTCGGCCAACGCAACCATCGTCGAGCTCATGTTGCCGGGGCGAAAGTCCGCGAGCTCGAAGGGCAGATTGGAGGGCTCTCTGTCGGAATCGCCCAGGTCGGTCACGCCGAAAAGAAGCGCGGCGGTGGAGCGGGTGCTGTCGCGCGAGCCGCCGAACTTCTGCTCGTAGGTTCGCCCATGCGTGCTTCCGAAGGTGCCCCGGTATTGGTTCAACGCCATGTCGGCGAAAATGAGGTCCAACACCATCGCCGCGAGCTGCTTGATTTCCTCGTCTTCGGCGAGCTCAGTGAGGGCGACGACCGCGGGTATGTCTTCGTCGTAGTAAACGTTCGAAAGCCACTCGCTGAAGCCGGTCTTGTAGCGCAGCTCGAGCCACTTCATCACGCGGGGCCGGAACGTTTCCATCTTCTGACGGCCGGTTTCGTTGCTAGCGGCAAACACTTCGTCTGGATAGAGCTGCCCGACCAAGTATGCGCTGCTCGCGTAGAGGATGAAGTGATTCTCCGTGACGTACACCATGCTGTCGGTCACTGGGCCCGGCTCGTTCAGACGCTCGTCCGGCCAGAACTTGTGCTGGAGCAGTACCTCTTTGATGTTGGCGACCATCTCCTCGCCGAGCACGTCGGAGTCGGAATACTCGTAGAGAAGCCAGAGGAGCCCGGGGAGCTTGAAGTCGGACGTGTCTTCGCGCGCGATCAGTCGATCGAGGTCGCGCTGGATCTTCGAATCGTCCGGCTCGATTCCGCGCATCACCCGGACGACCTCGGAGTAGGTGTTGTTCGGCTCGGC
>JAHELW010000270.1 GCA_024643985.1 Myxococcales bacterium | reverse complement strand
GAGGGACAGCATCCGGACACGCTTTGGGTGCGCGGCTCGAACCGAGTTCACGTCTCCTACACTCAGGACCCAGGCACCGGCACGGTCATTGCGATGAGCGCGATCGACAATCTCGTGAAGGGGGCTTCCGGTCAAGCAATCCAGTGCCTCAACGTGCGCTTCGGCCTCGAGGAGGACATGGGTCTCGGGGCTACTGCGACATGGCCCTGACGCGAGTCCTGCACATCAGCGACCTGCATCTCGAAAACGGGTTTCCGGGCGTGCCGTTTCGAGCGTTTTTGAACAAGCGTGTGGCCGGCTATGCGAACCTGGCGTTTCGCCGCAGGAAGGTGTTCGCCGACGCAGAGGCCAAGGTCGACGCCCTCACCACGTTTGCGAGAGAGCAGCGCGTCGACCTCATCGTGTGTACCGGGGACTACACCGCTCTCGGGACAGAGCCCGAGCTCGCGTACGCGCGCGAGGTCATCGAGCCCCTCACGACGGTGCCGCCCCTCGGTTTCTTCACCGTGCCAGGCAATCACGACATCTACCTTCGCGACACCGTCGAGGGGGGCTGGTGGGAGACGCATTTCGGCGGGCTCTTGAAGACCGAGCTTCCCGAGCACGCGGTCGATGGTGTTTGGCCGCAGGTGTGGTTTCCGGTAGATGGTCTCGCCGTCGTCGGCGTCAACAGCGCGCGGGCAAACCCGAAGCCCACGCATTCGAGCGGACGGATTGCCGACGCGGAGGTCGACGCCCTCGTTCGAATCCTCGACGACGAGCGACTGCGCGACCGCTTCGTGATCATCGCGACGCACTACGCGCCCCGACTCGCCAACGGCAGGCCCGATCGGCCTGCGCATGGGCTCGAGAATGCCGACGAGCTCTTGGCTGCAAGCGCGTGCGCGGCCCGCGGCGTAATCGTCCACGGGCACATCCACTGGCGCTACCACGTGCAAGTGCCGGAGACACCCCTGCCGATGTGCTGCTCGGGAAGCACGACGCATGCCGGGCGCGAGGGCCTGTGGATGATCGACGTCGCTGACATCGGGGTGACCGCGACCCCCGGCAGCTGGGATCAAACGCGCTACGTCCTCGAGCCCGACCGGGCCGTCGCCCTCGACCCGTAACTTGCCGCCCGACGGCGCGCTGCAATACAAGCCAAGGTATGGCAGCTCGCCAATTTGGGGCCAAGCCGGAGGCGCGACGAGCCGTGCGACGGCGCGTGGATTTGGAGTGCGACATCTACTCCGACGTCTGGGGCCAGCCGATTGCACATCGGGTCACCGACGTGAGCGAGGACGGTCTCTGGATTCAAACCGATTTGCTGCTCGAGATCGGAAGCGAGGTCACCCTGACGTTTTGTCCGCCCGATTGGGACGAGCCGCTTTGCGTCGCGGGTCGGGTGCAGCGCGTTCAGCTCCGTCCGCGTCCAAGCCGAGGAGGCCGTGTCGGCATGGGGATCGCATTCGAGTCGCTCCGAAACGACGAGCGACGGCAGCTCATCCAAAGCATGCGCTGCCTGCGCGCGGAGGAGTCCTTCATCCTCGGACAGAAAACGCTGACCGGGGTTCCGGTCGGCGCCGAGGAGTCCCGTGAGCCTGCTCTCGAGAGTAACCGGACCGTCGCGGGCTGGGCTGCGCCTTCATCGTCGGACGAAGAGTCGGTGCGTGCGTCTCGAATCACCGGAACATCGAGCCGGTTCAGCGATTCCGAGGCGCCCACGGGCCGTGCGTTCACGGGAGGTCTGGACCTCGCGACGTCGGTGTTCTCCTCGCGCCCCGAGGACTAGCGAACCGGGAGCACGCCCGCGCGGACGCGATTTTCGCCGTCGTTTGGTCCCGACTCGACGGCGAGCCGCTTGCTGCCGCTGTACCAGCCGACGTAGATCGGATAGTCGCCGGTTCTGAAGTTGGCGGGCACGGTCAGCTCCTGGGCGTCCACGATGATGTCGCCAGGCTCCCAAAGCCGCGTGGGGTATCGTCCGCCCGTCGGCTCGTGGTCGCCGTTGAGTCGGAGCGCGTTCCCGTCGATGTGAACGAAAACCTCGTACCCAGCCGGCGGCTTCTGGAGCACGCGCCAAAACCACGTCAGCGAAAAGCGCTGGCCGGCCCCGACGGTATCCCCGCCGGCAAGACCGAGGTCGTAGCCGAGAAGCTCGACCCGGTCGTCGAAGCGCGCCTTCACCGGTTGCTCGGGCGCCGGCGGCTTCGAGAGCACGGTCGCCGGCACGAAGCTCTGGTTCGCGCGACCCCGCACGGGTCGGGCGGCCAGCAAGAGGAGCCGTGCGCTCCGGGCGTCGGCCACGTAGAGATGCGTGCCGTCACGGCGGCGCTTCGCGCGGTCTAGGCTCGGCAGTCGATCCGAGGGAATCACCGCCCAACGTTGGCCCCCCTCCTCGAGAAATCCGAGCAGCGCGGTCTCGCCATCGAGCTCTCGAATGGTCGCGTCCGTGTAGTACCGGGCGGCCGCAGTGGACGTGCGATAGGAGGCGAGCGGCTCGCCTTCTTCGCTTCGAAGCGCCTCGTAGGCAGCGAAGACGGGTTTCGGGGAGAAGTGCTGGCTCAGGGCCGGCAAGAACGAGAACGAAACGAACGCCCCGACGAGCAAGCTCGCGACGAGCACTGGCACGAGGCGGAGCCTCTGGAGTCGCTCGTAGGCATGGGAGATCCAGGGCAAGCCGAAGACGGCCGCCGCAAGGGCAATCGGAACGAAGAACGCAACCTTGCCCGCGCGGACGACGACCGACGCGATCGGCAGCTCCAGCACGAAGCACATCGCTCCGAACGCGAGGCATGCTCCGAGCAGGCTCAACCCGAGCAGCAGCCAACCCCGCCTGGGCCAACCGGCGCGGGACTGCGCCTCCAGCCAGCGTAGCGTGCGACGCGGGTCGGGTCGCCTGATCGAGCCGCCTCCGATCAGCATCAGACACACCGTCGCGTTCGCGGCCGTGAACAGGACCGTCCACCACCGCCCGCCGCGATACACTTCGGGAACGGTCGGCGCCTCCGCC
>JAHELW010000269.1 GCA_024643985.1 Myxococcales bacterium | reverse complement strand
CGAACTGTCGGATGTGCTTGGTCCAGATCGAGAGCGGCAGGCAGATGGAGATGCCGCAGCTCACCTACGACGAGGCAAGAGGCGAGTACGTCCCCGCCACGAAGCCCAAGCTCCAGCCCGCGTGCCAGCTCGCGGCAGAGGACGGCATGGTCATCTCGTCCACCAACGACGAGGTGAAGAGTGCGCAGGCGTCGGTTCAGGAGTTCTTGCTCTTGAACCATCCCGTCGACTGCCCGATTTGCGATCAGGCCGGCGAGTGCAAGCTGCAGGATTACTACTACGAGCACCAGGCCACCCTGAAACGCAAACACACGGAGCCGGTCCACAAGCCGAAGGGTGTCCGGTTCGGTCCCACCATCGTCTACGACGCGGAGCGCTGCATCATGTGCACGCGCTGTATCCGAGTGTGCGACGAGGTCGCAAAGGATCACGTGCTCGACATGCGCGAGCGGGGCAATCGCAACGAGATCATCCTCGCGCCGGGCCGCGAGCTCGACCACAAGTACACTCTGATGACGGAGCACGTCTGCCCCGTCGGCGCGCTCACGAGCCGGGACTTTCGGTTCAAAGCACGGGTGTGGTTCCTGAAGTCGGGGGAGGGCGTCTGCACCGGATGCGCGACGGGCTGCAACACCCACGTCGACTACGACCCGCGCTACGGCAAGGTCTACCGGCTCCGGCCGCGCGACAACCCGGACGTGAACCAGTTCTGGATGTGCGACGACGGGATGATGACCTACACGCGGCATTCGGACGACCGGCTCCTCGCGCCGACTTCGGGGCGCGGCGCCGAGCGGGTTCCCATCGGCGATCGAAAGGCGCTCGAGCTCGCGGCACAGAAGCTGAAGGGCGTCGAGGCATCGAAGCTCGCCGTCGTGTTGAGCGCTCAGCACACCACCGAGGACAACCTGGCGCTCGCGAAGCTCGCATCCGCGTTCGGCACGGAGCGGCTGTATCTCGCGGCGCTCGGGGGCTGGGAGGGCGACGACATCCTTCGAAGCGACGACAACAACCCCAATCGCGCCGGCGCGATCCAAGCTGCTGGCGGCGGGTCGATGAAAGCAATCGGCGATCTCCTCGCGGACGTGCAGAGCGGTGAGGTCGCGGGAGTCATCGCGCTTGGATGGGCAAGCGCCGAGGGGCTCGAGGAGCTGGCGCCGCTCTCGTCCCTCGACGCGGTGGTTTCGCTCACGAGCCACATCGGAGCGCTTCCCGCAGTGGCGGAAATCGTCCTTCCAGTAGCCGACACCTTCGAAGTCGAAGGGAGCTTCGTCAACGAAAAGGGCGTGACGCAGGCGTTTCGGAACGTCCTCCCGACGCCTCCCGACGTCGAGCCGGCCTGGAAAACCATTGCCAACCTCGCTCGCGCCGCAGGGTTCGACCTCGGCTTCAGCGACCTCGAGGGTCTGCGAAAGGGACTTTCGGACGCTGCGGAGGCGGCGCAATGAGCACCGGTCTCCTGGTCGTCTCTTCGCTCCTGAAGATCCTGTTCGTCCTCGTCGTGACCGTGGGGGCGTTTGCTCCGATCCTCATCTGGGCCGAGCGCCGACAGAGCGCGATGATTCAAGACCGTCTCGGGCCTTCGCGCGCGGCCATCGTGCTGCCCGCCGGGCTCGTGACGCTCCTCGATCGTGCGCGCCTTCCGCTCTGGCGGCTGGCCGCTCTGACCGGGATCGTGGCGGTCGTGACCCTCGTGGCGCTCACGTTCGTCGTGATTCGAGGGAGCAATCCGCTGCCGATCTCGACGACAGCACTGACCTGGGCCCTAGTCGGATTCGGCGGCGGCTCCGTCCTCCTTCGACTGGGCTACGCGGTGCACACGATGGTCGTCGGAAACCAGGGGCGAATCATGCTGATCGGCCTGCTTCATCCGCTCGCCGATGCGATCAAGTTCATCTTCAAAGAAGACTTCGTTCCGCCGAAGTCGGATAGGCTCCTTTTTTCCGCCGGCCCCATCATCGCGCTGATCCCGGCAATCGCGGCTTTTGCCGTCATTCCGTTCGCGGGCGTGATGTACCTGGACCACTTGACCGAGGTCCTCCCGCGAACCGGGTCGGTGTCCGGCCCAGGCATCCCGATGCAGGTCGCGAGCATCAACGTCGGCATCCTGTTCATCTTTGCGATCGCCAGCACGGGCATCATCGGTGCGGCCGTGGCCGGGTACGCCTCCGACAACAAGTACTCGCTGCTCGGGGGCATTCGCGCAGCGAGTCAGATGGTCAGCTACGAGGTCGTGATCGGCTTGACGCTCGTGCCTGCGTTCATGATCTACCAGTCGCTTCGCCTCGAGGACATGGCGATGTGGCAGCACGAGCGCGTCTGGGGCATCTTCGTCCCGCCGCTCACCTTGGGCGCGATCAACTTCTTCGTCGCCTCGGTTGCCGAGACCAAGCGAGTCCCGTTCGACCTGCCCGAGGGCGAGAGCGAGCTCGTCGGCGGCTACCTGACCGAATACTCCGGCATGAAGTTTGGCATGTTCTTCATGGGTGAGTTCGTCGAGGTGGTGTCGCTCGCGGCCATCGCATCGGTGCTTTTCCTAGGAGGCTGGGACGTTCCTTACCTCTATCGCGACGGCTTCGAGCTGTCCTTGCCGTTCCTTCAGGCGAGCTACTTCGTCCCGCTCCAGCACTGGTTGGTCATCGTCATTCAGGTACTCTTTTTCCTGTTCAAGATCATCGTTTTGATCTGGTTCCAGCTGATGATTCGGTGGTCGCTGCCCCGCTTTCGCTACGATCAGCTCATGTCCCTTTGCTGGAAGGGGCTCTTGCCGGTATCGCTGCTCAACATCTTGGTAATGGGTGCGTTCATGCTTTCGGGATGGGCCGAGAGCTGGGTCGCATTCTTCGAGAAGCTCTTCTGAGGTCGCCATGGCAGTCGAAGTCAAAGTGATCAAGAAACCCGGCCGGACGGTCGCCGAGCAGGTCTATCTCCCCGAGGTTGCAAAAGGCATCACGTTTGCCGCAGGCCGCTTTTTCAAGAACACGTTCGGGCCG
>JAHELW010000098.1 GCA_024643985.1 Myxococcales bacterium | reverse complement strand
GCCGGGGCGCTTATTTGGTGGTCCTTGGGTCCGTCTCTCGCTGAGCTATGCTGAAGCGTGCTTCGCCTCGTCGGTGCCCTGCTGGTGTGGTCCTTGTGTGCCAGCGGGGCGCACGCGCAGGGGCGTTCGGAGGTGGGCGAGGGCGAAGCTGAGCCTCTCATCACGCCGCCAAAGCTCATCCGTTTCGTCGAGGCGGACTACCCCGAGGGCGAAGAAGACGACCCGTCCGAGGTTGCCGTCGAGCTAGATGTCGTCGTCGGCAAAGACGGGCTCGTAACCGAGGCAACCGTTGCGCGCTCGGGCGGCGAGGCCTTCGACCAGGCGGCGCTTGCCGCGGTCCGACAGTTCGTCTTCGAGCCTGCGCGCAAGGACTGGGAGCCGGTCGCGGCCCGAATTCGATATCGCTACGTCTTCGAGATGAAGGCTCCGCCCGAGGAGCTCACGACCGGCTGGCTCAAGGGCACGGTGCTCCTCGCGGAAGACGACAGCCCGGCAGGCGCGGTGGTGGTCGAGATCATGAACGCGGAGGACGAGCTCGTGCGCGACCTCGTTGCGGGCCCCGACGGCACGTTCATCGCCACCGATCTTGAGCCGGGCGCCTACGAGGTGCGAATTTCCGGCGGCGAGTACGGGGATCTCACGGCCAAAGAGCAGCTCGCTGCGGGCGAGGTCACTCAGGTGATCTATCGCCTGGGCGCAAAGAAGAAGGCCGCGTATCAGGGCTTCGGGGCAACGGCGGTCGTGGACGCGCCGCCCCGCGAAGCGGTCAAGCGGACCATCGACAAGGAAGAGCTGACCCGGATCCCGGGCACCCGTGGGGACGCGCTTCGTGCGGTCGAGATCCTCCCCGGTGTCGCGCGGCCGCCGTTCGGCATCGGGCTTCTGATCGTCCGCGGCGCCGCGCCGCAGGACAGCGAATTCTTCATCGACGGCGTCTCCGTGCCTCTCATCTACCACTTCGGCGGCCTCACGAGCGTCTACAACTCGTACATGCTGGAGCGGATCGACTTCTATCCCGGCAACTTCTCGGTTCGCTACGGCCGGCGCACGGGCGGCATTTTGGAGGTGACCACGCGAGACCCCGCTCGCGATCGCATTCACGGCGTCGCCGAGATTTCCGTCATCGACACCTTCGTCACGATCGAGTCTCCCATCACCGACAAGATCCAAATCTCGGGCGGTCTTCGAAGGAGCCTGCTCGACTTGATCTTTCCGGCGGTCGCGCCCGAGGACATCGGCGTGCGGCAAGCGCCGGTGTATTGGGACTACCAATTCAAGCTCAACTTCCTCCCGTCGAAGCGTGACCGTGTTCGGATCTCCGCGTACGGCTCAAACGACCGGCTCGAGCTTCTGCTCGAGGAGGCCGGCGGCGACGATCCGGCGATTCGTGGCCAGACCGAGTTCTCGACGAGCTTCTACAACAACCAGCTCGATTGGCTGCGCAAGCTCGGGGACAAAGCCGAGCAAGAGCTCGCGATCAGCGTCGGCCCGCAGAAGATCAGCTTCGGCCTCGGCGATACGTTCAGGCTCGAAGGGACGTTCATCCAAACGTACGGCCGCGGCGAGTGGCGCTACCAGATCAACAATCGCGTCCGGCTGATCACGGGGCTCGACCTCTACGCGGCGCCGATCGATCTCGACTACGTGGGGCCTCAGCCCGAGTCCCAAGAGGGCGGCGGCAGTCAGCAAGGCTCGCTCGCCGGCCAAGAGCAGGTGATCGCCGACGTGAACACGACGGTCTTCCGCCCCGGAATCTACCTCGAGACCAACGCTGACCTTGGGCGCATCGTGCGCCTGATCCTGGGCTTACGTCTCGACTACTACAGCGAGATCAGCGCGTTCTCGGTGGATCCCCGACTCACCACGATCTTCACCGTCGCCGAAGACATGCGGGTCAAGGTGTCCGCGGGCCTCTTCAGTCAGCCGCCCGAGTTCCAGGAGTCCGAGCCAACCATCGGCAACCCGAACCTCGACCCGCTCAAGGCCGTGCACCTCGGCCTCGGCTGGGAATACGACGCGCTCGATGGAGTGCGTTTCGGTGTCGAAGGCTACTACAAGTATCTCTGGGATCGCCCGGTGACGACGCCCGGAGGCCTCGATCCGTTCTTCATCAACCAGGGCATCGGCCGAATCTACGGCGCGGAGCTCAGCATCAACCTTCGCCCGCCGGAGGGCCGGCAATACTTTGGCTACCTCTCCTACACGCTCTCTCGAAGCGAGCGTAAAGACGGTCCGAACGAGCCCTGGCGCCTGTTCGACTTCGATCAGACGCACATCCTCACGGCCGCGTTCGTCTACAACTTCCCCCGCAACTGGGAGATCGGCGCGACGTTCCGTCTGGTGAGCGGCAATCCGGCAACGCCCGTCGTCGGCTCGGTCTACGACGCGCTCAACGACGTGTACATTCCGGTCGACGGGCGCGTGAACTCGGTCCGAAACCCCCTCTTCAACCGGCTCGACATTCGCGTCCAGAAGAAATGGACCTTCCAGGGCTGGAAGCTCGCGGTGTTCCTCGACATTCGAAACGCGTACAACTATCAAAACCAGGAAGGCATCATCTACAACTTCGACTTCAGCCAGCAGACGCCACTCCTTGGCCTTCCCATCATTCCGGCGCTAGGGGTTCGAGGAGAGTTCTGATGCGGATCTGGCTCGTCACCCTCTTGCTATGGCTCGCGGCGTGCAGCGAGAGCTTTGCGCCCGCGTCTTTGGTTACCGATTTCCGGGTCGTGAACGCCAAAGTGACGGTCGACGGAGCCCCTGAGCGCGCAAGCCCCAGTCCCGAGGACGGCGTCGAGGTGTCTCTACTCGCGATCGATCGCGGCGCAGACGGGTCCAGCGGACCGGCGCTCACGCCGGGTCCGCTCCAGTGGGCGTTCGTTCCATGTGTTCCGCTGCCCGTCACGATCGGCACGCCCATCTGCGGCGACGCGATCGAGCCGTGCGAGGGATGCATCGCCGCCCCGCCGATGGACCCGCTCGCACTCCCGGTGATGCGCTTCAGCGTCCCAGCCGACGAGGATCTCGAGGCGGCCGACGCGACGAGCGTGCTCTTGCAGGGCGTCGTGTGCTCGAACGGGAGACCATCCGAGGACGCGATCCTCGACTTCATCCTCGGCGAGACCGACGACCTCGTGCCGTGCGAAGGGCCTCCGATCATCGAGCGGGTCCCGATCGAGGGGCGCTTCGTGACGGTGTCGATTCCGATCGAAGACGACGTCTCCGACCCGAATCTGCACCCGGTCCTCGACCTCAATCAGCTCTTTCTCGACGGCCGGGCCTGGCCGCCGCCCTACGACGAAGGCGTCCCCCGCGACGCGCCTCGCACCGGTTGTCTGAGCGATCTCGAGGGGCTTTCGCAGGCGGCGCGCATGGCCCACCCGCGGGCGGGTGAGCCGCCCTCTTCGATCAACCTGGCGGTGACCCGCGGGAGTCTCCAAACCTTCATGGTCGACGACCAAGAGGTGACGGAAGAGATTCAGGTGAGCTGGCTCGCAGACGCGGGCGGCTTCGAGCGGACGTTCTCGTTCATCACCAACCCAGACGCGCGCTCGGTGCTCACTCGCTGGCAGGCCTCGCAGGGGGCTCCGGAAGACGGCTTGCTCGTTCGCTTCAACTTCGTCATTCGCGATGGTCGCGGCGGCTCCGACTCCGTCGATAGGGGTCTTTGCATTCTGCCGTCCGCGGCCGAGTGAGTTCCGCCCTAAGTGTCGGTTTTTTGAAAACTTCCGGGCGTCGTTGACACTGCCCGACCCCCCACCTACCGTGATGGATCGCGATGGTTGAGCGTATCGGAACGTGCCGCGTTCTCGGTGAAATCGGCAGCGGGGGCATGGCTGTCGTTTACGAAGCGATCCAGGAGCCGCTCAATCGACGCGTCGCGATCAAGGCGCTGAAGCCCTCGATCGCGATCGACAGCCAGTTTGCCGAGCGCTTCGAGCGAGAGGCGCACTTCATGGCGTCCCTCCAGCACGAGAACATCCTGCACGTCATCGACTTTCTAAAAGACGGCCGCTCGATGTTCATCATCATGGAGTACGTCGACGGCATCGATCTCTACGACCTTCTCGAGCGCTCACCGAGGCTTCCCGCGGACGTCGCGGCGATCGTCACGCTGCAGCTCGCGCGCGGGCTCGACTACGCTCACTTTCGGGGGATCATCCACCGCGACATCAAGCCCGCCAACATCATGGTCTCGATGCAGGGCGACGTGAAGCTGATGGACTTCGGCATTGCGCGCCACGAGCGCTTTGGCGACCTCACCGAAACCGGGACGGGCCTCGGGACGCCGAGCTACATGAGCCCGGAGCAAATCCTCGGTGACAAGCTCGACTTTCGAAGCGACCTGTTTTCCGTCGGCATCGTCCTCTATCAAATGCTGACCGGCCGCAAGCCTTTCGTCGAAGACGAGACCCGCACCGTCATGCAGAAGATCCGGCTCGACCGCTACGAGTCGCCGAAGAAGATGGGGGTCGAGGTTCCGAGAAAGCTCGAACGCATCATGGCGCGATGCCTTCAAAAGATGCCGGCCAACCGCTATCCCACGACGCAGGCGCTGATCGACGACCTCACCGAGTTCCTCGCGCCGCGCGTGCCGATGAGCCACAACGCCCGGCTCGTGATGTTCCTGCACGAGATCGGCGTCATGACCGGCGAGCAAACCGACGAGGTGCTTTCGGCCGTCGCGCCGCGCGTGCTTCGCCGCGGACAGCGCGAGAGCGGATTTCTTTGGAACGTCGCGAAATGGCAGGCCGCTGCGCTGGCGATGCTGCTGCTCTCGGGTCTGACCGTGCAGGCCGCGACGGGACACTGGTCGGGACCGCCTGCTGGCGAAGCGCCTGCGGTGCTCGACGTCGACGAAGCCGGTCGTCTCACCGTCAGCGCCGATCCGTGGGCGCACGTTCACGTCGACGGCGTGCACGTGCTCACGACGCCAGCAGCCAACGCGATTTCACTGGCGCCGGGCCGCCACTATGTGAAGTACGTCAATCCATACTTCGCGCCGGTCGAGCACATCGTGACGATCGAGGCAGGAGAGGAGCTTCACGACCGCGCGACGCTCACCCAGCCACTGAGCGTCGTCGAAACCGCCGAGGCGGCGCCATGAGCCGAGCGGCCGCGGTGCTGCTCTCGCTCGCGCTCCTGGCGGCGGCAGCGCAGACCGAGGCGCAGGCGGTCTACACGCACGCGGTGCAGGAGGGCGACACCTTTGCCTCGATCGCTCAGCGCTACTACGGCGACCCGACGCGCGAGGCAGTCCTCCGCGAGGCGAACCGAATGAAGGGTGCGGGCGAAGACGGGCTGTTGCCCGGTAGCTGGCTCTTCGTTCCGGTGGTCACCTTCTACCGAGTGGCGAAGGACGAGACGTGGCAGTCGATCGCGGCGCGTTTCTACGGTCGAGAGTCGCGCGCCGTCGTCCTCATCGACGCGAACCGGGGCAACCGGCGCGTGCAGCCGGATGAGGGCGCGGAGCTCTTGATTCCGTACCCGCTCCGCCACGTCGTGGCCCCCGGCGAAACGCTTGCCAGGATTGCCGGGCTCTACATGCCGGATACGCCCACGTCGCTGAAGCGGCTTCGCCAGTTCAATGCCGGCGCTCGAATCGAGCGCGGCCGCGTCGTTCTCGTTCCACTCGCCGACCTGCGGCTCGCGGGCGACGGGCGGACCGAGGCCTCTGCCGCGTTTGGCAGGGCCGCGGGCGGCGGCGCGGCCAAGGAAGCGCAGGACGAGGTGGAAAGCGCGCTGCCGGAGCTCATCCGCCAGGTGGAGGAGGCGCATTTCGCGGAAGCGGTCGCGATGGGCAACCACTTGCTCGGTTCGCAGAGCCTGACGTCCACGCAGGTCGTCACCATTCAAAAGGAGCTCGCGGTCGCCTACGTCGCCCTCGAGCGAGCCGACCTCGCAGAGGCATCGTTCAGAGCCGCGCTTGCGCTCCAGCCGAACCTCGAGCTCGACACGGTACGCACGTCGCCGCGCGTGCTCGAGTCGTTCAACCGGGCCAAGCAGCCGGTCGAGCCCTGATCGGCCGGCTACTTCTTTTTCTTCTTGATCTTCTTGGGCCGGTACTTCGCCGGCCGCGTGTCTTCCGCTGCCTTGGGCGACGCGTCGGCGGCCGCTCCCTCGAGCGCCCACGGGGGAAGCTCGACGTCGCCCTGCTCTTCGGCGCGCTTCTTCAGCTGAACGTATCCGAGGATGCACACCGGAATCAGCGCGAGTGAGATCAGCTGCGAGGTGGAAAAGCCAAACGCAAAACCGCGTTCCGGATCGTCCCTCAAATACTCGATGAAAAAGCGCCACAGGCCGTATAGGGCCCCGACCGTCACGAGGACTTGACCCCGAAATTTGCGGTGCGTCAGAAGCCAGACTGCGAAAACGAACAGCACGAGGCCGGCCGCGGACTCGTAGATCTGCGTGGGGTGGACCGCCAGCGAGCTCACCGCGTCATCGGCGAGCCACCCCTCGTCCAAATGGTGATGGTATGCGGGCGAGCCCGTGATGTTCTGGTCGCACGCGAAGGAGGGGTAGCCTTCGGTGTCCCATTTCGGAAACGTGCCCGCGGACTTCACGAAGCCGGGTGCGCCGTCATCGAGGGGGCGTCCGTAGTCGCAGCCGTAGAGATAGCAGCCGATGCGCGTGAGCATCAGACCCGACGCCAAGGTCGGCACGGCGAGGTCGGCGAAAGGAAGCAGCGGGATCTTCTTGATTCGCCAGAACGCCCATGCGGTCACGAAGCCGCCGAGAAAGCCGCCATAGGCCACCAAGCCCCCGGAGCGAAGGTCGAACCACGAGGCAAAGCTGTCGTACGCCTCGATGTTGGTGAGGATGTAGAGAAGGCGCGCGCCTACGATGGCGCCGACCGCGGTCCACGTGAAGCAGCTCGCCAAGAGCTCCCGATTGAAGCCCTCGACCCGCTTGCCCATGTACATGATGAAGTACCAGGCAAAGAGGAGGCTGCTTCCCAACATCACGCCGTAGGAGTAGATGGGAATCGCACCCCACGGAGTCGGAATGCTGAAAAGGACTGGATACATCGGGCGGAAATCTCGCTGGGTTCGGCTCGAGGGTCAAGCCCAGGGATCTTGGCGGCGATGAACGAGCTTTCGCAGGCAGGCTAGTTGACCGTCACGCGGCGGAGCAGCCACTGATCGCCCTGACGCCGGAGGTCGAACACCGTGTTCGCGAGACCCGAGCTCGTCCGGAGGCGGAGCGCAACTCGGGCGCGTTCCCCGCTGAGCGAAACGCTCTCTTGAATCAGGTGCACGCGCGAGCCCTCGAGCGAGGCGAGCGCTCGTCGCGCATCGGGCTTGAGCTTCGACGCGTTTCGGTCGCTGTACTTTCGCCGACGGCCCTCGTGAATGAGCTCGATCGGAAGCTTGGCCGGGTCCGCGTAGCTGAGCGCGCTGTCGATTCGAGACTCGGACACCTTTCCGGTCACGGAATCGATGAACTCCTCCATCCGCTCGCGGTCGGTGACCACGATGGCGTCTGTAACCACCGCGGCCCCGACCACGATCGAGAGGATGACAAGGAGATAGATACCCGTTCGGCGCATACGCTCCCTGGTATGTGCACGCGGCATGCCAAGGGCGCGTGCATCGGTTTCCGCAACGATTCTGGGCGATCTCCGCCCGGTAGGACCGCCCCCGGATGCCATCATGGCAGAGCCGCCGGACTCTGCTGAGACACTTTGGCACTCGGGGACGCAAGCCGAACGGCGCGCGCCCGACGCTCGAGCCACGCCGTGAGCGCAATCAGTGCGATGCCGAACACGGCAAGGGCAAGCCAGCCGCTCGGCTCGAAGGTCTCGATTGCGTACGCCACCTCCGCCAGGAAGCCGACGCCCGCAAAGCCGATCCCCGCGTAGAGAGCAGGGCGCCGGGTCGCGATGAAGCCAAAGCTCGCAAACGCCAGACCCACTGCGATCAGCTGGAGCGCCGCGAGCGCCGACGCGTCGATCATCAAGACGACGGTCGGCACGACCGCGTTGACCGCCAGGGTCGACAGAACGAAGTACCGCTTCGAGCGCTTGCTCTGCCACGCCATCATCAGGAGGGCTGCACCTGCGAGCCAACCATACGACAGCGCATCCACTGGAAACGGGATGCGCAGGTGAGCCGTCAGGTCGCCCATTAGGGCACCGGCCGACAGGAGCGTGGGCACGAGCGCAAAACGCTCGAGCGTGGCATCCCCGGTCTTCGCTCCCAGGACGAAGAGCCCCGCGGCGCTTGCGCCGAGAATTGCCGCCCAAAACGCAAGGGAGACGTCGTAGAAGAGCACCTGTCTCGCCGCGATGATCAGTGCGGGGGCCAGCAGCGACGACACGGCGAGCTTCTCCTCGCGCGTGTTCGGCCGGACGCGAGCGGCACACCACGCCGTCATCGCGAGGATCGGTATGATCGTCATCGTCGCCGCGAGAGCGGTGCGACTCGGCACCAAGAGAAGCGCGTGGGCCGACATGCTCGCGCCGGCAAGCCACCCGGCGTGAGGGCGGGCAAGCACTCGAAAGGCAGCCCAGCAGAGCGGCGCGAGCACGGCTCCAGCGCCCGCGACGAGAAGAACCGCAGCCGCAGGGCTCGGCGCGACCCACTGGGCCACCGGACCGATCGACGCTCCCACGTTGCCGAACTGCGAGAGCACGAAGCCACCGAGAACGCCGGCGTGAATGGGAAGGATGCCGAGGAACGCGAGCACCATCGCTCGCGCGCTTCGCCCTTCTTTGAAGCGGACGCCACAGAGGTACGCGACGGCGGGCAGAAGCGCCGTCGTCCCCAGCAGCGCGAGGTATCGCGGCACGTCGCCGGTTTCTTCCCAACTTTGAACCAGGAAAGTGCCCGCGGCGCTGACGATCATTATCGCCCCACACCAGCGGAGCACCTGAAAGAGCGTCTGAAGCTTCGTATCGGAATTCATCAGCTTGGCTCCTTCGGCTCACGCCGCATCTCTTCGAGCTCGTGAAGAAGCGTGGCCTCTTCCTCGGCGGTATCGAAGTCCAGCTCGAAGCGATCGATCGGCTCCTCGCACTCGGATGCGATCTCGATCTCGCCCACACGTGACTCCCAGCGCTCGAAGACGTCTTCGAGGTCGCCGATCGGTCCCGCCGCGCTGACCATGCCGTGCGCGGCTTCCGCACGCGACTGCCGCGTGCGCATCAGGTTCTTGCGCTCGGTGAGCTCGCTCAAGCGGCCGTTGAGAACGCGAATGCCTTCACTCAGCTCCTTGTGCGAGCGCTCGTGCTCCTCCAGGCGGCGCTCCATCTCGGCGGCTCTCCGCGCCGACGCCTTGTGCCGGCGAAGGCACTCGAGCGCCGTCTCTCGGTCCTCTGCCTTCTTCGCGCGATGGCGCCAGAGCTGCGTCGCCTCTTCTTCTTTTGAGAGCGCCTCCCGAAGCGCTCGCTGATCCCTTTCGACTCGCTTGAGCTGTACCCGGGCGCGGGCGGTCGACTGGCGGACCCGCGCGATCGCAGACGTCACCGTGGCCTCGTGGTTCTCGATCTGGGAGAGCACCCCGTCGACCCAGCTCGTCACGCTCATCTTCCAACGCATCATTCGGCTCATGAAAACCTCCTGGGCGCTTCATGAGCAGGGAGCGTGCCAGGCCTGAAGCCCCGAAATGATTGCAGAAAACAGCTCTTTCGCGCTCTGGTTGTACATTGGGCGTACATCGTGTGTACACTGAATGTACATGTTTGACGTGCAGACGCGAGCCCGGCTCGAAGCGATCGGCAGGCTCGGGTTCACCAACCCCTTCGGCCCGGAGCGGCCGGAGCTCGAGTCGATCATCGTCGGCGAGGCCGTGGCGCGCTCGGCCCCCTGGAGCCGAGCCCTCGACTGGCCGATGGAGGATCCCGCCCTTCCCGCGATTCGTGAAGAGGCCGAGCGCCAGCTTGCCTCGGCGCGTGCAGCGTTGGCCGGGGGAGAGAGGTGCGACGACCAGGAGCGCGATCTCATCCGGGGCGTGGCGCTCTACGTGCTCTACTATCGATACGACGAATCGCTTTATGAGACGATCGTCTCCGCCGCGAACGCCGACAGCGTCGTTTTCTACGACGCGTTCGAGCGTGACTTCGTCGACGTCTTCACCGAGGTCGGCCCGCCGGACTGGGCGGAGACGCCCGACGCGCTGTTCGCGCTCTTCTTCCAAATTCGGCGCGCGTTCCACTTCGTCTTCCATCAGATCCTCGGAAGGTCGAAGCGTGCGGCGGAGCTCAGAGCCACCGTCTGGGAGTCGCTCTTCACACACGACCCGTGGCGGTACCTCGCACACCTTCGCGGTCGCATGCACGAGGCGAGCACGCTGATCCTCGGACCAACGGGAACGGGAAAAGAGCTCGTCGCCAGCGCGATTGGGCTCTCGTCCTTCATTCCGTTCGATCGGTCTCAGCGCCGCTTCACGCGGAGCTTTCGCACCGCATTTCATCCACTTCATCTCGCGGCGATGTCGACGCAGCTGATCGAGTCCGAGCTCTTCGGGCACAAAAAGGGCGCGTTCACGGGCGCGATCGCCGATCGAATGGGCCATCTCGAAGGGCGAACCTCGAGCGAGACGATCTTTCTCGACGAAATCGGGGAGCTCGACCCCGAGGTGCAGGTGAAGCTGCTGCGCGTGCTGCAGGCGCGGACCTTTCATCGGCTCGGAGATTCGGAGCCGCGAAGCTTTGGAGGGAAGGTCGTCGCGGCGACGCACCGCGATTTATCGCGGGACCTCTCGGCCGGGCGCTTTCGCGCCGACCTCTACTACCGTCTTTGCAGCGACGTGATCCACACCCCTCCGCTACGGGACCAGATCGCGGGCAACGTCGACGAGCTCGCTCACCTCGTCGGTGTCCTCGTTCAGCGGCAGCTCGGCTCCGAAGAAGAGGGTGGCTTCGACGAGGTCATGACGGGCATCGAGCAAAGCGTCGGGTTCGACTACGCGTGGCCCGGAAACATGCGCGAGCTCGATCAGTGCGTGCGCAACCTGCTCATTCACGGCCGCTACCTCCCGCCGGCTGAGGCAGCTTCTCGGGATCGGCTCGAGCCGCTCTTTTCGCGGATGCGCGCCGGCGAAGCGACGCTCGACGAGGTCGCTTCGGACTACAGCCGCTGGGTGTACTCGCAGACCGGGAGCTACGTGGGCGCCGCGCGCGCCCTGGGCGTCGATCGGCGCACGGTCAAAGACCGGATTCAGCCCCCCAACGCCTCGGAATGACAGCCGTTCGGACTCGCGCCCATCGGAAGTCGGACCGCGCGCCGATCTTTCTCGCCGAGCCGGGGCGAGTTCGGGTATGAAGACCCTCTAAAGCGTGTCCACCACGGCGACAACGGTGCGTTTGTTTACGCCTACGGGTTGGGTGATCGGGACGATGCACCTGCCCCAGGGCATGGGCCTTCTTCCGTTTCTCAACAGCCACGATGCGTTCTTTCGCATGACGAACGTCAGCCTTCCGGAGCAGCCCCGCACGATTCCCTTTCTCGCGCTACAGCGCAAGGCCGTGCTGATCGTCGTTCCGGGCGAAGATGCGCTGCTTGGTATTCACGAGCACGACTCCCGAGTCCGTCACGAGGTGGCCTGCCTTTTCGACGGAGGTCTCGTGATGGGAACGCTGCCTCTTCCAAAGGGCGTGCGGGTGTCCGACGAGCTGATGCAGTCGGAGGAGTTCTTCGCGATCGAGGACTGCACGCTCGGGATCGATGCATCACCCGAGCCCGTGATGGAAGCCGAGGAGCTGGTCTTCGTGCATGCAGCCGAGATGTTCGGCGTCGCGGAGCTCGAGCCGGAATGATCGTCCGGCGGGGGTAGCTCGCGCTACTTGGAGAGGGCCGCTCGCATCACGTCGATCGGGGGCTCGAAGCCGGTCCACATTTCGAACGCGATCGCCCCTTGATGCAGGAGCATGCCGAGCCCGTCGACCGTCCTGAGGCCGAAGCGCTGGGCGCGCGCCAAGACCTCGGTCACGAGCGGCTCGTAGACCATGTCGACCACTGCCGCGCCGTCGGGCATCCGGTCG
>JAHELW010000268.1 GCA_024643985.1 Myxococcales bacterium | reverse complement strand
GAGCTGCTCCATTCGGCTGCGTTTGGTCGGCTCAAAGAGGACCTTTTGAACCACTATGACTACGTGATCTTCGACAGCCCGCCGATGGGTGCGGTAACGGACGCCGCCGTGCTCGCACCTCAGGTCGATGGCGTGCTGCTCGTCGTGCGCGCCGGCCGCACGACGCGCGATTCGATCAACTCCGCTCAAAAGCAGCTCCGGAGCGTCTCCGCGCGGCTCGTCGGCGCAGTTCTGAACGACATCGACGTCCGGATGAGGGGGCAGCGCTACGGGCGTTACTCCTATCGGTACCGCTACACCGCTCAGGGCTACGCACCGATCGAGCCCGGCGCCGACGCCGACGCGGCGTGATCAGAAGAGCGCCTCGCGTGCGGAGGCGAAACGCGCCTCTCGCGCGGATGATGCGATCGAAAGGAGCTTTTTGTCGCGTTCCCACCGCTCGCGCTCGGCGGCGCTCGACCCATCCAACGCTCGCATCAGCTCGCTCCCCCTCAGGGTCTGCACGACCTGCTCGTAGCAGCCGTGCAGCGCGACGTGGATTCGGGGATCGAGCGGCGCGCCTTCGCGAAGGGCCGCCAGCGTGACGAGATGCGCGCTGAGCTCCGCGAGGAGGCCGTGAGGTCCACCCGCGCGGCGCACCCAGCCGAACACGTAGCCCAACGTAGCCGCCACGACGTGCAGGTCCTCGATCGTGCGGAACGGCTTCACGTGCTCGAGGTACCCGTCGCCGGGAAGGCGCTCGGCGGTTTTTACTTCGACCGCGGTGAGCGTCACGCGCGCGTGGGCGACCTCGGGAACGAAAGGAGTCGGGGGAAGCTCCTCGAGGGTGACGCCATCTCGGGTCGCCGGAATTCGGACGACGGCCAGCTCCGGCCTGCCGTCCGGGGTTTCACCGGCCTTGGCCGCAACGATGAGGCTCTGCGCGAGGGTGCCGAACGTCACGAAGGTCTTGGTGCCATCGAGCCTGTATCCGTCGCCCGATGCTTCGAGCGTCGTCGCAATGGCCCTCGGACGATTGCCGCCAGCCTCGGTGACGCAAAGGGCGCACGGGAGCGTCACTCCCGGAACGAGGTGCTCGAGCGCGGCCGGATAACCGACGGCAAACGCGTGCCCGAGGCGGTCGGCCCGCACCGCGACCCGGACCGCGCTTTCGAGGGGAGGCCGCCCGGCGGAGCGCTCTTCGGCGTAGGCGCGCCAGAGATCCGGGAGGTTTTCCCAGGTCGTTCCGTCCGGCTCGGGGACGAGGGCATCGAGCACGTCGAGCGGCGAGAGGGACATGCGCAGAAGTTAGCACCGACCCGTTGACGAGCGACACAAACCCCGCGATAACTCCTGCTCCCGAATGGCACCGAGAGTGCCTTGTCGAAGGACGAGCAAGCACCATAAATGAGGAAAAGGACTACCATGGCAGAGCTCAAAGGCAGCAAGACCCACGAAAACCTCAAAGCCGCTTTTGCGGGCGAGTCGCAAGCGAACCGACGCTACCTCTACTTCGCCAAAGTCGCGGACGTGGAGGGCTACCCGGAGGTCGCCGGCAACTTTCGCGAGACCGCCGAAGGCGAAACGGGCCATGCGCACGGTCACCTGGACTACCTCAAGAAGGTAGGCGACCCGGCGACCGACCTCCCCATTGGGGACACCGCGCTCAATCTGGCCGCGGCGGTTGCGGGCGAGACCCACGAGTACACCGACATGTACCCGGGCATGGCCAAGACGGCCCGCGACGAGGGCTTCGACGAGATCGCCGACTGGTTCGAAACGCTGGCGAAGGCCGAGAAGTCACACGCCGGTCGCTTCCAGTCGCTTCTCGACGACATCTCCTGAGCCGGGTTTTTCACCCGCGTGAGCGACGAACCCAAAAAGCAGATCTCGTACCAGCCCACCGAAGGGCTGAGCTACGACCCCAGCGAGGCGAAGTACTGGGACGAAGACGCGCTCGACCAAGAGATCGAGCGCGTCTTCGAGGTCTGCCACGGTTGCCGCATGTGCTTCAAGTACTGCGACTCGTTTCCAACTCTCTTTGCCGCGATCGACGAAAAGCACGACGGCGACGTCCGAAAGCTCACGCCGCTCGACACGCAGCGGGTCATGGACGCCTGCTTTCAGTGCAAGCTCTGCGAGGTCCAATGCCCCTACACGCCGCGTGACGGTCACGAATTCCAGCTGGATTTCCCGAAGCTGGTGCACCGCTACGACGCCATCCGGTTCCGCAAGGGCAAGCACGCGCACAAGCTCCGCCTGAAGCTCCTAGAAGATCCCGATCGCGCGAGCGCCATGGCCCGAGCGAGCCTGGGTCTCGCCAACGTGATGAATCGGGTGGGCATTCATCGGTGGTTCATGGAAAAGCTAGTCGGCATCGATCGGCGCAAGCTGCTCCCCGACTTCGCGCAGACTACCTTCGAGAGCTGGGCCAGGGGCGCCGGCCTGATCAACGAGGGGACGGGCGGCGAGGTGGTCCTGTTCCAAACCTGTTACGTGCAAGGGAACGAGCCCCAGATCGGGATGGACACGGTCGAGGTCCTCGAAAAGAATCGCGTCGACGTGCGCTGTGAGGCGGGGCTCGAATGCTGCGGGATGCCTGCTTGGGAAAGCGGCGATCTCGAGCTGCTGCGAAAGAAGGCGCACACGAACCTGAATCGATTGATGCCGCACGTCGACGCTGGCGCGAAGGTCGTTGCACTCAACCCGACGTGTTCGATGATGCTGCGCCGCGAGTACCCCGAGCTCCTCGAGGGCGAAGACCGCGAGCGTGCGAAGAGGCTCGCGGACGCGGTCGCGGATCCGAGCGAATTCCTCTGGTCGATTCGAAAAGAGGAGCGCTTCAACACGGATTTCAAGAGCTCGCCGGGTGGCAAAGTCGCCTACCATGCGCCCTGCCATCTGCGCACGCAGGGAGTTGGCTTCAAGGGGCGGGATCTATTGAGAAAGATTCCAGGCGTGACTCCGTCGACGGTCATGGAGTGCTGCGGTCACGACGGGACGCACGCGATGACCGTCGAAGGATTCGAGTAC
>JAHELW010000267.1 GCA_024643985.1 Myxococcales bacterium | reverse complement strand
GGCGGCTGCAGATCGGCGGCGCAGAGGTCGTTCTTCGGCAAGCGCTCGAGCCGTGGCCGCTCTTGGCGGAGATGCACGACGGCGGGAGCACGTCTCGGTTGGTGGACAATTCGACGGACCGTGTGGAAGTGTCGTTGACCGATCCTGCGCTTCTCGACGAGGCTCAGGTCGTCGTCAGCGGAGTGCGGCTGAGGCTTCACGAGGTGAGCGGCATGCCGGTGGCGGGCGTGCGCTACAAGGCCGCCGGTGGGTGGCCGGCGCTCCATCCGCACATCGAGGTGCAGTCGCCGCTGGTAGTCGAGGTGGTCGAGTGGTCCGGCCGATGCATGGCCGGCGGGTGCTACTATTACTGGAACCCGGATGCGCCGCGCTACGAAGGCCGGCCTCTCACGCTCGACGAGGCGGCGCGTCGGCGAGCGGAGCGCTGGAAACCCTTCGAGCCCGACGACGCGATCCGCACGCCGCGTGCTCCGGTCTACGCGGAGGAGTGCGTCTTTACGCTCGACCTTCGAAGGCAGAGCTAGCGGTCACCGTCGACGAGGCGCACGGCGCCCGAGGGCAGCGGAAGCGTGGGCAGGTTGTTGAACGCGCGCTTGAGGCTGTCCTGCCAAGAGCGACGGAGCGCGCGCAGGTAGTCGTCGTCCTCTCCGAAGGTGACGGCGCTGCCGGGGCGCTGCGAGTCGGCTGTGTAAAGGAGTAATTCGATCGGGGGGCCGACGCTTGCGTTGCTTCGCATCGTCGAGTCCATCGACACGAGCGCGCACCGGCCCGCCACCTCCAGGCTCAGCTCGGGCTCGATGATTCGGTCGAGGATCGGCTTTCCGTACTTCTCTTCCCCGATTTGTAGGAAAGGCGAGTGCCGAGAGACGGGGATGTGGTTGCCTTCAGGGTAGACCAGCAGGACCGAGTGCGGTTGGCCCTTGACCTGGCCTCCGACGATGAAGCTCGCCCCGGTGTCGACCTTCTTGTCCTTCATGCGCTTTTCGTACTTCCGTTGCTCCTCGACGCTGATTCTGCCTACGTAGTCGGCCGCCTCCGTCAGCCGGGCCATGGTGGCGAGGCTCTCGTCGGCGCCTTCCTCGATGTCGCGCCGGAGCTTGGTGACGACCGCGCGGCTGGTCGCGAGGTTGCCGGCCGTCAGCAGCGTGAAGAAGCGCTCTCCGTCCCCTAGAAACTTGTGCATCTTGCCGTACGTGCTGATGTGGTCCACGCCGGCGTTCGTCCGGGAGTCCGAGACGAAGACCAGCCCCTGGTCCACTCTGACGGCGACGCAGTAGGTCATCCGGTTGAAAGTACGGGAGCGGGGGTGGCGGGTCAACGTAATCCCGCAGTTGCGCTTCTCGGCCGATTGCCCGACAGTACGCGCCGGAGTTTTCACTATGATTCTAGATCGCTTTAGGGTAGAGGGCCGCGTCGCCGTCGTGACCGGCGCAGGCCGCGGCATCGGGCGCGGGATTTCGATCGCGCTTGCTGAGGCGGGTGCTGACGTCGTGCTGGCGGCTCGGCGTGAGAACACGCTTCGCGAAGTTGCGAGCATCATCGAGGAGAACGGAAGACGTGCGCTCGTGGTTCCGACGGACGTGTTGGACTCGGAGCAGCTCGATCGTCTCGTCGCGCGTACGCTCGAGGAGTTTGGCGGCGCGGACTTACTGGTAAACAACGCGGGGGGTACGCTCCCTGGACCGGCTCTCCAATGTACGGACCAGCAGCTCGACGATGCGTTTCACTTCAACGTCACGACGGCTTTTCATCTGACTCGGGCGCTTGCTCCGTCGATGGCCGAGCGAGGCCACGGTGCCATCGTGAACATCAGCTCGGGTCTGTCGCATCTGGTGGAAAACGGATTCGTTGCATACGGAACCGCAAAGGCTGCGATGTGTCACATGACGCGCCTTCTCGCGCACGAGTGGGCGCCGCACGTTCGCGTGAACGCGATCGCCGTCGGGGCTACGGAGACAGACGCGCTCGCGATGGTGACGGCGGACGCATCGCTCACCAAGCAGATGGAGGATCTCACGCCGCTTGGCCGGCTGGGGACCGTGGAAGACATTGGAGCCGCGGCTCTCTATCTTCTTTCGGACGCGGGGAGCTGGGTGACCGGCAAGGTGCTCGAGGTCGACGGTGGAACGGTGGACTCGAACTGGCCGTTCACGATGCCGAGCGGCCTGAGCGGTCCGAAAGGGGGGTGAGCTCGTGAGGTCCGCGATGATCGACGTGCACACCGACGATCCGTCGCGGGTGCAGGTTCGCGATGTGCCGGCACCGAAACCGCGACGTGGGCAGGTGCGCGTCCGGATGCGGATGGCGCCCGTGAACCCATCGGACTTCAACCACATCGATGGAACCTACGAGCGGGCGTTCGGGCGATTGATTTGGAACCGCGGAGTGGAGCGGCCTACGGGTCCGACGGGCGATCCCTCGCCGGCGCCACCGTACGCGCTCGGCGTCGAGGGGGTTGGCGTCGTGGAGGAGTCCGGCGGCGGCCTGCTTGGGAGGCGTCTCGTGGGAAAGCGCGTGGCCGTGGTGAGCGGTCCGCCAAACGGGACATGGCAGGAAGAGACCCTCGTCGATGCGCGCCGTGCCTTCCCGGTTCCCCGGTCGCTCACGGATGCGCAGGCATGCTCGTTCTTCGTGAATCCGCTCACCGCGTTGATCATGGTGCGTCACGTGCTCGAGGTGCCGCGTGGCGCCGTGCTACTTCAGACCGCGGCCGGCTCCGCGCTCGGGCGAATGGTTCGCAACCTCGGTCGTGCAGATGGGTTTCGCGTGATCGACGTCGTCCGAAGCCGGGCAGGTGCAGAGCTGCTGCGTGAGCAAGGGAGCAAGTACGTCATTGCACTCGAGGATCAGAGCTTGCTCGAGGCCGTTCATCGCTACACGCCCGAGGGCGTGCAGTGCGTGTTGGATTGCGTCGGCGGGGCGACCGGCTCCGAAGCGCTTCGCGCGCTGGCGCCCGGGGGAAGAATGATTTGCTACGGAACCTTGAGCCCAGATCCAATCTCCTTGCCGCCTCGAGACATCATGATGCCGATGACCACCGTC
>JAHELW010000097.1 GCA_024643985.1 Myxococcales bacterium | reverse complement strand
GTGGGTATAGCTGTCGGAAATCGCCTTGGTGACGGTCTCTCGATACGCGACCTGAGGCGCACCCACCTCGACGTCGACGCCGTGGCTTCGGCGAAGGATGTCGACCTTGATGTCCAGGTGGAGCTCGCCCATGCCCTTGAGAATGGTCTCGCCCGACTCCTGGTCGACCTCGACGCGGAAAGAAGGGTCCTCGGCGATCATCTTGCCGAGCGCCGTGCTCATCTTCTCGCTGTTTGCCTTGTCCTTGGTGCTGACCGCGACCGAAATGACGGGGTCCGGGAAGACCATCGGCTCGAGGGTCGCGGGGTTCTTGGCGTCGGCGAGGGTGTTGCCGGTTCGAACGTCCTTCAGGCCGACCATCGCCACGATGTCACCCGCCTGCGCCGTCTCGATGATCGTCCGGTCGTCGGCGTGCATCTCCACCATGCGTCCGACGCGCTCGTTCTTCCCGGTAAAGGTGTTCAAGAGCGTATCGCCCTTGTTGATCGTGCCCGAGTAGACGCGTACGAACGTCAGCGCGCCAAAGCGATCGTCCATGATCTTGAACGCGAGCGCGCGAACGGGTCGCTCCGGATCGACGACCGCGAGCTCCCCGGTCTCGTGGCCCTCGAGGTCGATCTCCGGCTGCGGCGGCACCTCGGTCGGGTCGGGCAGGTAGTCGACGACCGCGTCGAGCACGAGCTGAATGCCCTTGTTCTTGAACGCCGAGCCACAGTACGTGGGAAAGAACGCGAGCTCCCGAGTGCCCTTGCGGATGCACTTCTTGATGGTCTCGAGGTCCGGCTCCTGGCCCTCGAGGTACTGCTCCATCGCGTCGTCGTCCTGTTCGACCGCGCTCTCGATGAGCTCGAAGCGGTATTTCCCCGCGAGCTTCTTCATGTCCTCCGGGATCTCCTGAACCTCGAACTTCTCGGGCTGGCCGGAGTCGTCCCACACGTATGCCTTCTGGGTGAGCAAGTCGACGACGCCGACGAAGTCCGCCTCCGTTCCGATCGGGAGCGTCATGACGAGCGGCTTGGCATCGAGCACGTCCTTGATCTGATCGACGACACGATAGAAGTCCGCACCGAGCCGGTCGAGCTTGTTGACGAAGATCAGGCGCGCGACCTTCGAATCGTTCGCGTAGCGCCAGTTCGTCTCTGACTGCGGTTCGACGCCGCCCGAACCGCAGAAGACGCCGACCCCGCCGTCGAGCACCTTGAGCGAACGGTACACCTCGATGGTGAAATCGACGTGGCCGGGCGTGTCGATGATGTTGAGCTGATGGTCGTCCCAAAAGCAGGTCGTGGCCGCCGACTGAATCGTGATGCCGCGCTCCTGCTCCTGCTCCATGAAATCGGTCGTCGCCGCGCCGTCGTGGACCTCGCCAATCTTGTGAATCTTGCCGGTCAGCTTGAGGATGCGCTCGGTGGTCGTCGTCTTCCCGGCGTCGACGTGGGCGAAGATGCCGATGTTTCGGTATTTACTGAGGTCTTTCATGGTCTACTCGTCGAAGGGATCGTCTGGCCACGCGCCGGATACCTCGAAAGCGGGGCTTTGCAAGCCTACGTAGTCGATCGCTCATAAAACGGCGAAAAACGCGGTGAATCACACTGGGAACGGGCGGCGCGGCGGCTTACCAGCTCTCCTTGAACGGGCGCAGATCGACCTCGAACGTCCACGCCGACTTCGCCTGGGTGGCGACATGATGCACCGTGTCGGCGATGTCGGCGGGTCTGAGCATCCTCTCCTCGCCGGTCTGCTCGTCGGTCCCGATCCCCCCGTCGACGATCACCAGAGCGACGTGAATCCCTTCGGGTCCGAGCTGGCGGGCAAAGGACTGCGCGAGGCTGCGCTGCGCCGCTTTGGCCTGCGCAAACGCCGCAGTGAACGGCTTGCCCCGGAGCGACGCGGTCGCCCCGGTGACGATGATCGCGCCGCGCCCTTTCTCGCGCATCGATTCGACCACCTCCCGCGTGCTTTGAAGGAAGCCCCGAACGTTGATCTGCCAGCCCTTCTCGAACGCCTCGTCCGGCACCTGGTCGAAGGTGCCGAACTGACCGGAGCCCGCGT
The DNA here is from genome assembly GCA_024643985.1 of Myxococcales bacterium. Lineage (GTDB taxonomy): Bacteria > Myxococcota_A > Polyangia > Polyangiales > Houyiibacteriaceae > SG8-38. The sequence continues at coordinate 10,147 of JAHELW010000097.1, read as the reverse complement.
TGTAGAGAAGCACGTCGACGTCGCCGAGATCTTGCCGGATCTCCGCAAACGCACTCCGAATGGCCTCCGGATCGGTGACGTCGCAGGCGTATGCCTTGCCGCCGAGCTCGGCTGCGAGCTCGCTCGAGTAGTCCGTCGACCGCGAGAGGAGCGCTACGGCATAGCCCTCCTCGGCGAATCGTCTTGCAAAGGCCTGGCCGTTCTTCGGCCCGACCCCAATCAGCGCACATACAGGCTTGTCCATAGGCCTTGTCTAGAGCCCAGAACGCCGCCGCCCAGGGGCGCGCGGCAGCGGCTACTCGTACAGCTTGACGACCTTGACCCCGGAGGTCGCCTGCATGCACAGGTCACACAGCGTGCATTCGTCGACGTTTTCTTCGACGACCTCGACGGAGCTCGGGCTCGAGCCGAGCTCGAAGATCTTGACCGGGCAGACCTCGACGAGCTTTCCGGCGAGGCCTTCCGTTTTCTCGACGACGCTGTGGTCGACATCGACGCGTATGAACATGGCCATGATGGTTCCTCTGCCCTCAGTTTCCGATGCGCTCGCGCACGAGGTTGGGAATGTCACCGATCTCCTCAGCGACCGAAATGCCTGCCTCACGCATGCGACGCATCTTGTCGGCAGGCGAATCGACTTTCTTGTTCACGACCGTACCGGCATGGCCGAAGCTCATACCAGGCATTTCGTCCATGAAGCGGCCCGCGACGAACGCGACGATCGGGAGGCGGCTGTTGTTGTCTTGCGTCCACTTCGCGAGCTCGGCCTCGGCGGTGCCTCCCGGCTCCGAGTAGACCACCACGGCTTTGGTGTCCTGGTCTGCCTCGAAGAGGGGAATCAAATCCGCGTAGGTCGAGCCGATCACCGGATCCCCGCCGATGGAAATCGCCGTGCTGACGCCGAGACCGGAAAGCGTGAGCGCATTGCAGATCTCGGTGGTCATGCCGCCCGATCGGGACATGACGCCGACCACGCCCGGCTTGAACGCTTTGCGGCAGTCGACGGCCGGACCGCCCAGGCTTCCAAACCGGCAGACGTCGGGGACGATGATGCCGAGGCAGTTCGGACCGATGACGCGGGCGCCGTGAAGCTCCGCGTACTCGACGACCGCCGAGGCGTCTTTCCTGGGAATCCCCTCGGTGATGATGATGATCTCTTTGATGCCGGCGTCGATCGCTTCGTAGGCCGCGTCGGGCGCGAACGCGAGCGGCACCGTGATGACCGTGCCGTCGACGCGCTCCTTCGCGGTGATCTCGCGAACCGTGTCATACACCGGGACCCCATAGACCTCGCGGCCGCCCTTGCCGGGCGTCACTCCGCCGATGATCTTCGAGCCGTACTGAAGGCACTCGCGCGTGAAGTTGAGCGCTTCGCGCCCGGTGATGCCCTGAACGATGAACTGAAAGTCTTCGTGAACGATGACAGCCATGACCGACCTACCCGACCTTCTCGACGGCACGCCTGGCCGCTTCGCTGATGGACACCGCGCGATCGCAGTATTCGACCCCGTACTTTTCGAGGATCTTCGCCGCGTCAGCCTCCCACGCGCCCGGGACTCGGAAGATCAAGATCTTGTCCTTGGGCTCGAAGCCGAGCTCGGTGATGCCTTTGATCACGCCACGCGCAACGAGATCGGCGCGCGTGTTGGAGACGACGTTCGACATCACCGCGATCTTGTCGACTCCCGGCTTGGTCAGCACGAGCTTGGTGAGCCTCCGGGCCTTGTCCACGCTCGGGTTTCCACCGATCGCTGCGTAGTTGGCGGGCCTTCCGCCGTGCTTCCGCACCGCATCGGTGAGTGTCAGCGAGCCGCCGCCGGCGCCGATGACTAGCCCGATGTTTCCATCGAACTCGGCGATCGGGCTGATGATGCCGCGCGGGTCCTCCGCGTCGATGCGCGCGCCCTCGAGCTCGAACTCGGTCGGCTCGCGCACCTGCCGAAGGTCGTCTTTGGCGAAGCCGAGCTCGTCGAGCATCGGACGCTGCCGGTGTCGCGCTTCGATTTCGAGATCGGCCTCGACGTCGCAGACGACGAAGCTTCCGTCTTCGAGCTTCACCAAGGAAGTGATGTCGAGATCCGCCAAGTCGTACTTGAGAAAAAGGCGGGCGAGCCCCGACACGATTCGGGTCATCCGCTTGAGATCGTTCCCACCGAGCGACAGCGACTTCGCGAGCTCCTTGGCGATGTAGTCGGAGAAGGGGTTGAGCGCCGAGAAGTGCCGGCGCACGATCCGGTCCGGATGCGTGTCGCCGAGGTCGTCGATCTTCCCGGCCAAATCGGCCGCCGCGACCACCGGCCGCTTCGTCGTCCCGTCGTACGTGAGGCTCAAGCTATAGACGGCTTCGCCGGTGGGCCTGGCTTCGACCAGGATGCCCTTCGGCTTGCGGCCTCCGTCGTCGATGCCGAGGAGCTCGCTCGCAGCCGACTTGGCAGCCGCAGGATCGGCCGCCTTGCGCATCGATGCGGCAGCGAGCCCGGGGGCGATCGCTTGAGCCTTCAGGACGACGGGACCGCCGATGTCGGAGGCGATCTTTTCGACCTCCTCGGCGGTGTGTGCGATTTCGCTTTGAACCAGCGGAATCCGGTGTTTTTGTAGAAGCTTCTTGGCTTCGAACTCGTAAAAACGCATGGCGGAAGGGGGAGACTATCCGCTCTTCTCGGCGTTAGGCAAGCGCGATCGCCTCGGCAAGCGCAACGACGCGCTCCGCGTGGTCGACGTGCAGCTTCTCGATGAGCTTGCCGTCCACCACGACGACGCCTTTGCCCTCCGCTTCGGCTGCCGCATACGCCTCGATGATGCGCTTCGAGAGACGGACCTCCTCTTCGGAAGGACCGAACACCTCGTTGGCCGCGTCGATCTGCTTCGGGTGGATGAGGGTCTTGCCATCGAAGCCGAGCTCGGCGCCTTGGCGGCACGAGTCGACGAAGCCTTCGTGATCGTTCAAATCGAGGAAGACCCCATCGAGAATCGCGATTCGCGCCGCGCGGGCTGCAAGCATGCAGAGACCGAGCGACGTGATCAGGGGAAGGCGCATCGCCGTATGCTGCGCTTGGAGGTCCTTGGCGAGGTCCGACGTGCCCATGACGAGCCCGCCGAGGCGTGGGCTCGCGTCGGCGATCTCCTCGGCGTGAAGCGTCCCGCGCGGCGTCTCCATCATGCACCAAATCGCGAGGCTGTCCGGCGCGCCGTGCGACTCGAGCACGGCCTCGGCCTGCCTGACCATCTCCGCGCTTTCCACCTTGGGGAGCAGGACCGCATCGGAGCCTGCTTTCGCGACCGCGACCAGGTCGTCGTACCCCCACGGCGTGTTCAAGCCGTTGGTGCGAATCAAAATCTCCCGGTGTCCGTAACCGCCCTCGCTCACGGCATCGAGGATCTGACGCCGCGCGGTCTCCTTGGCCTCGGGCGCCACGGCATCCTCGAGATCGAAAATCAGGGCGTCGGCGGGTAGCGTCCGGCTCTTTTGAAGAGCCCTCGCGTTCGCGCCGGGCATGTAGAGCACGCTCCGGCGAGGTCGGTGCTTCGTCGTCATGTCAGGTCCTCAGAACTGGTAGGCGGCCCGAAGGTCGTCGTCCTTTTCCGCAAGCTTTCGGGCGAGGTCGACCATCACTTTGCACTGCTTGTAGGTCGCGTCGTCCTGCATCTTCCCGTCGATCATCACGGCGCCCGTCCCGTCGCCCATCTCCTCGATGACGCGCTTCGCCCAGAGGACTTCGTCGACCGGCGGGCTGAACACCTTCTTGGCGATGTCGATTTGCACCGGATGCAGCGACCACGCGCCGACGCACCCGAGAAGGAATGCGTTTCGGAACTGATCTTCGCAGGCCACCGTGTCCCGAATGTCGCCGAACGGTCCGTAGTAGGCGAAGATGCCGTTCGCGACGCAGGCGTCGACCATGCGAGCGATGGTGTAGTGCCAGAGGTCCTGCTGTGCAGTCGCGCGTGGCGCTTCTGGATCGTCCGGATTCGGGTCTTCGCGGACGAGATAGCCTGGATGACCGCCGCCGACGCGGGTCGTTTTCATGCGTCTCGAGGCAGCCAGATCCGCGGGACCGAGGCTCATGCCCTGCATGCGGGGGCTCGCGGCTGCGATCTCCTCGACGTTGGCCACGCCGAGCGCGGTTTCCAAGATTGCATGGACCAGGATTGGCTTCTTGACGCCGCCTCGTGCCTCGAGCTGGGCAAGCAAACGGTCGACGAAGTGTATGTCCCAAGGCCCTTCGACCTTGGGAACCATGATCACATCGAGCTTGTTACCCACCTCTTCGACGATTTGCATCATGTCGTCCAGGAGCCACGGGCTGTCCAAGCTGTTCACGCGAGTCCAAAGCTGGCAGTCGCCAAAATCGTTTTCCTTCGCGATCTTCACGAAACCCTCGCGCGCTTCGATCTTCTTGTCGGCCTGCACGGCGTCTTCGAGGTTGCCGAGCAGCACGTCGCACTTGGCCGCGATGCTCGGCGCCTTGGCCGCCATCTTCGGATTGCTCGGGTCGAAGAAATGGATCATCCGCGAGGGACGAAACGGGATCTCACGGGCCGGCTCGGGGGCCCCAATCGCCATGGGTTTGAAGAAGTCCTTGGGGTTTCGCATGCTGTATCCTCCGCCGGTCACGCCCCTCGGGCGGACGCGGGAGCTAGTCCTAAACGGCATCCGGGGCAGATGCAAAGCCTCCGCCGCGCGCTAAAAGAGGAGCAGATGGAAATCGGCTTGAACCTTCCGGTGATGGCGCCGGGCTTGGACCGCGACACCTTTTTGAAATGGTGCGAGCGCATCGACGCGGGCTTCTTTTCGAGCCTTGCGGCCGGAGAGCGGATCTCCTTCTACAACCCCGACATGACGGCCGCGCTCGCTGCCGCCGCCGCGCTCACCTCGCGCGTCAAGATCGTCAGCGGCGTCTTCGTTCCGATGCTCCACCATCCCGTCATGCTCGCAAAGCAGCTCGCGACGATCGACGTCCTGTCGGACGGCCGCTTCGTCGCCGGTCTCGGGGTCGGAGGCCGCGAGCAGGACTATCAGTCCGTCGACGCGCCGCTCGGTCATCGGCTGACGCGCCTCGCAAAGAGCGTCGACACGATGAGGCGCGTATGGCGCGGAGAGCCAGTGGTTGAAGGCGCCCTCCCCGTCGGCCCCGCGCCTGTGCAGGAAGGCGGCCCAAAGCTTCTGGCGGGCTCTCTCATGGTGGAGTCGATCCGAGCGGCGTCGAGGTGGGCCGACGGACTCTGTGGTTTCAGCTTCGGCCCCTCACCCACGGAGATGGAGCTCCAGTTCGAGGCGGCGCGGCGTGCCTGGAAAGACCGCGGCCGGCCGGCGCCCTGGCTCGGCACCGGGTTCTGGTACGCCCTCGGCCCGAACGCCCGCGAGCAGCTCGACGACTACCTCGAGCGCTATCTCAACTTCATGGCTCCCGTGGCCCGGCAGAACGTGAAACAGATCTGCGTCGCCACGACCGCGAAGGCGTTGAAAGATGCGGTTCAGCAAGCCCGAGACGCGGGCGCCGACGACGTCCTCCTCGTGCCGACCACGTCGGACCCGAACGACGTCCACCGCGTGGCCGACGTTCTCAGCTAGGGCTCACTGCACCAGGACCGTGCAGCAGCCGGTCAGGCAATACGTGCCGGCCGGACAGGGATCGTCCCCAGGAAGGCCGCAGACCTGCTTCTCGGGAGGACAGCGCTCGCCGCCGCCGCCCATGCCGCCCGCGCCAGCCATGCCGCCGGCGCCGCCCGAGCCTGGGAAGCAGTCCGCCGGAATTTCGGTCTTGCCGAGGCAGAGCTCGCAGCGCTCGCACGTGTTCAGGCAGTTCCCTGCGGGCGTACACGGCCGGCACAGCGCCGGATCGTTGAGATCGGCCAACGTGCAGGTGCCGTCGTTCCCGATGAACGAGCCGAGGAAGACGTAGTCTCCGGCGAGCTCGGGAAACGTGCAGCAGCCAAAGCAGTCACAGCCGTTCGGCGTGAGAGCGCCGCACCCGGCGTCGCAGTTCTCCGGTTGGACGTCGGGGCAATAGTTGAGCTCCCCGATCAGGCCGGGGTCGTACTCGCACCCGTCCTTCGGCTCTAGCGGATCGCAGCGGCGGTCCCACTTGCACTCGCCGGACCCCGAGCCGTTGCCTCGGTCGAAGTAGCAGTCCGCGCCGCACTGGTTGCCCGTCTCGCCAGGTGTGCCGGTCAGCAGAATCGGGCCTTCGGTGTCGTCGCAGGGACCGAGACACTCCGGGTCCTTGTCGTCGGCGACGCCGTCGTCGTCGTTGTCGACGCAGTCGCCGCAACCGTAGGAGTTGCCGTCGGGACAAATCGCGGGGAAGCAGCCGGATATCGTTCCGCCGGTCGCCGCAGTGCCGCCTGTGCCCATGCCGCCGGAGCCCCCGGTGCCGGTCATCCCGCCGGTTCCGCTCGATCCGCCCATGCCCGCGGTTCCACCGGTGCCGGTCCTTTCGTCGCCGGAGGAGTTGCCGCTACAGGCGCCGAGCGCCAAAAGACAAGTAAAGGCACAAAGCCATCCCAGATTACGATGTGACTGCATTCTTCTATTCTAAACAACCCTTGCGGCGGTGCAAGCCCGGCTCCGGAGAACCCGGATTTGCGCGTGATATAAGCGCGGTGCTGAGGAGGTATCGACATGAAAGCCTTTATTTTCACCGCGTTTCTGATTGGCGCCTTTGCCGCGGGGCTGCTGGTCTCGGAGGCTCGTCCCGTATCGGCCGACGACCCGCCGAGGAAGAGCCAGTGGCAGTATCAGTGCTTTCAAGCAGAGGGGGTCGCCCAGGTCACCAAACGGTCCAACCAGATGGGCCAGCAGGGTTGGGAGCTCGTGACCTCGGCGGGCACGAAGGGCGAGACGCTGTGGTGCTTCAAGCGGCCGCTTTGGAAGAAATAGGGCCCGGCGGCGAGGAGAGCGCGCGATGAGCTCGGTCCCCTCGATCCGGGTTCGCGCGCTCAACGACCTCGACGTCCGGGACGGGGACTACGTTCTCTACTGGATGGTGGCTTACCGGAGGCCGCGATGGAGCTTTGCGCTTCAGCACGCGGCAGCCCGCGCGGACGAGCTCGGTAAGCCCCTCGTCATCTTGGAGGCTCTCCGGGTCGGCTACCCATGGGCGAGCGACCGCCTCCACGGTTTCATCCTGGACGGGATGCGCGCGCACCGAGATTACTTCGAGAAGAAAAACGTTTTCTACTTTCCATACGTCGAGCCGGAGGAGGGAGCGGGGAGCGGGCTTCTCGCCTCGCTCGCAGACGACGCGTGTCTCGTCGTGAGCGACGACTACCCGAGCTTTTTCATTCCGAAGATGCAGCGCGCAGCCGCGAAGAACATCGATAAGAAGCTCGAAGTGGTCGACAGCAACGGCCTCCTGCCGCTTCGCGCGGCGACCAAGGTGTTCAGCCGGGCGTTCGATTTTCGACGCTTCCTCCAGAAGACGCTTCCCGAGCATCTCGACGAGCTCCCACTCGAAGACCCCCTCGCGGAATCCCCACCCTTACCCGCGGGGTTCGAGGCCGCGGTCCGATCGGGCTTGGAACGGTGGCCCGAGGCCTCGGAGGATGCGCTTTGCGGAAGGACGCTCGGCGCGCTGCCAATCGATCACGAGGTACCGAGAGTCGACTTCGAGGGCGGGTTCGTCGAGGGCGAGCGGCGCGCGCTCGACTTTCTAGACGGCGCGTTCGAGCGATATGCCGAGGAGCGAAACCACCCGGACGAGGGCGCGGCGAGCGGTCTTTCGCCGTGGTTACATTTCGGTCACGTCTCGACGCACCAGATCTTCCACGAGATCGCGACGGACGAAGGCTGGTCTCTCGGCCGCCTTTCGAAGAAGGTGAGCGGCGCGCGCGAAGGCTGGTGGGGCATGAGCAAGAACGCCGAGTCTTTTCTCGACGAGCTCGTGACCTGGCGCGAGGTCGGCTTCAACATGTGCGCCCACAATCCGGATTACGATAAATACGAGTCCCTTCCGGAATGGGCGCGCGTGACGCTCGAAGAGCACGAATCGGACCCGCGCGAGCATGTATACTCGCTCGACGAGCTCGCCGTGGCGAAAACACACGACCCCGTGTGGAACGCCGCGCAGTCCGAGCTCGTGCAGACCGGACGCATGCAGAACTATCTCCGCATGCTTTGGGGGAAGCGGATCCTCGAATGGACGCCGACCGCCAAGGAGGCGCTGTCGATCATGATCGAGCTCAACAACAAGTACGCCGTCGACGGTCGCGACCCGAACAGCTACTCCGGCATCTTCTGGGTGCTCGGCCGGTACGACCGCGCCTGGGGGCCGGAGCGGCCCATCTTCGGGAAGATCCGCTACATGAGCTCCCAGAACACCCTGCGAAAGCTGCGCATGAGCGAGTATATGGCTCGCTTCGGCGACCAAGCTGGGCTATTTGATCCAGCGTAGCGCAGCTGAGCAAATGTCGTTCTTCGAGGATGCACAAGTCAGGCGGAACGTGGACCGTCTACCGATCGAGTTCGACGACTACGGATTCGACCGATTCGGGCTTTCCAAGAAAACGCTCATCCGCGCATATTCGCCGATGGCCTACATGTATCGGCACTACCTGAAGGTGACGGCCTTCGGGCTCGAGAACGTACCGGCCGAAGGCCGAGCGCTCGTCATTGCAAACCACTCCGGAGGGCTCGGCGCAGACGCGGCGATGATCGCGTCGTCCCTTCTCTTGAACGACCAGGCGCCGAGACTGGGCCAAGGCATGGCCGAATACTTCCTCACTCGCTCCCCGTTTGCCCGACCGATCCTTCGCCAGCTCGGGCATCTCACCGGGCTTCCGGAGCACGGCGAGCAGCTCCTCGCCGACGAGCGTCTGCTGCTCGTGTTTCCAGAAGGCGCGCGCGGGGCAGGCAAGCTCTACAAGGATCGCTACAAGCTCGTTGGCTTCGGAACCGGGTTCATGCGCCTCGCGCTGAAGATGAACGCGCCGATCGTTCCATGCGCGTTCATTGGCGGCGAGGAGTCGTTTCCGCAGCTCTTTCACATCAAGTGGCTCGCAAAGCTCGTCAACGGACCTTTCGTGCCCGTGGCGCCGCAGCTCGTCTTTTTTCCGCTTCCGGTAGCGTGCCAGGTCTACTACGGGCCACCGATGCGCTTCGAGGGAGACGGCTCGGAGCCGGACCACGTGATCCGACAGCACGTCGACGAGGTGCGCCACTCGATGGAGCGACTGATCAGCACGGGGCTCGACGCGAGGCCCCAGGCCTTCATGTTCGATCGTATGCCCGGTCCCGAAGAGGAGCGCAGGCCATGAAGATCTTGATCACGGGGATCAGCGGGACACTCGCACGCGGGGTCGCGTACCGTCTGACCCGACGCGGACATCAAGTCATTGGAATCGACCGTCGCCCGTGGCCCGACGTTCCCGAAGGCGTCGAAATGCATCAGGCCGACATTCGGAAACGGCCCGCTGAAGACGTGTTTCGAATTTCGAGGCCCGACGCGCTCATCCACATGGCGACGGTGACCCACTTCACGACCGAGACCGAGGAGCGGTATCGCATCAACCTCGGCGGCACCCGAAAGCTCTTCGAGTATTGCCACGAGTACGGGGTCGGCCAGGCGGTCTTCGTCGGGCGGCACACCGTGTACGGCGCGTCGCCGGACTCACCGCTCTACCACACCGAAGACGAGCCTCCGCTAGCAGGCGCGGCGTTCAAGGAGCTTGCGGACCTGGTCGCGGCCGATCTCTACGCGGGGAGCGCCCTTTGGCGCTGGCCCGAGCTGAACACCGCAGTGCTGCGCCTTTGTTACTTCCTCGGGCCGAGCCGCGGCGGCACTCTCGCGGGCTTTCTCTCGAAGAGCAAGGTTCCTCTCGTGCTGGGCTTCGACCCGCTCTACCAGCTCATGCACGAATGGGACGCCGAAGAAGCGATCACGCTCGCGGTCGAAAAGCAGCTTCGAGGCGTCTTCAACGTCGCCGGTCCCCCGCCGGTTCCGTTGACGACGGTGAGCCGCGCGACGGGAAAGCGAGCCGTTCCGATTCCAGAGCCGCTTTATTCTACCGTGCTCGGCCGTTTCGGCTTCCCGTACCTCCCGCCGAGCGCCATCGCGCACGTGAAATACCCGATCGTCATCGACAACACCGCTTTCGTCGAAGCGACCGGCTTCGAGCCGCGCTACTCCGCAAAGCAAACGATGGAAGG
>JAHELW010000096.1 GCA_024643985.1 Myxococcales bacterium | reverse complement strand
TCGACCCGGAACGAGGGGAGTGGTGGTACGACGCCGGGCTCCTCGACAAGTGGCGAGGCCGCTTCGACGACGGCTTCAAGGCCAACGAGCTCGCGCGAATGCACATGGGGCCCGAGCGCCCGGTGCTGTGGAACCTCGCGATCTGCGCAACTGCGATAGGAAAAGCAGAGGAGGCCGTGGCCGCGTGGCGCGCGCTCGGCGTCGAGGCACGCGTCGACCATGCGCGCAACATGCCGTACGTCGCGAATCTGCCGCCGCTTCTGCTGCGAGTCCTTTCGCGAACGCCCGCCACCGACGCCACCTCTGCGCTGCCCGACAAAGCGGTTGGCTTCGAGCTCGTGTGGGTCGCGCCCCTTAGCCCCTGCCACGGCGTGGTTCAATCGCCCACGTTTCGCGACGCACCGATCGACTACGGCGACCTCGTGCTGTGGGACGGCGCCCCGGTCGCGGCGCACGAGACGGCGGAGCAGGGGACGGTGCCCGTGTTTCCGCTCCTCGAGATCCTGACGCACGGAGGCGAGCGCCGTCTCTCATTCGTCGCGCTGGAGCGCGAGCCGGGAGCTCTCGAGGCGCTCGAACCCGAGCTCCCGGAGGGGACGCGGGTCTTCCTTCGAAACGAGCGCGTCGAGCATCACTGCGCCGCCTGCGAGGCGGGCGAAGCCCACGACCACGCGGACGACATTCAGCCCGCAGCCGACCCGTCCGGGCTCGTCCGCGGCAAGGTCATCGTTCAGCCCACACAAAACCTCCACGATTTTCGAGGTTCCTGGGAGACCGCTCTATCGAAGCGCGCTGCATCGGTTTCCGTCCCAGACCTCTACGAGCAGCTCGGCGATTCGAAGCGGGCCGGTCAGGAGCATCAGGCGTGGCGCGGCATCGAGAGAAAGGCGCTGCCAAAAAAGGCGCGCTCGTGAGCGAAGACCGAGGCGCGCTCCTGCCCTCGGAGCAATACGAGTTCGCGGACCTTCCCCGCCTCGATGACACGACGATGCAGGAGCGCCGCCAGCTGGTCTTCCTGGTGCTGTCGGGCCTGTTCCTCGGGACGCTCGCGATGTTGAACATCCTCGGCGTCACCCGCTTCATCGACCTGAGCTTCCGCCTTCCCGGAACGAGCCTGACGATTCCGATGCCCTTGGCGGTGGGAGTCCTTCCCTATCCGATCACGTTTCTTTGCACCGACTTCATTTCGGAGCTCTACGGACGTCATCGGGCAAACCAAGTGGTCTGGATGGGCCTCGCCCTCAACCTGTGGGTGATGCTCATCTTGTGGGTAGGAGGCGCACTGCCCGGCTTCGAGCCGCCCGACCAGCCGCAGTCCGGGGTGTTCTTCGAGGTTCGCCGTCTGGCCTTCAGCGCGGTCACCGCATCGATGATCGCCTACCTGGCCGCCCAGTTCATCGACGTGCAGGTGTTTCATTTTTGGAAGCGGCTGACCGGCGGCCGCCATCTGTGGCTGCGCAACAACGGCTCGACGCTCGTGAGCCAGCTCGTCGACACGGTCTCGGTGATTCTCATCACCCATTTCCTCGCAAGGGGAATCCCCGTCGACGACACCAGGCCGCTTTGGCCGCAGCTTCTGACCTTCATCGCAGCCGGCTACACGTTCAAGCTGACCGTCGCCCTAGTCGACACGCTGCCGTTTTACTGGGGCGCCAAGAGGCTCGGGCAGTATCTCCGCATTCACCCGGTGCACGGCACGCGCAATCCGGACGAGACGACCGGCCAGGCGCTGTCGGAAATGCGACCTGCGCAGTGATCTAGACCAGTATCGAGCGGTGTCGATCGACGGAGCACACCTCGGTCCCTACCGGCTGGAGCGACCGCTTCGAGACGCCCAGGTGGGGCAGGCCTTCGTCGCGCGGAAGCGGGGCCCCGACGGCTTCGAAAAGCAGGTCGTCGTGCGTTGCTTTCGCCGCGAGATGCTGAGCGCCCTCGTGCCGGAGGCAAACCGAGCGGCACGGCTTTCTCACGCAGGCATCGCGCACGTGCTCGACGTGGGTGCGTTTGAAGACCTCGGCTACGTCGTGAGCGAGCACGCGCCCGGCGTCACCCTGCACGAACGCGTGCAGCGCGAGGGGCGGCTGCCGTGGACATCGGCGGCACGGGTCGTGTCGGAAGCCGCGGCGGCCCTGTCGTATGCACACGCGCGCCGCGACGAAGAGGGACGCCTGCTTGGCGTCGTTCACCGCCGAATCAACTCACGACGAATCACGCTGATCGTACCCAACGAGGGGCCAAGGGGCGCGGTGTACGGCCACGACCGTCTTTACGGAAGCAAGATCACCGGCATGGGCACCGCATGGGCTTGGCCGGACCCACAGGGGTTCGGCTCCCCGGAGGAGATGCGCGGCGAGCCGGTCGACGGCCGGGCGGATGTGTTTTCACTCGGCATCGTCCTCGAGCGAATCGTCGACCGAGACGGCGCGCTCAAGCTTGCCTCGATCATTCGCCGCGCCACTGAGCCCCTTCAAGAGGCTCGGTACACCGCCCGCGAGCTCGAAGAAGCGCTGGTGCACGCGCTGCACGAGGCCCCGCCGCTCGAATGGACGGTGGACCGAGTGGACACGCTCCGGCGCTGAAGCTACTCGCCGGACGGCGGCTCGGCTTCGGTTTCGGCGTCTTCGGCGGCCTCTTCAGCCGCAGCTGCCTCGGCTTCCGCTTCTTCCACCTCTTGGGCCGCCTCCTGCGCGGCGCTTTGCTCGCGCACCGCGCGGTCGAGCGCCTGCTCGCCCGAGGTCGACAGGAACGCAAGCCAAACCGAGAGCGCCATGAACACGAACGCAAACACCGCGGTCAGGCGAGTGAGCAGATTGCCCGCGCCCGCGCCGCCGAAGATCTGCTGGCTGGCGCCGCCACCAAACGCCGAGCCGAGGCCTCCACCTTTGCCAGACTGCAAGAGCACGACGAGAATGAGGAACAGACACACGAAGACATAAACGATCGAGATAAACGTATACATGAGCTAGCTCTCCGCCCGACGAACGCCGGCGTCGATGATCGGAATGAAGTTGTCGGGCGAAAGCGACGCACCGCCGACGAGCGCGCCGTCGACGTCCGGCTGCGCGAGCAGCTCATCCGCGTTGCTCGGCTTCACGCTGCCACCATACAAAATGCGAACCGAGTCCGCCCAGGATTCACCCTTGAGCTCGGCGAGACGCGCGCGAATGGCGCCGTGCACCTCCTGCGCGTCCTCGGCCTTGGCCGTGCGGCCGGTTCCGATCGCCCAGATCGGCTCATAGGCGATCACGAGCGGACCGAGCGCCACGGCGTCGAGGCCCTCGGTCGCCGCCTCCACCTGGCCGAGCACGACGTCGAGCGTTTGGCCGGCCTCGCGCTGTTCGAGACTCTCACCGACGCACAGGATCGGGACGACCTTGTGAACGAGCAGCGCTGCCACTTTCTTTCGCACGCCCGCGTCGGTCTCTCCAAACAGCTGGCGCCGCTCCGAATGGCCGATGATGCAGTGCCCGCAGCCGACGTCGAGAAGGAGCACGGGGCTGAGCTCGCCGGTGAACGCCCCCGAATCCTCCCAGTGCGTGTTCTGCGCCGCGAGCCCCACCGCTGAGCCGGCGAGGGTGTTCTTCACTGCGGCGAGCGACGTGGCCACCGGACCGACGACCACCTCGCAGGCGAGACCGCTCCCGACGTGCGAGGCAATCGCGCGTGCCAGCTCCCTCGATTCGGCGAGGGTCTTGTGTAGTTTCCAGTTGCCTGCGATCAGCGGTCTGCGGCTCGTCATGGCTTGAGGGCCTCCACGCCCGGAAGCGGGCGGCCCTCTAGATACTCCAACGAGGCGCCGCCGCCAGTCGACACGTGGTCGAAGCGGCTCGCGAGGTCGGCCTGCTTGACGGCCGCCACGCTGTCGCCGCCGCCCACGACGCTGAAGCCCGGGCAATCGGCCGCCGCACGCGCCACCGCGAGGGTCCCGCCGGCAAACGCAGGGTTCTCGAAGAGCCCCATCGGCCCGTTCCAGAACACCGCCTGCGCCCGCCGCAGCCGATCCCGGAAGAGCGCCTCGGTTTGGGGGCCGATGTCGAGCGCCATCGAATCCGCGGGAATCGACTGAATGTCGACGTCGTCGGCAGTCGTGTCTTCGACCGACTTGCCGACTCGCACGTCCGTGGGAAGCAGCAGGTCGACGCCAGCCTCTTCCGCAGCGGACATCAAGCTGCGGGCGAGGGCGAGCTTGTCGTCTTCGCAAAGACTCTTTCCGACCCCGTGTCCCTGAGCGGAAAGAAACGTGTTCGCCATGGCGCCCCCGACGAGGAGGGCGTCGACCTTGCCGATCAAGGCCTCCATGACGCCGATCTTGTCGCTGACTTTGGCGCCGCCGAGGATCGCGAGATATGGGCGCGGGGGATCCGCACGAAGCTTCTCGAGCACTTCGAGCTCGCGCTGAAGCAGAAAACCGGCCGCGCGCTCTTCGATCAGCCGGGGAAGGGCGCTCACCGAAGCATGCGCCCGGTGCGCAGCCCCGAACGCGTCGTTGACGTACGCGGCGCAGCCCGCGCCGAGCTCCTGCGCAAAGTCGACGTCGTTGCTCTTCTCCTCCGGATGGAAGCGAAGATTCTCGAGCAGCGCCACCTGACCGTCGCGCAGGTCCTGCACCACTTTGCGCGCGCCGTCGCCGACGCAGTCGTCCGTCAGGCGGACCTCACCGCCGTCGAGGAGCTCCGCGAGCCGTGCAGCCACGGGCTCGAGGGAAAGCTCCGGCACGACTTTGCCTTTCGGCCGGCCGAGATGCGAGGCGAGCACCACGCGCGCCCCTTGGTCGAGGGCGTGCCGAATGGTCGGGAGCGCTGCGCGAATACGCGTGTCGTCGGTGACTTCGCCGCTCTTCAACGGCACGTTGAAGTCGACCCGAACGAACGTGGTGACGCCTTCGAGGCTCAGGTCCTCGACCGATCGAATCGACTCGGACATCGAATCAGCTCGCGTTCGACACGATTCGAACGAGGTCGAGCATGCGGTGCGAGAAGCCCCACTCGTTGTCGTACCAGCTCTGCACCTCGATGAGGTCACCGCCCACGACCTGGGTCTGCGCGGCGTCGACGATCGAGGAGTGCGGGTTGCCCATGAAGTCGGTCGAGACCAGCGGACGCTCCTCGAGGTATAGGATTCCCTTGAGCGGACCTTGCGCGGCGGCCTTCAATGCGGCGTTGACCGAGTCGCGATCGGTGCTCTTGCCAACCTGAGCCGTGAGGCACGTCAGCGAGACGTTCGGCGTCGGCACGCGAATCGCCGTACCGTCGAGCTTGCCCTTGAGCTCGGGCAGAACCAAGCCGATCGCGGTGGCTGCGCCCGTGGAGGTCGGAATCATCGACAGCGCGGCCGCTCGCGCGCGGCGCATGTCGGAGTGCGGTTGATCGAGGAGGCCCTGGTCGTTCGTGTACGCGTGAACCGTCACCATGTGGCCCTTCACGATGCCGTAGGAGTCGTTCAGAACCTTCGCGATGGGCGCGAGGCAGTTCGTGGTGCAGGACGCGCAGCTGAAGACGCGGTGCTTGTCGGGGTCGTACTCGTCGCTGTTGATCCCGACGACGAACGTGCCGTCGATGTCGCTTTTGCCCGGCGCGCTGATGATCACCCGCTCGGCGCCCGCGTCGAGATGCGCCTTCGCCTTTTCTTTGGTGCGAAAAAGGCCGGTGCACTCGAGCACGACCTCGGCTCCGAGATCCTTCCACTTGAGTTTCGAGGGATCCCTCTCGGCAGTCACTGGAATGCGCTGGTCCCCGATCCAGATCGCATCGCTCTCGGCTTTGACTGGATGGTTGAAATGACGATGCACGGAGTCCCATTCGAGCAGGTGGGCGAGCATTTCCGCGCTCGTCAGGTCGTTGACGCCAACGATTTCGACGTCACCCCGTTCGGCAGCGATGCGCGCGACACAGCGCCCGATTCGCCCAAAGCCGTTGATTCCAATTCTGGTCGCCATTGCCGAGTCTCCCTCCGTGCTCCGACGTGGTCCGCATGCGTCGCGAGCGAGCCGGGAAGTTAGGCGCGCGCCACCGAGGGGTCAAGGAGCCGATCGCAGGCGGCAGCCGCCACTTTCGAGCTCGAGAGCCGCGTAACGCCGCTGTTACTCGGCGGCTTCTTGGGCGTCACGAAGCTCGGTCGTCACGAGCTCGAGGACCGCGTTGGTGAACGCAACGATGTCCGAGCGGCTGTGACCGCTGTTCCGAAGCTCTCGGTAAACCGACTTCGCAAGAATCCGAACACTTCGGACGTCTGCCGACGCTGTGCTCGGGCTTTGGCTTCTGGTCGCCCCCATCCTGCCCGAGAGTGATGCAGAATGCGTGCCACCTGAAAAAAACGGCGAAAACAAAGTGTTTCCGAGTGCGCTTTACGCCGCAATTTACAAGGAACGGGGCCGTTTACCACCCGCGCCCGAAAGGGTGCAACACCGCCCCGAAGTGCGAACCGCAATGCGCAATCGAGCGCTAGGCGCGAACCGCCATTCGCACGCAACCCCCGGGGAATAGGGCAATTTCGGCTGGCCGGCCGGCTCGCGCTAGCCCGATTCGAGCGCTTCGCGGAGCCGTTCGAGAGCGCGTCCGTGAAGCCGGCTCGCCCAAGACTTCGACACACCGAGCTCGCGCGCGACTTCGTCGAGCGGCCGCGCATCGAAGTGGCGGGCTCGAACCAGAAACCGCTCGCGCGGGGAGAGCGCCGCGAGCGCAGCGAGGAGCCGTGCGATGCTTTCGCTCTTGAGAAGCAGGGTTTCCGGGCTCTCGTCGCCGTAGCGTCCATGCACCGGGCTGTTTTCGGTGAGGCTCGCCCGGATCCTCATGAACGCGCGTTCGAGCTCCGGTGGACCGCTCTGCAGTCGATGATGGGCGCGCCTCGGAACGCCTGCCATCTTGCGAACGCCGTCGAGCATAGCGCCGCGGACCCGATGGTAGGCAAAGGTCTGAAAGCGAACCCCGCGCCCCGGATCGAAGCGGTGCTGCGCCTCGAGAAGGCCGCCAAACCCAAACGCGATCAGATCGTCGACCTCGCCGCGAAACGAAAGCTCTCGCCGCAGCTGGTGGGCGAGCCCGTGCACCATCTGGCCATGTTCCGCGATCAGCTCGTTGCCCGGCATGCCCACCTCCTGAACACCGGGCTCTTAGCCAAGTGGGTGAATGAAGTCAAATGGAATACATGAACATACATTGACCACACTAGTCGAGGGCCCGCGGGTGCGGTATGAGGTCGTCGTGCAGCCGAAGGGCCCGGGTATTGCGAAAGCCGAACGCCGGCGACAAAGCGCGTTCACGACGCTTCTCGACCACGTGCTCGACGACGAAGCCGCCCTCGACGCCCTGGTTTTTGCGTACGAGGAGCTAGACGCGAGCGAGAGGACGGGGCTCCTGCTCGCAGTCGTCCAGGATGCGAAGCAGCCTCTCGAGCCGCTGGCCGCGTTTCTGTCGGTCGAGCGGGACCCTCGGCTTCGAAGGCGAATCGAGACCCTGATCGGCCGGCATGCCAAGGTCGAGCGCGCGGCGTTCCTCTGGGGGGACGCCGAGTGCGGCGGCGCAGCGCTTCAGCAGTCGGTCGAAGACGCGCAGCCCGAGGCCCTCGTCCTCGCCTGGAACCAGAGTGAGCTCGCGTCGTTGTCGGTTGAAACGCGACCCGATCTGAGCTTTTTCGAGGCGGGTGACGCCATGCCGCTCGAGGAGGTCGTCGAAACCGTGCTGCCGATGCTCTGGCGCTACATTCGGAGCGGCCGCGGCCTGCCCGAAGGCATCGACCGCTTCGCGGGGTTCCTTTCGCTCGGCCGACCCCGCTAGTGGTATCCGTTGCCGTTCGCGAGCAGCGCGCCTTCGAACTTCTTCGTCTCGAGAAGCTGGCCCTCGTCGCCGTCGCGGCGCACCACGAAGTACCGCCGCGTCATCGAGCCGCTGTCCTCCCGCGCCACGACGCTGATGGTGTTGAGGCCGGGACGCAGGGGAATCTCGGCGTCGAAGTCGAGCCGGCCGGGCGTGCCGCTCGACTGATTCGACTCGTAGTAGACCTTGTGACCGCTGGTCGTGATGTAGAGGTCGCGCACCCGCTGCTGGTCGCGCGCCGTGCCCTGGAGCCGGATCGCGTCGTCGCGCGTCGCAAACGTGCCAAGCCCGGTCACCTCGAGCTCGGGCGCGGAGCTCGGCGTGGTCCAGCGAATCGGCGGGTTCGAGGCCACCTGGCCTTGGGCTGCGGACGTGGCGCTCGAGGGGACCCAGCCAGGCCGGCCGCCCCCGAGATTGACGCGCTCGAAGCCGTCGGTCTTTCCGGTGAGCAGGAGCCGCACCGATGACTCGATTCGGCCGACGACGGGCGCCTCCGCGGAGGGCTGCGCGCGCACGTCGGTACCGCCCTCGACGCGCACGACCTGCTTGCTCGGGAGGTTTTTGACGGCGGGGTCTTCCTGCTGAATCGGAATCATCAGCTTCTGCCCGGCCGACGCAGCTAGCTCACTGTCCACCACCCCGAGCATGAGCGTGGCTTCGTCCTCGGCGAACTCGGGAAGCACTTGGAGCGTGAACGGGACAATCCATTCCTCGCCCGGCGCCAGGCCTTTCTTGTTTTCGAACCGGCCGTCATAGAGCAGCACACCCTGACCGCTCTTGTTCTGGATGTTGGCCTGAAGCTCGTAGCTCTCTGCGGCGCCGACGTTCTTCACGGTGAAGTACACCGTCACCTGTTCTCCCGGCTGAACTCGCCCGTCGCCGTTGCCGCGAAGGTTGTCCGCGACCTGAAGCCCGTACGCGAACCGCGGCCGGGGCAGGGAGCGGATCAGCGTTCGCACCTCGGCGGGCTCGGGAACGTGGCCGTGGGCTTCCTTGAACTCGATCTTGATTCCGTCGGCTCGGTCGACCGTCATTCGCGGAATCCGGCACACGCGCTCTTCGTTCTCCGTGAGACACTGTCCGAGCGTCGTCGTCCAGCTGCGCGTCTCGCCAGGCGCAAGCTTGCCGAACACGAGCTCACGACCGTCGAACAGGCCGTTGTCGCTCACGGTGGTTGCCTGGAGCTGATAGAGAGTGCCCGGACCCTCGTTGGTCACCTCTACCTCGAGGGAAAGCGAATCGCCGGCGCGGGTCGGCTTCCCGTTCGCGCTGGTCTTCGCAACGACCCGCACCTTGCTCGGTCCCTGGTCTGGGCCGACGCTCCAGTCCACACCGACCTTCTTCAGATCGCGCACGACCTTCTCGTTTTCCTGCCTCTGCACCCGTTCGAGAATCGGCTGCGACTCGCGCAGCATCTGAGGGCGCTTCGACGATTTCGCGTTCAGCACGATGTTCTTCGAAAAGCGGATCAGGAAGGCTTCCTCGTCCTCGTTTTCTTCCTCGTCGGGCTCGGACTCGCGGAGGCGCTGGCGGAGCTCTGGGTTCAGGTAGTAGCCCATCACCAGCGCAGGGGCCTGCGATTCGCTGGCGCTCTCGTGCGTTAGGTGCGCGTCGAGGTCCGCCTCCCGGACGAAGAAGTTGTCGACCTCGAGATCCATGTCTTGCTCGTCGACCGTCATGGGGCTGATCGCGATGTCCGGGACGATGCCGACGCCCTGAATCGAGACGTCTCCGGGCGTCAGATACTGAGCGACCGTCAGCTTCAGCGCCGAGTCGTCCTGGAGCTCGTAGAGAACCTGCACCGACCCTTTTCCGAAGCTCTGCTGTCCGATGATGAGCGCGCGGTCGTGGTTCTTGAGCGCGCCTGCGACGATCTCGCTCGCCGAAGCGCTCTGCGCGTTCATCAAGACGACCATCGGATACCGCTCCTCGGTGCCTGCGCGCGTCGCGTACTTCTCCTCCCGCTGCCGTGGGTCCTGAGAGGACGTGGTGACGATGGGACCGCCCTCGATGAACGTGTCGGCCACCTGCACCGCCTGGTCGAGCAGGCCGCCCGGATTGCTGCGAAGGTCGAGCACGAGCCCGCGCATCTTCTTCTTGTTCAGGGTGTCTAGGGCGTGGCTCAGGTCCTCCTGCGTGTTGCCCTGGAAGTTGTTGATTTTGATGTAGCCGACGCCGTCGCGAAGCATCCGATGCTGGACCGAGTCGATCCGAATGATGTCGCGGACCAGCTCCACCTTGCGCGGCGGGGTCCAGGCGCCCGCCTTGTTCTTGCGGCGGATGAAGATCGTCACCTTCGAGCCGGGGTGGCCGCGAAGACGCTCGACCGCGCTGCTGAGCGGCATGTTGAGCGTGGACTCGTCCTCGATCTTCACGATGCGGTCGCCCCGCTGAAGGCCGGCCTTCGACGCAGGCGTGTCCTCGATCGGCCGGATGACCGTGAGGTGCCCCTCCCGGATCGAAATGACGATGCCAAGCCCGCCGAACTGGCCTCGCGTGCTGGTCCGCATCTCTTTGTAGACCTCGGGCGGCAGCAGGACGGTGTGCGGGTCGAGCGTGCGGAGCATGCCGTTGACCGCCACGTACTCGATGTCGCGGAGCTCGACGTCGTCCTCGTCTTCGAGCTCCGTCTGGAGAAACGAGAACACCTCGCGAAATCGCCCCGCGAGCTCCCAAGGGCTCGAGACGTCAGACACGGAAAACTCGCTTTCCGAGCTGTTGACCTGGACCCTCAGGGTGTCCGCGCCGTCCTCGTAGTGGACCAACACCGGAGCGATGTCCTGCTGAATCGCGTTGAGGCCCGCGAGCATCATCTTCTGATGATCGATGCGGCCCGGATCGACGTAGTCGCTGTTCACCTCGTGAATCACGCGATTCATGACCTGGAGCTTTTTCAGGTCCCAGGGCGTCTTATCGCGGGCCGCGAGGGCGCGCGGCGAGCTGTCGATGTCAATTTGAAGGCCGTTTTCGAGCGGCCAGCCAAAGGAAATGGTGAAGGCCGCGAGTACGACCACCAATCCAAGTAGGGGCTTCCAGAGTCTTCTCATTCGATTGTCGGGGGCAGGGGGGGCAGTCTGACGAGTGTAACCTCGTTGGGCGTCGGGGCCAATTGGTCCAGAGGCCAATTGCGTCAGTTCTTTCCTAGGGTTATCGGTTCGACGTGCCACACCGAATCCTCCGCCAGCAAATCGCGCGGCCGGTGCTCGAAATTTGTAAGGAGCTCCGCAAAGCGGGGGAGCGCGCGTGGGTCGTGGGGGGCTGCGTCCGGGACACGCTGCGGGGCCAGCTCGTGAACGACTGGGACGTGGCCACCACGGCGCGCCCGGAGAGGGTGCAAGCGGTTTTCCCCAAGGTGATCCCGACCGGGGTCGACCACGGGACGGTGACCGTCCTCTGGCGGGGGGAGGGCTTCGAGGTGACCACCCTGCGCGGCGAGGGCGCCTACACCGACGGGCGGCGGCCCGACAACGTGGTCTTCGTCGGCGACATCGATCAGGACCTCGCTCGGCGCGACTTCACGGTGAACGCGATCGCGTATGACCCGGTCGACGGACACGTCGTCGATCCGTTTGGCGGGATCGACGACATGAAGGCAAAGGTCCTTCGCGCGGTGGGCGACCCCGACGAGCGCTTTCGAGAGGACGGCCTTCGGATCCTTCGCGGGGCGCGGTTCGTGGCGACGCTCGAGTTCGAGCTCGCCGAGGACACCGAAGCCGCGTTTCGGGGGGCGCTCGATACGTTTCGCAAGGTGAGCCCCGAGCGGGTGCGCGAGGAGTGGCTGAAAACGATGAAAGCGACGGCCCCGTCGCGGGCGTTCGAGGTCATGCGCCGAACCGGGATCTTGGAGGTGACGTACCCCGAGCTTCTCGAGCAGGTCGGCTGCGAGCAGAACCAATGGCACGCGTACGACGTCTGGGACCACACGATGCGCGTGCTCGACGAGTCGGAAGGCGACCCGGTCGAGCGAGTCGCGGCGCTCCTTCACGACGTCGGGAAGCCACGCACGCGAGCGCATTCGGAGCAGACGAAGGACTGGACCTTTTACCACCACGAGACAGTCGGAGCCGACATGGCGGACCGATGGCTTCGCGACTATCGCTTTTCGAACGACGAACGAGAGCTGATCGTCGCGCTGATCAGGCACCATCTGATCTGCTACAGCGACGAGTGGACCGACGCCGCCGTGCGGCGTTTCATCAAACGCGTGGGGCCGGACAACGTCGACCCGCTGCTGCGTCTCGGAGAAGCGGACGCTCTCGGCAAGGGCCGAAACGTCGATCGAGAGCTCGCCGCGCTTGCAAAGCTACGCGGCCGGATCGACAAAGAGCTCGAAGCGGGCGGCGCGCTCACCACTCGAGATCTGGCGATCGGAGGCAACGACGTGATCCCCCTTCTCGACGGCGGAGCGGGCCC
>JAHELW010000001.1 GCA_024643985.1 Myxococcales bacterium | reverse complement strand
CCGACGAAATCATCGCGCAAACGGCTGGGAATGAATAGCCGTCGCGAGGTGTCATGAATTAGGGGAGATGGCGCCCAGCGGGGGATGCTATAGGCGCCGGCGGACGAGATGGCAGGGAAGAAAACGCAACGACGGAGACGCAAGGGGACCGCGCGCAAGAAGCGACGGCGCGGTGAGCGGTCGTGGCTCCCGAAGCTGATCGGCGCCGGACTGATCGCCGGAGCGCTGATCGTGCTTGGCACCTATGCCTATTTCAGCCGCGACCTGCCCTCCGTGGCGACGCTCCGCGACTACAGGCCGCCTCAGACCACGCGTGTCTACGATCGTCACGGAAAGGTGCTCGGCGAGATCTTCACGGAGCGGCGTACGGTCATCCCGATGTCGCAAGTACCCCGCAACGTCGTGCTCTCGGTGCTGGCTGCCGAAGACGCCGATTTCTATGAACACGAAGGCTTGGACTACTACGGGATTCTAAGAGCCGTCGGCCGCGACATCATGGAGGGGCGAGCTGCACAGGGCGGCAGCACCATCACGCAGCAGGTGGTCAAGCTGATGCTCTTGACGCCGGAGCGCACCATTTCCCGCAAGCTGCGAGAGCTGATCCTGGCGCGCCGGCTGGAAAACGAGCTCACCAAGGACGAGATTCTCCACCTCTACCTCAACAACGTGAACTTCGGACACGGGCGCTACGGCGTGCAAGAAGCAGCCAGGTACTACTTCGAAAAGAACGCAAGCGAGCTGACGCTTGCCGAAGCGACGCTGCTCGCGGGGATCCCACAGGCCCCGTCCCGTCTCTCTCCGCGCCGCAATCTCGAAGCAGCCCGGCGGAGACAGCGCTACGTGCTGGCGCAGCTCGAAGACAAGCGCGAAGTGTACTGGCCGGACCTGAGCAAGGAAGCAATCGCAGCAGCGCGGGACGCCAAGGTCGAGCCCGTGCCGCTTTCGGAGGGCTCCGGCGCGGCTCCCGAGGTGCTGACGATCGCCCGCCGCGTGCTGCGAGACGCCGCTGGTGAAGAGGCGCTCGGCGCGGGCGGCTACAAGGTGCACACCAGCATCGATCTCTCGCTACAGCGGAAGGCCCGAGCCGCGCTTCAACGAGGGCTCTCGGCCATCGATGCGCGTCAAGGATATGTCGGACCGATTCGGAAGAAGCGCCGGCGCGGCCCGAAAGCTACGCCACCAACGGAGTCGCTCCGAATGGGCCGGACGTATTTTGCACGAGTCACCGGAGTCGATGCGGAAGACGAGCAGATACGGCTCGACGTGGCAGGTCACGGCGCGATCCTTTCGATGAGGGATGCGGCCCGTCACAACCCAGAGCGGTTGGATGCGAAGCGATTTGCGAAAAAGGGCGATCTGTTTCCGGTGTCGATCGCTCAGTTCGGCAGTGAAGAGGACCCTGCCGTCGCGCGTCTCGAGCGGGGGCCCGAGGGTGCGGTCGTCGTGATCGACCCGCGCACGCGTGCCGTGCTCGCGATGATTGGCGGGTTTGCCGCGCGCAGCGGCTTCAACCGAGCGAGCCAGGCCATCCGTCAGCCCGGAAGCACGTTCAAACCCGTGGTATACGCTCGGGCAATCCAGTCCCGGAAATTCACCGCTGCATCTTTGGTGGTCGACGCGCCAGCCGTGTATGACGAGTGGAAACCGCGCAACTACGAGCAGTGGAACTACCAGGGCGCGGTGCGGCTTCGGCAGGCGCTCGCACGGTCGATCAACATGGTAGCGATTCGCGTCGTCGAAGACGTCGGCGTACA
Source organism: Myxococcales bacterium (assembly GCA_024643985.1). Taxonomy (GTDB): domain Bacteria; phylum Myxococcota_A; class Polyangia; order Polyangiales; family Houyiibacteriaceae; genus SG8-38. Next base: position 106,464 of record JAHELW010000001.1, on the reverse strand, counting down.
GGACGTCGCCCAGTTCGCGAGACAGAACGGAATCACGACGAAGCTCGAAGAGGACATGGCGCTGGCGCTCGGCGCAAGTGGCGTGAGGCCGATCGAGCTCACCAACGCCTATGCGACTTTCGCTGCCGGCGGACGATGGGCGCCGACACGTCTCGTCACCCGAATCGTGGCCCCGGACGGAGCGGAGATCCCGTTGACTCCGCAAGAGCCCTCGCGTGACGTCATGGACCCGAGCGAAGCGTACATCATGACCAGCATGCTTCGCAGCGTCGTCACGGAGGGAACGGGTATGCCCGCCCAGCGTCTCGAGCGCCCGGTGGTCGGCAAGACGGGCACGAGCAACGAAGCGCGCGACGCGTGGTTCATCGGTTACTCGCCATCGGTAGTCGCGGGAGTCTGGGTTGGTTTCGACGACCAACGCTCCCTCGGCAAGCGCGAGACCGGGACGCGTACCGCGCTTCCGATTTGGATCGAGGTCATGGGTGCGGCCGACCAAAGCCCGAGCGACACGGACTTCGCCATGCCTAGCGGAGTCATTCGTACTCGCATCGACCCTTCTTCGGGGCTCCTCGCCTACCCGGGACAAGAGGATGCCATCGACGAGGTCTTTCTGTCAGGAACGGCACCGGTCGAAGTCGCGCGCCCTCCTGACGTTGCCGATCCAAACCTCTTCATGATGGAGCAGTTCGACGAAGAGGGGGAGAGCGCGTCCTCGGATGGCGCCAAGCTGCCGCGGGAGGAACGTGTGCTAGGCGGCATGGCCGCACCATGACGCCCTTCAGAGCTCGCGCGATCGGCCTTTTTGCGCTCGCGGCTGTCATACCGGTCGCACTAACGGCCGTCGTGTGGCTCGCGGTCGCCGGATGGGGTCGAGGGGCGACGACGAGCGAAGCCCGCCTGGCTCGTTCGAGGATTCAGGAGCTCGGCGCGCGGCGCAAGGCCGCCGTGCAGCGGCTCTGCCAAGACGATCTCGCGGTGGATACGCTGCTTCACGAAACAGCGCGAGGCGTGGACCCCGAGCTCGACTACGACCGCCTGTTTCGCGGGGTGATGGAGGGGGCGGGGCTCGATGTGCTCTGGGTGATCGACTCGCTGCGAGGTGAAGTCGTCGCCACGGGTCATCGGCAGCGTATGCTCGGGCGCGACGGGACGGAGCTCACTCGGCAGGCCCGCGAGGCTCGAGATCGCCCATTCCTCGTCATGCTGGGGAGCGAAGAGCATCGACGATTCCTCGTTGATGGGTGTGCGATTGCGCGCGGTGGCGCCCGGCTTTCGATCGTAGGCGGGCACCGCTTGTCGACGCTTCGGAGCCTGGATCCAGATCAGGTCGCGATTGCTGGTGGGGCAACGGATGACTCCGAGGTGATCGGAGAGCTGGCCGACTCTGCAGGCGTCGTCCAAGCAGTAGTTCTTTGGCGTCCTCGGGTCGATCGAAGGGCACCGCCCTTGCTCTTGTGGATCGCATGCGTCGCGCTCGTCGCGATCGGCCTCGCGTTCTTGTTTGGCGGCTATCTGAACCGCTGGCTTCAGTCCTCGGTCGACGAGCTGACCGCCGCTGCAACCCGTGTGGGCAGCGGGGACCTCGAGACGACTCTTCGAGACGATGGCGGAGGGGCGTTTCCTGCCACTGCGACGGCGTTCAACCGAATGACGCGCGACCTTCGTAGCGCACGAGCCGAGCTGAGGCGGACCGAACGGGTCGCGGCGTGGCAGGGAATTGCGAAGAGCCTCGCGCACGAGCTGAAGAACCCACTGTCGCCAATTCGTCTCTCGATCGAGACGCTTCGGAAAGCGCACGCAAGGTCGCACGAGGAGTTCGACGCGCTCTTCGACGAATCGACCCGCACGATCCTGCACGAGGTCGACCGGCTGCGAAACATCGTCGACGAGTTTAGCCGCTTTGCGCGGCTTCCTTCGCCGACACTTCGGCGCGCGGATCTTTGTGAGACGATTGCTCGCGCGACTTCGCTTCACGGCGAGGGCCCGGCCACCCTGCGGGTTCACCTGCCGAGCGCCCCCGTTTATGCGTTCGTCGACCCTGACCAAATTACCCAAGTGCTCCACAACCTGCTGCAAAACGCACGGGATGCCGTCGCATCCGCCCACCCGGATGGTGGCGGAACGATCTCCGTGAGCCTCGAGCAGACCGGGGAGGCCGTCTACGTGCGCGTCGAAGACGACGGGCCGGGAATCCCCGCCGACCGCGCCGAAGCGATCTTCGAGCCCTATCACACCGCAAAGCAAGGAGGCACGGGCCTCGGCCTTGCGATCACCCAGCGTATCGTCACCGAGCACGGCGGACACATCAACGTCGACTCCCGCCCCGGACGAACGGTGTTTACAGTCGTGCTCCCGAGCTGAACGGCAGACTCGCGAGACAGCGGGCCTAGGGATACGGGCCTCGGAAAGAACACGACGCGGGCCTGTTTGGTTACACCACCCACCCACCCCCACCCGTAATCCTCCCTCCGCGCCTGCGCTGCGCTCCGGCTTGGCGGCGCATGCGCGCCGGGCTTCGCCGTTCCGGCTCGCGCCCCTGCGTGTCTTGGGGGTGGTTGATGAATAGAGGCAAGACTTCTGCCCAGGGGCTCGGAAAAAACGCGACGTGGGTCGGAGCGGACGTGCCAAGTGACAATCGCCACAACAGCAACCACCGGCGATTGGCGCGCAGCCCGAGGAGCGGCGTGCGTGGCCTACACCTCCAGTCCTACGGGCCACCTTTGCAGGCCGCTCCGATCCGCGCAGGCCCGCGTCGTGTGTTTTCCGTGCCCCGTATGCGCGGTAGCGCTGCCTCGAATTCGGGTTTTCGCGGTGTGGGTCGTAAGTGGTTGAAATGAGAGGGGTCTAGGGGGGGGAGAATGTCCCCCTTACACGGTTGGGAGGGAGCCTGGGTTTTGTTGTTTTTTCTGGGCGAGGATCGGGACGTAGCGCCACGCGAAGCAGAGGAAGCCGGTGGTCCAGGCTACGGCAGAGGCAATTAGAAAGAAGCGTGCACCCGGGCCCGCCGTCGCGGCGACACGAAATACCGCGGCGACGGTGATCGCGAGGTAGGCCGCCGTCAGCGCCGGATGGCTCTGGAGGGGCCGGCCCGTGTGCCCAAGCGCGGCGCGGCCCGCGACCGCGACGATCATCGTGGCGATCGCGCCGCTCGTCAGCGCGTGCGTGCCGGCCGTGCGCGGTGCCAGTCCGGCCGCCGCGGCGCTCAGAAGGAGCACACCGATGGGTATCCATGCAAATGCGAGGTGCAGAACCCAGACGAGAGGCTCACGAAGCGCGCGTATCCCCTGCCAGCGTGCGAGGCGCACGAAGAGCAGCGCCCCGGTCACGACGCCCAGCCCGGCGATCCACTCCGACGGCGCGGCCGCGGTGTGAAGGACGGCAAAGCCGACGAGCAGCCAGGTCGTGAGAAGGTCGAATCGATCGAATACGGGCGGCAGAGTCAGTGGCTGCTCGCGACCGGTCTCGACCCGGCGCCTGATCCAATTTCGAGTAAATGCGGGGATGATCCGTCCTCCGATCAGGTTGATCAGCAGCACCAACAGCCACATCGCAGCGAACAGCATGGTCATCGCCCAACCCCGCCCGCGGCTCGCCCCGACGAAGAAGAGCGCGTTCGCAACGGGCAGCAAAGCGAGGAGCACGAGAACCTTGTAGTTCCGCACGCTGCGCGCTGCGATGACCTCGCGGCCCACGAGTGCGAACAATCCGACCCCGTAGGCGACGTCAGCCGCGATGCCGAACGACAGGGTCTGTTCCGATGCCAGGAGCAGACGCGCGAAAAGCCAGAGCACCGCGAGAAGAAAAAGGGGCGCGCCGGCGACTGGAGGTCGCTTGGTCCAAGTAGCAACCGCCGTGAGCGCAAAGCCCCCGACGGCTACACCCGCAAAGCCATGGATCATCTCGTGTGCGTGCCACGATACCGGCCCGCCGAGCGAGGTCGGCAGCGAGTACAAGCCAAGCCATCCCGCCACCCAGAAAGGCACGACGACGATCGCATGGAGCGTCGCAAGCAAGAAGAGCGGGCGAAAGGCATAGCTGAATAGAACGCGGGCCATCCCAGGTCCTACTGCGCTTCGATGCCGTAGGATCGGAGCTTTCTCTGTAGCGTCCGGCGGTCGATTCCTAGCGCCACGGCCGCGCGCGTGATGTTGCCGTCCATCTCTCGAAGCACGCGCTCGATGTGCTCCCGCTCGACCTCCGCGAGGCTGGCGCTCGTAGCGTCCGCGGCGACCTCGGGCCGAGCCAGGTCGCGGGCGTTGCCAAAAACACTCGCCGCGATCATCCGGTGCACGAGGTCGGCATCGATCGTGCTGGAGATCGCAAACAGCGATGCGCGCCGCAAGACGTTGAGCAGCTCCCGGACGTTGCCGGGCCAATCGTACTCCTCGAGGGCCGAGAGCGCTTCGGGGTCGAGCTCGATGTCGCCCTTACCGAGGCGGTCCAGAAGATGCGCCGAGAGCGGGCGGATATCGTCGATACGTTCCCTCAGCGGTCGAACGAGAACCGGAAACACTTGAAGCCGGAAATAGAGATCTTCACGGAACCTACCCGCTTGAGTTTCGGCCCAGAGGTCGCGATTCGTGGCAGCGACGATTCGCACATCCACCTCGGTCTCGCCCGACTCGCCGACGGGACGTATCGTCTTCGTTTCGATTGAGCGCAGCAGCTTGGCCTGGCTCTCGAGCGGAAGCTCGGCGAGCTCGTCGATGAAGAGCGTCCCGCCGTCGGCCTCGCGGAAGAGCCCCTGCCGATCGTCGTGCGCACCGGTGAACGCACCGCGCTTGTGACCAAATAGCTCGCTCTCGAAGAGCTCCCGTGGCACGCATGCCGCGTTCATCGCGACGAAAGACCGCTCCGCACGATTGCTCTGAGCGTGAATCTGGCGCGCAACGACTTCCTTGCCGGTTCCGGTCTCCCCGAAGATCAACACGGTCTCGTCCGTCGGAGCCACGGTCCGAACGAAGTCACGTGCCTCGTCCATCGCGGTGCTCGTGCCGACGAGTGGGCTGGCTTCGCTTGCTGCGCCCCCCTCGGAACGTCCACGCTCGACCATCGCCTGGCGGAGAAGGGGCTTGAGCATGTTGGCATCGACCGGCTTCTCGAGGAACGAAAAGGCGCCGAGCCGCATGGCCTCGACCGCGGCCTTCACGGTGCCGTGGCCGGTCAGGACGATCACGCTGGTGGGAATCGAACCGCAGCGGCGCAACACCTCCAAGCCGTCGATCCCTTTCATCTTGAGATCGAGCAGTGCGACGTCCGGCGAATTGCTGTTTGACAACACCTCGACCGCCTCTTCGCCGCTTCCGGCCTCCGACACGGCGTAGCCACCCCGCCGGAGTGCCTTCGCCATGGCGAAGCGAAACGCCGCATCATCGTCGATGATCAGAACGCTACCGCTCATGAGTAGGGCGCACGATTATGCACCCCGCCGTCTTTTGCAAGCGTCTGGCTCCCGGCCGGCAACCGCACCCGCGCGCAGGCTCCGCTGGGGTCACGGTTCTCAATCGTGAGATCGCCACCCATCGTTTGAACGAGCATGTACGAGGCGTACAGCCCGAGTCCGGTTCCCTCGCCCGGCGGCTTCGTGGTGGCGAAGGGCTCGAAAAGGCGGCCCTCGATCTCGGGATGAAGACCGACGCCCTCGTCCTCGACAATGATCTCGACCGCAGGTCCCAAGCGCCGGGCACTCAGCCAGACCGTCCGACCGCCACCCTCTCGGTTCGCATCGACCGCGTTCTGCAACAGGTTGACGAGGACTTGAAGTAGGCGGTCGGAATCCGCCGCGACCACGAGCTCTGCGACGCCATCGCCGATCTGGAGCTCAGGTCCACCTTCCCGCACGCCGGCAAACACGAGCGCCTGTGCCCGCTCCACGATGGGAAGCAACGGAGCCGATGAGTCGAGACGCATTCGCGGAAGCGACCCGCCGGTCAGCAGCGAGTGGGTGATGCGGCCGAGTCTCTCGGTCTCGTCCCGAATCAGCGCAGCCGACTCGGCGAGATCCGACTGCAGGGCCTGTCCGCCCCCGAGCGAACGGATCGCCTCCGGCATGTCCGCCGCGAGCGTGCGGATCGTTGCTAGCGGCGTGTTGAGCTCGTGTGCGACGCCTTGCGCAACGCGGCCGAGGCTCGCCAACCGCTCGGCATGGAGAAGGCGGCGTTCCGCGAGCAAGATCTTCGTCCGGTCGACGTAGAGATTCATGATCCGCGATTGACCTTCGGTTCGCGAGGCCAAGGGAAACGAAAGCATCTCGTACCGACGTTCGCCGACGGCGAAGCGGCACCGGCCCTCCGCCCCCTCGTCCCGCGCGCGCCACACGGGACAGAGCCCAGGCGGCTGGGTTTCGCATCGGCGCGTCGCGACGGGGCATTCCCACGTATCATCGCTCGTTGGAGTAGGAGCGATCTCGTCGGCCAAACGGTTGCGCCACTCGATGCGGCCGTCGGAAGAGACCACCTCGAGACCGGCCTCGAGCTCGTCCAGCGTATTCGAGATCACTTGGTACTCGAGCTCCGCCTGATCGCGCGCGGTTGCGAGAGCAAGCTCTCGATCCCGAAGCTCGCGGACGGCGTGAAGCACGACGTAGGCGATCGCGCCGGCCGTGGTCGTGAAGGCGGCGACGTTGCCGATCGTGTCCCAGGGCGGCTCGGGGTTCCAAGAGCCGATCTTCAGGGCAGGTACCCACTCGGTGAGCGCGAGAAACCCCGCGCCCGCAAAGGCGGCGGCCGTTGCGATCAGCGTGGCCATCGGGCCGCCAAGCACGGCGATGAGCGCCAGGTGAAAGACGTAGAACGCGATGAACGGTGACGAGATGCCGCCCGCGGCCCAAAGGACGAGCGTGAGGAGCACCAGATCGAACAAAGCTTGCGAAACCGCGGCTCTCTTACCCGAGCCGGGTCCCGGAGCCCGCCGAAGGAGCATGACGTTGTACGCGCTCCCAGCCACGACGACCAAGAGGAACACCGGCCAAGCGACACCGGTAAACGGACCCGCAATTGCAAATCCGGTCGCGACGAGAACACCGGCCATGGCCACCCATCGAAGCGAGATGAGCCAGCGAATTCGGTCGGCGCTGAAGTCGTCGCGCTCGAAGTAGTCGGCGAATACACCCGAGCGGTTCGGTTCCGAGGACATCATTGCTCCTGGCGATTTGGGGTCGATCGGGCTCGCAGGCCAGGTTACAACGATTCGAAGCAGCGATGACAGGCGAAACCAGTGAAAGAAGGGTCGTCATCACGATCCTTTTGGTCTCCACCCTGCTGACGATGCTCGGCATCGCAGGGGTCCTGAGGGGCGCGTACGACCTCTCGCTGGCGCCACTCCCCGAGGACGTCAGGGAGCTTTATGGTCCGGACGTCGAGCTCTCCGAGATCGAGGTCGAGCTGCTCGAGGCGCAGGTCAGCAATCCATATCGAAGACCCATGGCCGCTGCCAACGTCGTCGTATCGGGGCTCGTGCTGATCGGAAGCTTCATGCTCAGCTGGCGGCGCAAGCCCGCGCAATGGTGGATCAAGCAGGCGGTGGCGGCGAAGCTGATCTGGATCGCGGCCTACACGGTCTCACTCGTGCAGCACATCAAAGTGACCTTTCCCCCGATGCCGCGGGAGGAAAGCGGTACGGGTCTCCCCGAGGTCATCGGAGGGATCGTCTTCGTGAGCCTGTTCAGCGGGGCGCTGCACGTGGCGGCCGCCTACCGAGCTACGCGCCCCGACATTGCGCGCTTCATCGAGGCCAAGACGAAGGCGCAGACCTAAAAGCCTACGCGGCGCATGAGCGTTCGCGGCAGCGCCCGGATGGCCGCCATGATCAGCTGCCAGATCGAAGGCGCGTACACGACCGGCGTACCCCGGTCGATGGCTCGCACGACGAGACGCGCCACGTCGTTCGGCTCCCCTGCGAAGGGCGGTGGTTCGAGGCCGGCGGTCATCGAGGTCTTGACGAACCCGGGCTTGACGGTGATGACTCGAAGCCCGTCCGCATGATGCTTGTGGTCGAGGCCTTCGAGATAGCGGGAGAGACCGGCTTTGGCCGCGCCGTAGAGGATCACGGGTTTTCTGCCGCGCTCGCCTGCGACCGAGCTGAACGCGCAGAGCGTCCCGCCGCCTCGAGCGAGCAGAGCCTTCTTCGCAGCTTCGCAAAACAGCACGGTGTTTACGAAGTCCACCCGCAGGAGCCGCTCGGCAAGAGCGGAATCCGCTTCGAGCTCTTCTTGCGTCGCGAAGATCCCCGCGGTGACGATGACGGCGTCGAGCCCGCCGAGGGCCTCCGCGGCGCGCTCGATCGCGTCGGAGAACATCTCTGGCTTCTCCAGATCGCATGCGACGACGGGAACGTCCGGCTGTTCCCCCCTGACTTCGAGGTCCGCCGCGCTTCGATCGAGCTCGGATGGAGTCCGCCCGAGAAGGCACAAGTGGTCGCCACGCTCGGCCATCGAGCGAGCAAGCGCGCGACCCATCCCCTTGGTTGCACCGAGAAACGCAGCCCTCACGTCAGTCCCCCAACAAACGCACCGACTGCGCGCTTCGAAAACGTCGCTGCGGATCCCATCGGTCGCGGACCGCCCGAAACTCGTGGAGACGACTCCCCTCCATGCTCTCGAAGTGCTCGCGGCGAGTAAACGAATCCTTCGCGAGATAGATGCGTCCGCCTTCTCGGAGCACCTGCTCGTTGAGCGCATCGACGAGGGCCTGCGTGTCGTCTCGAATCGCGATGTCGAGAGCAAGCGTGATTCCGGGGCGCGGGAACGAAAGAACGCCCCTGCCCTCGCGCCCGAAATCCTTGATCACGCATAGAAACGATGCTCCCCCACGAGCGGTGAGCACCTCGAGCACCCGCCGCGCTGAGCTCCGCCCAGCCTCCCGCGGAAGCACGCACTGGTACTGGGTAAAGCCGCGCCGGCCGTACATGCGATTCCACGAGCGAATCGCATCGAGCGGATAATAAAAGGACTCGTGGCTGATCAGGCCACTCGACACTGCGCGCCACTGCTTTCGGTAGTACAGCTCGTTGAAAAGTCGAATCGTCATTCCATTCAGGACCCACGAGGGCCAGTCGAAGCGCAGCTTGGGTTGAAAGCGCTGCTTGGGTGGCTTTGGGGGCGCCTCGTTTCGATCCGCCCACCTACCGGTCATGAGAATGCCCCGCCCCATGTCGTCGCCGCGTGCAAGGCAGTCGATCCACCCCATCGTGTACGGCCACTCGGGCGCCGCGCTCTCCAACGCGTCTTGGAACTCGTCGATGTCGTGAATCCGCCGGCTTTCCTGCCAAATCCACGCGGACGGAATTCGACGCAGCCCGAACTCGACCTCGAGGATGTGCCCCGTGAGGCCCATCCCCCCGATTGTCGCGGCAAACAAGTCCCGGTGACGATCGGCCGAGCACTCGACGATACGTCCGTCGGCCACCCGCATCTTCAGTGAAAGGACGTGATCTCCGAAGTTCCCGTCCTTGTGCTGGTTCTTTCCATGAACGTCGGCCGCGACCATTCCGCCCATGGTGACGAACTTCGTACCGGGCGATACGGGCGTGAAGTAGCCACGAGGCATCAAGAGGCGATTCAGCTCGTTCAAAGAGAGACCGGATTCGGCTCGAATCACGCCTGTCTCGCCGTCGAAGGCGAGAATCCGATCGGCAAAGGTGGTGTTCAGGACGTCGGGCTGGTCGCCCGGGGGAAGCGAGGCATCGCCATACGAACGTCCGAGGCCACGCGAAAGATGTGCATCGGCGCTCATCTGCTCGAGGTCTTCACCCACGAGCTCGCGGCCTTCAGCCGAATGTCTCCCCCAACCCGAGAGCGTCGAAAGTGGTGGCTCAGCCATGCCGCCGGTAGTGTAGCGCGCCGGAGCCTCAGACCCTAGCGACCGCGCTTCGGCATGAGCGCCTTGCGGAGCTCCTCTGCGCGGTCGGTACGCTCCCACGTGAACGACTTCTCCGTGCGGCCGAAATGGCCGTATGCCGCGGTCGAGGCGTAGATCGGGCGAAGCAAATCCAACGTTTCGGTGATCGCGGCGGGGCGAAAATCGAAGAGATGGGAGACCACTTTGCTGATCTTTTCGTCAGGGACGACGCCGGTGCCGAACGTGGTGACGTAGACACCCATCGGCCGCGCGACGCCGATCGCGTACGCGACCTGCACCTCGCACCGCGAAGCGACCTTCGAGGCGACGATGTTCTTGGCCACGTAGCGTGCGAAGTAAGCGGCGCTTCGGTCGACTTTCGAAGGGTCTTTCCCGCTGAACGCACCTCCGCCGTGCCGCCCCATGCCGCCGTAGGTATCGACGATGATCTTCCGGCCGGTGAGACCGGCGTCCCCGTAGGGGCCACCGACGACGAAACGCCCTGTGGGATTGATGTGAATCTTGGTCTTTCGGTCGATCATCTTTGCGGGGAGGGTCTTCTGGATGACCTCCTCGATGATCGCTTCCCGGAGAGCCCGCTGCTTGACGCTTTCCGCATGTTGGGTGGAGACGACGACGGCGTCGAAACGCTTGGGCTTGTCGTCCTCGTACTCCACCGTGACCTGCGTTTTGCCATCGGGACGAAGCCCCTCGATGATGTTCTTCTTGCGAACCTCGGAAAGTCGGCGCGCGAGCTTGTGCGAAAGCGCGATGGGCATCGGCATCAGCTGCCGCGTCTCGTTGACTGCATAACCGAACATGAGGCCTTGGTCACCGGCTCCCTGCTCCTTGTTCGCGCTCGAGTCGACGCCCCGCGCGATGTCCGGCGACTGCTGCTCGACGGCAGCGAGGATCCCGCAGGTCTCCGCGTCGAAGCCCATCGACGAGTCGGTGTAGCCGATGTCCGTGATCGCTTTGCGAACGATCTTCGCGATCTCGATCGTGGCCTTGGACGTGACCTCGCCACCGACGACGACGAAGCCGGTCTTGACCATGGTCTCGACCGCAACCCGTGATTTCGGGTCTTGGGCGAGATAAGCGTCGAGCAACGAATCGCTGACTTTGTCGCAGATTTTGTCGGGGTGACCCTCGGTCACCGACTCGGAGGTGAATAGGTATCGGCTCATCTCGGCGGGAGCCTCTTATCCGCGACGGGCAGCGGAGTCAACCGGGGAGAGCCCGAGCCCACCCCTCGGCTGCGGGAGCTTCACGTAGGCCACCGAACGAGATCAGAATGGCGGAAGGCTCGGGCCGTAAGTTGCGAGGATTTTCAGCCCATAACCGTCGCAGGCGCCGGCGAACTCTCGGGATTCGACGCCGACGAGCACCGTGCCGACCTGCGAGCTGGCGCTCTGGTCGCACCACCGCTCGATGCTCACGATGTCGTCGAACGACGTGCAGAACTCGATCCCGTCGTACGAATCGACCCAGTGAGAGCATCCGACCATGCCGACGAAGCCGTCTGGGCAGAGGTATGTGATGTGCAGCGCGCGACTGCTGAAGCCGTTGTAGAGCTGGGCGACGATCGAAGTATACGAGTCGAGCACCTCGAGCGCGTAGTAGTCGACGTCGTTACCGTCGTGCAGCGTCGCCTGGAGGTCCACGCTCCATGCGTCCTGCATGCAGTTGACCCCGCCGGCCTCCTCGCTGCAGACGAGGGCGAAGCTGGTGAAGTCGTCGTTGTATTCGAACTGGTCCTCGCAGACGCAACGGCCGCTCTCGCAGCGATAGCCGTCCCCGAAGCCGTTGTCGTCGCAGGTACCGCAGAGCGTGGGCGTACCGCATATGGTCGCGCTACCGCACTCGATATTCTGAGCGTCGCACGTGCAGTCGTCGACACACTCGTAGACGAGATTCTCGGTGAAGATACATTCTTCCTGGTTGCTACACGGCGGACATTGGGCCACGCCGCCGCAGCCATCCGGAAGGCCTCCCGGGGGAGAGCACTCGTTGTCCGTGCACGGATAGGTCGGAATGCAGCACTCACCTTCGACGCACACCTCTTCGCCCGTACATCGACCCATGCACTGGTCGTCGCAGCTCTCGCCCGACGGGCAGACGCACTGGTTGTCGACGCATTCCAGACCGTCACCGAGGCATTGCCCGCAGAAGATCGGCTCGGATTCACCGCCGCAGCGTCTCGGGATGAAGCCGCACTCGGCCCCCGATCCGAAGGAAGAGCACGTGACTTCGTCGCATCCACAGCGGAAGTTCTGGCCGTTTGCACCGCAAACCGTACCATCGGGGCACCCGCCGCATTCGATCGAGGCGTCGCAGCCGTCTGGGAGAGAGCCACACTCGATCGGAATTCCGAGCGCAGCAAACTCTGCAATCACCTGATCGCAGGACTTGGGCTCGCACTGGGGCTCCTGCGAGTCGTAGCACCGGTTGTCGCTGCTCCAGCAGAAGTATCCAGAAGGACAGTCCGACGGTTGGCCGCATGCGAACAAACCGTTCTTGATCGCGAGGTCGCAACCCGAGAGCGCGACCAAGGACACGAGCAACATGCATTGAAGCCGCATCAGAACCTCCCCTTCACCAGGATGCCCGTCGGGCCGATACTGACCTCGGGCATGGCCTCTTCGTGCCCGCCCGTGAGCTGCCAAATGATCCCGCCGATGACCGCGGCGCCGCCCACGCCCATCAACGCGATCCCGGCTTTGGTACGCTTGGGCCCGCGGTCCGCCATCTCCTCTACCGCGGAGTAGCTCGAGCCGGGCGGAGCGTTTTCGACCTTGTTTTGGTCGCGTTGACCGAGTCCGAAGAGGACGGCTCCGGTGACGACCGACGCGCTCCCGACCCCGATCGTGATCCAAGGGCCAGGGCCCGGCCCGACGTAGTGCGTGAGAGGCCGCTCTGCCTTCACCCGTGCTGCGGCTTCCAGCGCCGCCTTTCTAGCCTCGATCTCGGCATCGAGCTCAGCTTGCTTTCGCGCCGTGATCGCTTCGCGCAGCACCTCGATCCGGCTCGCAACGTGCTCGCGATCGACCGACTCCGGTCGCGCTTCGAGGTAGCCCTCGTAGGCTTCCAGAGCCTCCTCGTCGAGACGCATCCGGTCCGACACCGTCGCGATGTTGTATAAGAGGTCGGGACTACCGGTCAGCTCGTACGCTCTTCGAAAGCTCCGAAGCGCAGTTTCGAAGTCACCGTTGGAATACGCGCGCGTTCCAGCGGAAAACGCCGCCTTGGCCTCCGCGATTTGCGCTTCGCGTGAGGTGGAGCCCTGCGCTTGCACGAGCGTCGTCGTCGTGAAGCAGGCGATTGTGGTCAAAACGATAAGAAGGAAACGCATCTCTCCCCCAAAAAAGTAAGAAAGCGGACTAACCCCGCTCTCACAAAGTAGCAGTCCGCTCCCGCGAATGCTCACTCGGCGCGGATGAAGGGTGCGGTGCCTTTCGACACGCGCGTATCGCCTTCCCACTCGTCGCCGGCGTGGGGATAGTCGAGATTGTAATGTAGCCCACGACTCTCTTTGCGTGAGCTAGCGCAACGGATGATCAGCTCCGCGACGTCCGCGATGTTGCGGAGCTCGAGCATGTCGCGATTGACGAGGTGGGCCCAGTAGTACTCGCGGATCTCTTCCTGAAGGAGGCCGATGCGGCGCGACGCCCGTCGAAGCCTGCGGTCTGTGCGAACGATGCCCACGTAGTTCCACATGAACCGACGTATCTCGTCCCAGTTCTGCGACACCACGACGGCCTCGTCGCTCGGCACCGCCTCGCCGACGTCCCAGTCCGGCACGTCCAGCGAAGTCGTCGAAGGGGCGGAGGCAGACGCCCGCCGCGCCGCCAGGGCGGTGCGATGACCGTAGACGAGCCCCTCGAGAAGCGAGTTGGACGCCAGGCGATTCGCGCCATGGAGCCCCGTGCAGGTCACCTCGCCCACGGCCCACAGGCCGTCGAGCGTCGTGCTGCCGCGCTCGTCGACGGTGACCCCACCGCACATGTAGTGAGCGGCTGGGACTACGGGGATGGGCGTCTCGGTCATGTCGATTCCGAAATCGAGGCATCGTGCATGGATGTTCGGAAATCGCTCGACGAGATACGAGGCCGGCTCGTGCGTCATGTCGAGATGCACGCAGTCGTCACCGCGCCGCTTCATCTCGTAGTCGATCGCGCGTGCAACGACGTCGCGCGGAGCGAGATCCTTCATCTCGTGATGCCGCTCCATGAATGCCTCGCCGTCACGCAAGCGGAGGATGCCTCCCTCGCCTCGGAGCGCTTCGCTGATCAGGAAGCTCTTTGCCTCGGGGTGATAGAGGCACGTCGGGTGAAACTGAAAGAACTCCATGTTGGAGATCTCCGCGCCCGCTCGATATGCCATGGCGACGCCGTCGCCCGTCGCGACGTCCGGGTTCGAGGTGTAGAGGTAGACCTTTCCCGCGCCACCCGTCGCCAGCACGGTCGCTCGAGCCAGGTACGTGTGCACCTCGCCGGTCGTTTCGTCGAGGACGTAGGCCCCGACGACCCGGTTTGCACCACCAAACTTCGACGTTTCCACCAGATCGACCGCCATGTGGTTTTCGATGATGTCGATGTTGGGCGAAGCCGCCGCGGCGTCCACGAGCACACGCTGAACTTCTTCGCCTGTGATGTCGCCAGCGTGCACGACGCGCCGCGCGCTATGACCGCCCTCGCGGGTCAGATCGAGCTCTTGGTCGTCTTCGTTGCGACTGAACCGCGCCCCGAGATCCATCAGCTCGCGGATCCGCGTGGGGCCATCGCGGACGACCATCTCGACGACTTCGCGATGTGCGAGACCGCCCCCGGTGCCCATCGTGTCTTTCACGTGCGCCTCGAAGGAGTCCGCAGGGTCGAGGACCGCGGCAATGCCACCCTGCGCCCAGTTGGTGGCAGAATCCGAACGGCTGCGCTTGGTCACCATCGTAACGCGTCCGTCGCGCGCCGCCTCGAGAGCGAAGCTCAGGCCCGCGACTCCGCTACCCAACACGAGGTAATCGCATTCCACGCGCATGAACGGCGGAGTCTAACACACGTCTAGAGGCTGAGTTGGTACGGCTCTCTCGGACCCGAAGGGGGGACGAAGTACTGGAAGTAGCTGACGCGGTAGCCGCCGAGGCGGTCCACCACGTGGTCGCCGAGCGAGTAACCGCTGACCGAAAGCTCTGCCTCGCCCTCGGGCAGAAACGTCAGGACGTCGAATGCGCGCGGCTGGAAGACCTCGACGATGCCGCCGACGAGAGACGAGAGCCTTCCACGGAAATCGTGGTTGGTTTCGAAGCTCACGTAGTTGCCGAGAGCCTCCGGGGTCACGTGAATGGTGTAGTACTCCATGCCTTTCAGGGCATTCAGGGAATAACCGGCGGGCTCGAAGACATGTTCAGATGTGGTGAAGCCCGGAAGGATCGAGTCGATGCCGAGCGCAGCCCACATCTCTCCTGTGGAGGCGCGGCTGCCGATGAAGCGTTCCGCGACGCTTCGGTCGATTGCGTGCATGAGAACCTCGACCGTCGGATCGGCGGTCTCGGGCTGGAAAGGACGAGTCGAGTGGAACATCTGGATGTAGTGGCCGTGCTCGTCTCCAAAGCGGACGGCGCGGCCAGGCACCAGGGACTTGAGCCTTCGTGCGTCGTCGTAGAAGGTCGTCGGCTGGTGCTCGGGGTAGTGTTCGTTCTTGCGCTCGTAGACCAGGAAGGCGATCGCATCCTTAGGCACGTGACGAAGGACCTCCTCGAACGCATCGACCAGCGTCGTCTGGCCGCACGTGATCAGAACGAACCAATCGTCGTACACGAAGAGACTCGACTCCGACAGAAGATACGCATCGCACAGGTCGTTCCGAAGGCTCGAAAGGATCTTCGCCCCAGCCGCTGCCGCTACCCGGCGCCACGTGTCGTCTCCGAGCTCGCGCAGGGAGCCAAACTCTGGGGTGACGACGAGCTCCAGCTTCTTTTCAGGTCCCTCGAAAAAGCTCGGAGTCGGCATGGAGCGCACCATGATGCGCAGATGCGCGGTAAGTGCAAGCGAAGTCAGCGCATTTTGGCGTGAGGTGGCCGGCGGCGATACACTCCGGGGCGATGCTCCGGCTGCTAACGACCATCCTCACCGTCTCGTGCGCCCTCACCGGAGCGTCCTCATCCGCGAGAGCGGACATCTATCGATGCAAACGCTCGGACGGGACTCTTCACTACACGAACATCCGGGAGCCGGGCCGGCGATGCCAGCTCGTGGTGCGAAGCAGCAAGAAGTCGAAGTCGAAGCACGCTGCAAAGAAGAAGGCGGCGGGTTCCAAGGCTTCGGGCACAGGCCAACGGGACCCGGCTCGTTACCGGCGCTACGACGGCCTGATCGATGAAGCCGCGCGCCTCTACCAGCTACCCGAGCCGTTCATCCGCGCAGTGATGAGGGTCGAAAGCGACTTCAACCCGACGGTCGTGAGTCGCGCGGGTGCGATGGGCCTGATGCAGCTCATGCCGAAGACAGCGCGTTCGATGGGCGTGTCGGACCCGTTCGACGTGAGACAGAACATTCTGGGAGGCGCGCGCTACCTCCGACTTCTCGCAAACCGCTTCAAGGGTGATCTGGTGCTGACGGTGGCCGCCTACAACGCCGGAGAGGGCGCCGTGGAGAAGTACAACGGCATTCCGCCTTACAAAGAGACGCAGCGCTACGTCCGCCGGGTGCTCAAGCACTACTACGCGTACCGCTCGACGGGCGCACCATAGCGATGATACCGACGCTCATCGCGGCTTTGGCCGTCGGAGCGGCCGCGCCGGTCGCTCGAAGTATGGCTTGGGGAGTTCCTTTCAGCCTTCTGTCGGTGGCAACGGTGCTTCGCTCGTTCGTGGGATCGGCCCTCACCGTCCTCGTCGTGGGTACCGTCGCGCTCTACGCGCTGCGGGCGACCTCGACACCGCCCGAGGAAGCGGCGCGGCTGGCCGGCGCGATCGGCGCACTGGTCGGCCTCGGACTCTTGTGGAGCTCCGTGCGACGAATGCGAGACATCCGCGGTCTATCGTTGCTTTGTCAGCGACTGCAGGAGGACGACGCGCGTCCCACCGCAATCGCCGCGCTCGACCGGCTTCTGAACCGAGTGGCTCGCGAAGATCCCAAGCGACACGTCGCACTGGTCTTGATGGCCACGGGACCGCTCACACAGGCTGGCATGTGGGACGAAGCGCGCAGTCGGCTCCGCGCCCTCGAAGAGACGGCGCTCAGCGAGGCCCAGGCCGTTCTTCGCAATCAGGCGCTCGCGACCTGCGAGCTCCAGTTCGACGACGTCGAGGCGGCCCAGCGCGCCATCGATCGAATCCAGCGACCGACCGAGCCGTCGATCGAGGTGTGGCTCGTCGCCATGGAAGCGCTCCTGATGGCACTGCGCGGCGACTCCGAAAGAGCACTCGCTCACCTCGGCGCGCAGGACGCCGACGACAACCCCTCGCTTCGAGCTTCGCATCGCCTCGTTCACGCCCACATCTTTGCCGCGCGCGGTGACGACGACGCCGCGGTCGGCGAGCTCGAGATGCTCCGACGGGAGGCCGGGCGCGCAGGACTCGAGCGCGTCGTGTTGCCTCGTGGGCCGGCCACCGAGCTTGCCGAGCGCCTGCTTGCCGACGAAGGGCAGCCTTAGCCGGGTCGAAAGATCACGCGCTGGGTCGGATCGGTGTCATAGAACTGGTGGAAGCGATCGAAGGTGACCGCGCCGAACGTATTCACCAGGACGGAGAACGCGGCGCACACCCAGAACGCGCGGCCGAACCGCCGCCCGCTCAACGTGATGACGACGAGCAGGAGAGGCAGGTAGTCGAGCGAAAAGCGGTAGCCAAACTGGACCCAACCGGTGTTCTGGTAAAGCAACGTGCACGCGGCCGTGGCCAGCACCGCGGCCCATAGAGCCCCGATCGTCGAGCTCAGCTTCTTGGGGAACAAGCTCCAGAGGAGGTTCGGGGTCGTGAGCCAAAGCGCGAGCCCATGGCGGCTGATGCGTACGAAAGGGCTCTCCGCAAGCCACCACGGAAGGGAAAGAAAAAAGACGGTCAGGTTTCGCGGCAGGTAGTGAGCGCTGAAGAGGCCCCAAGTCTCGATTCGCGCGCGCCAGCGTACCTGAAGGAATCGATGGCCGAGCTCGAACGGATCGCCGAAGCGTGCGACGTTGTGCCCCATCGCGGCCAGGATGAGGACACCGAGCGGGGCGGAGAACCACAGGAGCTTCTGCCAACGAACGGCGCGCCCAGCACGCCAAGCCTCGACGGCAAAGAAGACGGCCAGCAGCAACGTGGCCGGCCGGCAAAGGAATGCGAGCCCGAGCGCCGCGCCTGCGAGAATCGGTCGACGGCCGTCAAACGACGCGAGCAAATACAGGCAGACGAACGCAGACGCGGCCACGTGAGCAGCGAACCAGACGGTCCCCTGCACCGCGACGAAGTAGTAGACGGTGCCGAATGCATAGAGCGCGGTGACGAGCAGGTCGTCGCGCTCGCTCCGGCCGCTGCGGCCTTCCTCTCGTAGGAAACGTAGAACCACGAAGAGAAGCGCGGGCGCCAGACCGGCAAACACGGCCCAGAAGAGAGCATCCCAAGTGGCGAGGCCGAACACCGCCACGAGCGGCAGAATCAAGACGGCGGGCAGCGGCGGAAACGAGACGTACCATCGATATCGCTCCGCATCCTCGCCCGAAAATGCGTATCGGCCGCGCGGACAGGGCCCGCGATCGAGCGTGTCGAAGCAGGCCCAGTCGTTGGTTCCCGGCGCGGCCGGCCCGAGGTCGAGCCTACCGTGCAGCCAGGCTCGTGCGAGATGCACGTAGTGGTTGTTGGGCGATGGGCGGACGAGCCGATCGGCCGCAGTCGCGCAGTAGACGCCACTGCATAGGGCGAAAATCGCGAGGGGGAGAGCCCATCTGCGCCCCGGACGAGTCACCGCGGCAGGATACTCGGGGACCAAGGTATGCCGAAGTTTGACCACCTTGACGGCGCGAAACCACCGCTTTAGAGGAAGGCGGTTGGCACGTTTTGGAGGTTTCGATGGGGTCCCCGACCCTCGATACAGTCACGCAAGCGCTTCGTGAGGTGCGAGATCCGATTTTCGAGAAGCCGCTCGGCTCGCTCGGAACGCTCCTCGACGTGCGCCTCGACGGCAACCGCGTTCGGGTGAGCGCTCGGGTGAGCTCGCCGTCGGAGGAAGTGCGCAAGGCGCTCCAGTCGCGGGTCGACGAGGCGGTGAAGCCGCTCGGCATCGAGTTTGCCGAGCTCGAGCTCGAGGTGAGTGTTCCAACCCGCGAGGCGACCAGCGAAGACCCCATCCCCGAAGTGCGAAACGTGATTCTGGTGATGAGCGGAAAAGGAGGGGTCGGCAAGAGCACCGTCGCGACCAACATCGCACTCGCGCTTCGCCGACTCGGCACGCGCGTCGGCCTCCTCGACGCGGACATCTACGGACCCTCGCTTCCGACCATGTTGGGGATCGAAGGGCACCCGACCTCCAAAGACGGGAAACGAATCCAGCCGCTCCAGCGCTTCGGCATCAAGCTGATGAGCATCGGGTTCTTGCTCGAGGATCCGAAACAGGCAGTCGTCTGGCGCGGACCGATGCTTCACGGCGCTCTTCAACAATTCGTGACCGACGTCGATTGGGGCGGGCTCGACTACTTGATCATCGACTCTCCTCCCGGCACCGGCGACGTGGCACTGACGCTCGCGCAGAAGCTGCGACTGACCGGGGCGATCATCGTCACGACACCGCAGGAGGTGGCGCTTCAGGACGTCTACAAGTCGGTGTCGATGTGCCGTAAGCTGAACGTGCCCATCCTCGGCGTCGTGGAGAACATGAGCCATTTCGTCGATAGCGCAGGGGTGACGCACGAGCTCTTCGGCAGTGGTGGCGGACAGAAGATCGCCGAGTTCGCCGAAGCGCCGCTCTTCGGGCAGGTGCCCATCGATGCCCTCGTCCGCGAGTGGGGAGACGAGGGCACCCCAATCGTTCAAGCGGCGCCTGCTTCCCCAGCAGGACAGGCGTTTGCCGAGGTGGCCGATGCGCTCGCCGAACGGGTCGCACGCGAGCACTTCGAGCGCTCTGGTGGCGACGGTGCGCCCGAAGGCGAAGGCCCCAAGAGACTTCGCATCCTTCGCTGAGCTATAACCGTCCTCGTGGACCTCTTCGAGCATCAGGCCGAGGCCAGCTCTCCGCTCGCGGACCGCATGCGGCCGAACCGGCTCGAGGATGTCGTCGGCCAGGCACACCTCCTCGGAGATGGGCACATCCTCGCGCGCGCGATCCGCGCCGACCGAATTCCGTCGATGATCCTCTGGGGACCGCCCGGCACGGGCAAGACGACGCTCGCGCACGTCATCGCGAACGAGACCAACTCGATCTTCATCCCGTTCAGCGCGGTGCTTGGGGGCGTCCCCGAGCTCCGCAAGATCATCGGAGCCGCGAAGGAGCAGAAAAGCTACTACGGCAAGAAGACGATCCTGTTCGTC
This sequence comes from Myxococcales bacterium, assembly GCA_024643985.1. Lineage (GTDB taxonomy): Bacteria > Myxococcota_A > Polyangia > Polyangiales > Houyiibacteriaceae > SG8-38. Next base: position 86,130 of record JAHELW010000001.1, on the reverse strand, counting down.
GACGAGATCCATAGGTTCAACAAGGCGCAGCAGGACGCTCTGCTGCCCCACGTCGAAAACGGAACGGTGACGCTGATCGGAGCCACGACGGAGAATCCATCGTTCGCCGTCAACTCCGCGCTGCTGTCGCGAACCCGCGTGTTCGATCTCAAACCCCTCGAGGCCGACGACCTCTCGGCCCTGCTGGAGCGCGCCCTCGCCGACGACGCGCAAGGGCTCGGTCGCGCGCCGCAGGAAGTCGACCGGGATGCGCTCTCCGCGATCTCCCAGAACGCGAGGGGTGATGCCAGGCGCGCCTTGTCGGCGCTCGAGCTCGCAGTCGACTTCGCACAGTCCGCCGGCGCCGATCGCGTTGGCGTCGCAACGGTTCAAGAGGCTCTCGCAACTCAGACCTTGCTCTACGACAAGTCGGGAGAAGAGCACTACAACGTCGTGAGCGCCTTCATCAAGTCCATGCGAGGAAGCGACCCGGACGCGGCTGTCTACTGGCTGATGCGCATGCTCGAGGCCGGAGAAGAGCCTCTTTTCGTGCTTCGACGAATGCTGATTTTCGCAAGCGAGGACATTGGAAACGCCGACCCGAGAGCCCTCGAAGTCGCGGTGAGCGCAGATGCTGCTTTTCGTCGGCTTGGAATGCCGGAGGGCATTTTTCCGATCGCACACTGCTGCACCTATCTCGCCAGCGCGCCGAAGAGCAACGCCAGCTACAAGGCGTGGAAGGCCGCGCAGGCCGACGTTCGCGAGCACGGAGCGCTTCAGGTGCCGCTCAAGCTTCGCAACGCGCCGACGCAAGCAATGAAGTCATGGGGCTACGGTGGCGGATACCGATACCCGCACGACGAGAGCGGCTTCAGTCCGGACGAAACGTACCTGCCGGACGCTCTCGTTGGGCGTCGATACTACCGGCCGACGAATCGTGGATTCGAGGCGACCATCCGGCGCCGGCTCGAGACGCTGCGAAGCGCTAGTCGTCCGGAGGACGAGTCGGACGAGCCCCCTGAAGACGAATCCTGAAGATGGCGGCGCCACTTCGTCCGTCTGCCTCGATTTTCCCGCCAACCCCGTCGAGCACGACCGCTGCGGCAAAGAGACCGATGAAGCGACTGTAGCGACCGTCGGCGCGGCCTTTGAGCGCTTTTTGGCCCTCGAGCGTGAACGCGGAGGGGCGAAGCTCGGGCGCAATCGCCTCGCCAGAATCCTCGACCTCGATGACGACCCGATCGGCGTCCTGACGAACGCGAACCACGGCACTCGGCTCCGCGACGTTCGCACGGGTGTTGTGGAGCAGAAGATCGACGACCTCGACGGCAACCTGGGCCCCGCGCGCGTAGAGCTGGCCGTCGGATGCGACCTCGACTTTGACTGGCACCGGTGTGTCAGCGCGCTCCAGGCGCTCGAGGAAGACCCCCACGTCGCCGTTGGCCGCTTCGAGGGGCACTTGGCCGACGAACCATCGGCTGATCCACGCAACCATGTCCAGACCGCGACGGAGCTCGCCAACCGCAAGCTTCACGTCCTGTAGCGCTTCGACGGAATCGGTATCGGCGACGCCGACTTCTTGTAGAAAATCGACGTTCGCGGTGATCGTGGCGGCGGGGTTCCTCAGGTCGTGAACGAGGAGGCCGAGCGCGTGACCCATTTCGTCGGCATTGATCGCGTCCGGCTTCGACACGAGACTTCCCTACCACGCGCACCTATTCAAGGAAAGACCAGCACGGAAGCCTCGCCACGCTCTTCGATGAGGGCTGCGATGTGCGACAAAACGGTCGCGCGGCGGTCGAAAACGTCCGCGATCTGTCGATCCGTGAGAAGCGCCGCGGAGGCATGGCCGGGGTCGAGGGCAAGCTCGGCGCGGAGGGCCGACTCATCGAGCCGCGCCAGTCTGTCGACGACCGATCGCGAGAAGCGTTGGGTTCGCAGCAGGCCGGCGAGCAGCTTTTCATATCGAGCGGCAAGAAGCGGGGCCGAGAACGCACGGTCGTTGTCGCGCAAGAGTGCGCGCGTTCTCGTCGCGTCACTCGGGAGATTGCCTCCGCTGAATCGATCCCAGTTACCGATCAGGAAGTCGAAGATCGCCATCGTCGACAGGTCTCGAGCGAGCGCCTCCTTGCCCCGTGGGATGTCCTCGCGTTCGAGCCAGCTCTTCCCATTCGCCGTGCGCTCGTACCCGACCGAGCGCATTCCCTTCACCCAGTAGATGGCGGCGCCGGGGGCCGTGCCGTCCTCGTCCCAAAGCACGGCTTTTCGGATGGCAGGTCGCCGGTCGAGCTTGTCTTCATGAAATCGCCGCCAGATCTCGCTCCAAGAGACCCGGCGTGACACGGCCGGCGGAACGTTGTCGAGCCCGAGCAGACGGGCGACGCGGTAGGCGGCGATTTCGTGTCGATAGCCGTCCGGGACGGCGTGGCTTCGTACCTTCATCGCCGCGGTCACCCGAGCGACGGTGCGCATGCGAAGGACGACCGAGGTGTGACCGACCGGTTTGAAGCTGCGCGACCGCGCGGTCGATATCACCTCTAGGATCGCATCCTGGTCGACGTCGGTCCCGACGAATTTCGGCACCGGCGCGCTGCCTGCGCGGGCTACCGCGCTCACAGCGACGAATGCCGCGACGAGGAGGCTAGCGGACGCCTGCGAAGAGGTTTTTCGCAATGACCATCCGCTGGATTTGGGACGTTCCTTCGTAGATCTGTAGGATCTTGGCGTCACGCATCAGCTTTTCCACCGGGTATTCGGTGATGTAGCCGTTGCCGCCGAAGACCTGAACTGCGTCTGTCGCGACCTGCATGGCGCTGTCGGCGCCAAAGGCCTTGCTGTAGGACGCGACGAGCGAGTTCCGGCCGCCCTGGTCGATCTGCCAGGCCGCCTTCCAAACGAGCAGCCTGGTTGCCTCGTACTTGATGCCCATCTCCGCGATCATCGCCTGCACCATCTGGTGCTCCGCGATGGGTACCCCGAAGGTCTTCCGCTCGAGCGCGTAAGCGACGGACTCCTCGAGGGAGCGACGCATGATGCCGCAGGCCCCCGCCCCGATGTCCGGCCGGGTACGGTCGAAGGTCTGCATCGCGAGCTTGAAGCCATGGCCCTCTTCGGCGAGCACGTGGTCGGTCGACAGCCGAACGTCCTCGAAGTTGATGACGGCCGTGTTGCTTGCGCGCTGACCGAGCTTGTCCTCGGTCTTGCCGACGCTCACGCCGGGCGCGTCGCGGTCGACGACGAAAGCCATGATGCCTTTGTGGCGCCGCGACGGGTCGACGGTCGCGAACACGACGTACCAACGGGCCCACGCGGCGTTCGTGATGTAGATCTTCTCACCGTTGATGATCCAGTCGTTGCCGTCCTTTCGGCAGCGAGTCTGAATGCCCGCCGCGTCGCTGCCGGCAGCAGATTCTGTGATCGCATACGAAGCGAAGACGGGCTCCGAGGTCAACAGGCCGAGGTATTTTTTCTTTTGCGCGTCGTTTCCGGCGATGAGAAGAGGCGTCGCGGCCAGCGTGTTGGCGGTCATGCTCGTTTGAATGCCGGTGCAGCCGAACGCCAGCTCCTCGGTGAGCAGGACGTTGTCGAGCTCGGTCATGCCAGCTCCGCCGTACTCCTCGGGAATCGTCGGCCCGACGAAGCCGAGCTCCCACGCCTCCTTGAAGACGTCCATCGGGAACTCGTGCTTCTTGTCGGCTTCGGCGGCGACGGGAATGATCTTCTCTCGCGTGAATCTCTTTGTCTCTTCGACGAGTGTCTTTTGTTCCGTAGTCAGGTCGAAATCCAACATGGTGTTACCTCTTGATCAGCGGCGCCGCTCTTGCTCGCGACGCTCGAGCTCGGCCCTCACGGCACGAGCTCCCATTCGAAACCCAAACGCAAAGCCAACGAGCAGGATGCCCGGGATGTAGATGATGTGTGCGATCGAAGGCATCAGCGGCCCTCGGATGCATGGACCTCCGCGCTCAGACGCTCGAGCTCCTCGGCCGTCTGGCGCTGAAGCCCACGCATTCGCAGAAGAAACAGAAATAGAAGGACCCAGACGACCGCATAGGCCGCGAGAAGCAGCGCCCCGCCCGGCACGCTTTCCGCCTCGGGGCCCGTCACGCCCACGAACTGGGCCGCGCGTTCCTCAGCGGGGCTCTCTTCGGCGGACGCCGCAGGCGCAGGGCCGACGGGCGAGTCCTGCGCCTCTGCCGCCGAGGCGAGCCACAGTGTGCTTCCGAGCACTAAGGCTGAAACGAGAGCGCGCATACCCATCCCTTCATCGATGCATCAGCTCGAACCGGAGCGCCGCGGCTCTTTCCCGCTGCCGCTCGGCCGAAGCGCGAGCCCATATCAAGAGCGCTGCAAGGCCGGTGAACGCCACGAAGCTGAGCCCTAGTGCCCAGTACATCTCGGACTCGAGCCCACCACCCTTGCCCGTGATGACGGTAGGGTGGACTCCACGCCACCGCTGGACGCTGTAGTGGATCAGCGGCAGGTCGATGAGGCCGAACAGCGCAAGCCCCGACGCGAAACGCTTCTCCACTTCCCCCGCGTTGCCCATGGACCGAAGCGCGAGGTAGGCGGCAAATATCATGCCGGCCAGTAGTGTGGTCGTGAGGCGCGGATCCCAGGTCCACCAAACACCCCAGGCCTTTCGGGCCCAAAGCGGACCGGTCAAGAGGACGATCAAGCAAAACAGCGTGCCCACCTCGGCGCCGGCGACCCCCAGCGCGTCCCATTTGGGGTCCCGCTTGATGAGATACACGGCACTCCCGAGCGCGGACGCACCGAATCCGATGTACATCGCGTAGGCGCTCGGCACGTGGAAGTAGAAGATCTTCTGGACGATGCCCATCTGCTTTTCGACGGGCGCGACGACGAAGATCAGATACAGGGTGACGGCAAACACGATCAACGTGCCGGCCAGCAGCAGTGACCAAACCGTCGTGTTCCCCGATTGTTTCGCTCGATTCATGTCGTGACTCGTCGTGGACGCTAGCATGGGCTCGTAGGGGCGTCAGCCTCCGCACCCCAGAAATTCCGCCTTCAAATGGGGTCGGTTTGCCGTGGATGCGGCGCGCCGCTAAACACGGCGCTGATGGATTTGCTCGATCGGCGGTTCCTTTTCGTTGTCGGCAAGGGCGGCGTCGGAAAGACAACCGTGGCGGCGGGCCTCGCGCTGGCAGCGAGCCGGCGCGGCAAGAAGACGTTGCTTGCGCTCGTCAACTGCAAAGAGCGCGTGAGCCAGCTGCTCGACACCGAGCCGATCGGCCCAGACATTATTCCGATAGGCGAAAACCTCGATGCGGTGAACATGACTCCCGATGCCGCCCTCGAGGAATATGGGCTCATGATTCTAAAAGTGAAGGCCGTCTACAATGCGGTCTTCAAGAACAAGCTCGTCCGCGCTTTTCTAAAGGGCACACCGGGGCTCGAGGCGTGGTCGATGCTCGGCAAGGCGTTCTACCACGCCTGTCCGCCGAAAGGGGATCCCGACTACGACCTGGTCATCGTCGATGCACCTGCAACGGGTCACGCTTTGGACATGCTTCGGGTCCCATTCGTGATCGAGAGCGTGGCGCCCCCCGGCCTGCTCCGGCGCGACGCCTCGCGTGCCGTAGACATGTTTCGCGACCCCGAGCGGGCGGGCGCTGTCCTGGTCACCCTCCCCGAGTACATGCCGGCCAACGAGACGATCGAGCTCGCGGACGCGTTGACTCAGGAGCTCCAGGTGCCCGTGCTTCAGCTCGTGATCAATCGTGTCCTGAACGTGCTCTTTGCGGAAAAAGAGCGGCCGATCGTGGAGGCCCTTCCCGCGGGTCTCTCGCCAGAAAGCGAGATCCTGGGCCTCGCCGAAGCAGGCAAGCGGCGTGTGCTGCGAGAAACCGTCCAGGCGCGGGCGGTGCGAAAGGTGTGCGGGCACATCGACGCACCCTGCAGCGAGCTACCCCATTATGAAGGCCTCGAGAACGACCGCGCCGTCATGGAGGCGTTGAGCGAAGCGCTGCTGAACGGCGTCTAATCGCTTGCCAGGTCCCTACAATCCGGTAGCTTCGAAGTCCTATGCCCGGATCGGCCAAGCCAGGTCTTTCGTTTCGAACACCGCTCATCTTCGAACAGGGCGCCGCGGATCGCGACGCCGCTTCGCTCGATCCGGAGGACCTGCCGGAGGTCGATCCCCGGTCGGCCTTTGGAGAGATCGCTCGCGAGGTCCCGCCGATGCTTCCCGAGGTCTCCGAGCCCGAGGCAGTCCGGCACTACGTTCGGCTGAGCCAGCAGAACTTCGCGATCGACACGGGGATGTATCCGCTCGGGTCCTGCACGATGAAGTACAACCCGAAGGTCAACGAGTGGGCGGCGCGGCTTCCGGGCTTCGCGAATCTGCACCCATACATGCCCGACGAGCTCGTGCAGGGCGCGCTGGAGCTGATGTGGCGCCTGGAGCAAGGCCTTGCGGAGGTGTGCGGCATGGATCGCGTTTCGCTGCATCCAGCGGCCGGCGCCCAAGGCGAGCTCACAGGTCTCATGATGATTCGCGCGTACCACCAGGCGCAGGGCCGCGATCCGAAGAAAGTGTTGGTCCCCGACACCGCGCATGGCACGAACCCGGCGTCGTGCGCGCTGAATGGGCTCAAAGCCGTGCCATTCCCCGTTGGGGACAGTGGAATCGTCACGACGAGCGACATTGCACCGTTCGTCGATGACGACGTCGCGGCGATCATGGCCACCAACCCGAACACCGTAGGCCTCTTCGAAACGCACATCGCCGAAATCGCGGAGCTCGTGCACGAAAAGGGCGGCTTGGTGTACGGCGACGGAGCGAACCTCAACGCGCTGATGGGCAAAGCGCGCCCCGGGGACTTCGGCATCGACGTCATGCAGTTCAACCTGCACAAAACGTTCACGACCCCGCACGGCGGCGGAGGTCCGGGCTGCGGGCCTGTTGGCTACAAAGCAATTCTCGACCCGTTCGCGCCCGTGCCGGTGGTCGAGCAACGGGACGGGCGCTTCGTCCTCGACTACGAGAGCCGTCCGCAGTCGGTGGGCCGGCTGCGGTCCTTTCAAGGAAATTTCGGCATGATGGTTCGCGCCTACACGTACCTGCGCGAAATGGGAGCCGAAGGGCTCGAGCATGCCACGGAGCTCGCGGTCCTGAATGCGAACTACCTGCGCGTTCGGCTCGGGGAAACGTGGCACGTTCCGTACGACACCACGTGCATGCACGAGGTCGTGATCAGCGATCGTCACCTCAAGGAGGCCGGCGTGACGACGATGGACGTCGCCAAGCGGCTCATGGACTACGGGTTTCACCCGCCGACCGTGTATTTCCCGCTGGTGGTGAAGGGAGCCATGCTGGTCGAGCCGACCGAAACCGAGAGCCGGCAGACTCTCGACGAGTTCGTCGACGCCATGAAGACGATCAGTGACGAGGCGGCCGCCGACCCCGACTCCGTTCGAGCGGCACCGCGGATTACGCGTTTACGTCGGCTCGACGAGACCCAGGCTGCCCGGCATCCCGTGCTGCGGTGGAGAGCTCCCGAGAAACGGCACGAACCATCGTCTGCTTCTGGTGAAACGGCAGAAACGCGGCCTTGAAGCCGTTGATGATGATCCGGTGGATGTCCTCGCGGTCGAGGCCCATGTGCGTGTGACAGAGCATCAGCTCCCGTGACACCGTAGTATCGGTGATCAGGCGGTTGTCGGTGTTGACGGTCACTCGGAGGCCGAGGTCGTGATACAGCTTGAGAGGGTGCGTTCTGAGGTCGCGGACCGCCCCCGTCTGAACGTTGGAAGACGGGCAGCACTCGAGCGCGATCCGGTGGTCGTTGACGTAGTGGAGCAGGTCGCCGTCTTCTCTGAGCCGGCAGCCGTGACCAATTCGGTGCGCGCCGCAAACGTGGATCGCCTGGTGCACGGATGTAGGACCGTAGGCCTCGCCAGCGTGGATCGTGACCGCGATGTTGTTGTTGTGCACCAGCTTGAAGGCCTTGACGTGATGCTTGGCAGGATAGTCGTATTCGGCGCCGGCCAGATCGAACCCGACGACGCCTCGGTTCTTGTAGGCGACGGCGAGCTGGGCCATCTCGACCGATGATTCGGGCGAGATGTTGCGAATCCCGCACAGGATCACGTTCGCGACGATGCCGTGGTCCTTTTGTGCCTCCCACAGCCCTGCCAACACCGCCTCGACCACGGTCGTGAGCCGGAGACCACCCCGGGTGTGGAGCATGGGCGAATAGCGCACCTCGATGTATCGAACGTTTTCCTCGGCAGCATCCTCCGCAAGCTCGTAGGCGACCCGATAGAGGGCGTCCTCGGTTTGGAGGACCTCGAGGGTCGTGTCGAAGGCCTTGAGATACTCGACCAGCGAACCGGTGTGCTCACCGCAGTGAAGCGCGCGGGCCAGGCCCTCGGGATTGTCGGCCGGGAGGACGACCCCCTGCTGGTCTGCGAGCTCGAGCATCGTCGAAAGGCGCAGCGACCCATCCAGGTGGACGTGCAGGTCCGTCTTCGGGAGGCGCTCGATGTCAGCGAGGGTGAGCTCCATGCTGTTCGCAGTATAGCCCCTCAGCGGGCGGCCTCGAAACCCGCCAAAACCGCGATGACCTCGTCGAGCTTCTTGGCCGCGACGCTCACGCGAGTCGGCATTCCACCGTTGAGGCCGAGAGCCCGGACCAGGTCGATGCCGCTATCGAATCGAGCGGCGACGGTCACGGTGGTTTCGTCGTGAACGAGGGAGATCGGGGCGAGGCGCTGCCCGATCAGCAACAGCTCCGTCTTGTCATACGGACCTTCGCGTCGCGTCGCATCGCAGATCGCGAGGCCCTCGCGCACCTCGTAGCGCGCGGAGAGCCGCTTTGCCTCGCGCTCCATCCCCTCGAGCGCCTCGGCGGCCCGCTGGAACTCGCGGTAGATCGCGGCGTCCGAAGCTCCGTCGGCGAGATAGCGCACCATGAGACCGCGGAGCGCTTCGTCCCGGGGCCTCGCGCGAAGCGCACGGTCGAGGACTCGAGCCCGCTCGCTCGGCTCGCCCAAACGCGTGTCGATGGCACGCGCGTCGTCATCCGCGCCTTCGTACGGCTCGACGCCGCCGCGGATCCATTTGGCTGCCGAGCAAAGACCGTCGAAATCGACGTGGCAGCAAATCGTGTCGATGGGACCTGCCGCTTCCACTCGCTCCGGCGTGACCATCTCCGGACACGCTCCGTGCTCGGCCTTCGTTCGAAGGACGAAACGCGGATCCGAGTTGAAATCGGCGTGCCGCTCGTGGTCGTGGTGGTCGACCCACATCGCCAGGCGGTCCCCCAGTCCCTCGATGAACGGCAGCGTGGTTTTCTCGTAGCTGGCGCCCCCCGCGTTGGCCGCAAACGCCACGTCGAGCACGACGACGCGCCCCGGGAGGCTCTCCGGCTTGGGCAGCTTACGGGGCGTTCCGTAAGCCAAATGCGGGAAACCACCCACGAAACGAGCATGTGGCCCGGCCCCTACGGGCGCAACTCGCGGATATTGGGATCGGTTTTTCCCAAACCGATTTCTCGGCGAAACACACCGGAAATACAGCGCGTCCATAGATCCCCCCGTGCCGCTGCCGAGGGTGCGCCGCGGCCATGACTAAGAGGTGCAAGATCATGGAAGAACAACTTTCGGAACTGACAACGTATGCCAACGCATTGTGGGTTCTCGTTAGCGCCGCACTCGTATTCTTCATGCACGCAGGGTTTGCTCTCGTGGAGAGCGGGTTTTGCCGCAGAAAGAACGCGGTTATGGTGCTGATGAAGAACTTCGGTGTCGTCGGGATTTCTTCAATCGTCTTCTTTTTGGTGGGCTACGGCGTGATGTTCGGCGAAGGCAACGCCTTCGTGGGGCTTGCCAGCTTCTTCCCGAACAACGGAGGCGCAGACGCGGACCTTCCCCCCTACGTCTTCCTCTTCTTCCAGCTGGTGTTTGCGGCGACGGCCTGCACCATCGTGTCCGGTGCAATCGCGGAGCGAGGACGGCTTCTGACGTTCTTCGTCTTCACGGCGATCGCCACGATGATCATCTATCCGGTCGTCGGCCACTGGGTCTGGGGCGGCGGTTGGCTCTCGGAGATGGGCTTCGTCGACTTCGCCGGCAGCACGGTCGTCCATGGCGTTGGCGGCGGAATGGCGCTCGCAGGCGCGATGATCATCGGGCCGCGTCTCGGGAAGTATCAGGCGGACGGCTCGGTGAAGCCGATGCCCGCGCACAGCTTCCCGCTTGCCGCGCTCGGCGTGCTGATTCTCTGGCTCGGCTGGTTCGGCTTCAACGGCGGCTCCGAGCTCGCCATCGACGCCGAGGTCGGCCGCATCGTCCTCGTGACCAACCTGGCCGCGTCGGCGGGCTTCATCGGTGCGCTGATCTGGATCAAGATTCGCAGCGGCATGCTCGACCTCTCGATGGCGCTGAACGGCGCCCTCGCGGGGCTCGTGGGCATCACCGCGGGTTGCTACAACATCACGGGCGGATGGTCGATCGTGGTCGGCCTCGTCGCCGGCGTGATCGTCGTCGAGGGTGTCCTTCTTCTCGACAAGATGAAGATCGACGACCCGGTGGGCGCGATCACGGTTCACGGCATCTGCGGGATCTTCGGCACGATGGCCGTCGGCCTCGTCGGCTACGGCAACGCAGCCACCATCGAAGAGCCGATGGGCCTTCTCGTGGGCGGCGGTGCCTCGCAGCTCGGCATTCAGACCATGGGAGCGCTTGCGGGCGTTGCGTTCGCGTTCTTCGTGGGCGCGATCGTCTGGCTCGCGCTCAAGTTCCTCGTGCCCGGCGGCGTCCGTGTCTCCGAAGCGCACGAGCTCGAAGGTCTCGACATCGCCGAGTGCGGCGTCGAAGCCTACAACGAAGAGCTCAGTGGAATCGAGGTGGGAGCAACCGCCATGGCGGCTGCCCCCGCAGAGTAGTGCTCCGAGAGGAGGGGTGGGGTGGCTCCCCGGTCTGCCTCGCCCCTCTTCTCTACCTTTTTTCGTTCAATCAAGGACTGTGTGAATCAAAAAGTTTCGAGCGTGGAGGCACGCTGGAGTGGAGGTAGTGTTATGAAGAAGTTTCTTTCACTGGCGGTGATGTGCAGTTTGGCATTCCCCGCGATGGCGATTGCCCAACCAGAATCGCCCAAGGTCGAAGAGGACGAAGAGATGGGCGCGGTCGAGGCGACGACCGCCGACGCGCCTGCGACGCCAGCCCTTGAAGAGATGCCGGAGTCGCCAAAGGTCGCTGCCGACGACATGGGAGCGCCCGAAGAGGGGGCCCATCCAGCCAAGGAAAACATCAGCTGGATGGCGATGGCGAGCGCCTTTTATCGGATCAGCGGCTACATCGACGACGGGATCGGGTCCGCACAGGGGCGTGGTAGTGGCGTCCTCCCCGGGCAGTACAACTCTCTCGGCTACCCGTACACGAACTACAACGGCTTCGGCCTGAACTTCGTCGGCGGTGACTTCCAGTACACCGGTAAGAAGTTTGCGATTCGTATCGACCTTCGCTTCGGCGAGGGAGCCGCTCTGTTGACCCCGATCTCAGCCTCTGGCTTCGGGGGTTTGAAGCAGGGTTTCGTCTCGTGGATGCCACACGACAAAGTGACGATCGACTTCGGCTTCTTCGACACCGTTTTTGGTGGCGAGGTCGTTGACGAATGGAACAACGCCAACTTCACGCGCGGCGCGCTCTACTTCAATCGGCAGCCCTTCAACCACATGGGCATTCGATCCGCGTTTGCACTCAACGACACGGTCGGCTTCACGCTCCTAGTCACCAACGGCGGCGTGCTCGGCGGTACCCCGGTCGACAACAACGCGACTCCGACGCTCGGCTGGCAGTTTGCTTTCGGCTTCGACGACGTCGGGCTCTACATCGGCGGACAGCATGGCGCCGGGAACGACTTCGACAACAAGAACTGGGAAAACTTCTTCGACTGGGTGCTCACCGCAAGCGCGGGGAAGTTTACGCTCATCGCCAACGGCGACTACCAAACGACCCCCAGCGCTGGTCTCGGCGATGGGAGCCTGTTGATTGCGTACGGTCACAGCCTCCAGCTCATTTTCGACGCGAGCGACACGATTTCGATCGGCCTCCGCGGCGAGCATTTGAGCGGCAACGAGCAGTACCGTCTTGCCACGGGCGAGCCGTTCCTCGCGACGGGCACGGCGACGCTGCGCTACAAGCCGGTCCAGTATCTCGTGCTCAGCATCGAGTATCGAGGCGAGTGGACGTCCAAGGAAAACCGCATCTACTACTCGCGAGCCGCGCTCGACCCGACGACGGGGGAAGTGGGTTCCCCGGATCGCAGGCACAACCACGCGGTCATCTTCGGTTTCACCGCCTACATCAGCAACTAGACAGAACGGGCAAACGAACGGGAGAGGGCCGGCTCGAAATGGGCCGGCCCTCATTAATTGAGCGCCCAGTGGCTCCCGTCCCGCTGCTAGGGTACCTCCACGTCAATGCTCGATCCGCCGGTACGAGAGCTATTGCGACACACCCGGGGTCTCGTCCTGTGGCTGACCGGGGCGGGGATCTCTGCGGAGAGCGGCATTCCGACCTTCCGCGGCAAGGAGGGCTACTGGCGCGTCGGCTCCCAGAACTACCAGCCTGAGGAAATGGCGACCATGAGGGCGTTTCGCGAGATGCCTGACGAGATCTGGGCCTGGTACCTCTATCGGCGCTCGGTCTGTCGAAGCGCTCAGCCCAACGCGGCTCATCGTGCGCTCGCCCGCGCGGAGCAGCGCGCGGGGGACGACTTTCTACTCGTGACGCAAAACGTGGACGGGCTCCATGTGCGGGCCGGCAACACGCTCGACCGCACGTACCAGATCCACGGCAACATCGACTTCATGCGGTGCTCGCGCGAGTGCCTCGAAGCGCCGGTTTCGGTACCTGACGCAATCGACGTTCGGTGGGAAAAAGGGCGTCCGCTCGGCGAGCGGGAGCGCGAGCTGTTGCGATGTCCCTCGTGCGGCGCCGCGGGCCGGCCTCACGTCCTTTGGTTCGACGAGAGCTACGACGAGCCCAACTTCCGGTTTCAGAGCTCGATCGAGGCGGCGCGCTTGGCGTCACTCGTCATCGTGGTCGGAACGACCGGCGGGACGTCGCTCCCAATGCACATCGGAACGATCGCAGCGCAGCGCGGCGTCCCGATGCTAGTGGTCAACCCGGAGCCGAACCCGTTCAGCGAGCTCGTCCGCCGCACCGGCAAAGGCGCCTTTTTGCCGGGCACCGCAGGCGAGCTGGTCCCGCTGCTGGTGAACGCCCTGCTCTCCGGCGAAGGCTGACTCCGCCGTCGTATCCATAGACTCGGGCCCAGGGCCGAGGGCCTCGGGTCTCGGGCCCGAGTGTCGCGGACGCGGTCTCTGGCCCGCGACCGTAGGCCCGGGGCCCGAGGCCCGCGATGGGACTTGGTCAACCGCTTGCTCGCACTCGGCTTCAGGGATACCTAAGGTTCATGACGCGCTTCACGTTCTTCTTTGCTTTGTGGCTTGGCCTCATCCTCTCATGTGCCAAGAGCGGCGAGCCGGCTCGCTATCCGGATCGGCCGGGCGGTGAATGCAGCCGCGCTCCCGGAGCGACCTGCGACGAGGGTTTCGTGTGCCACTACGGCCCGAGCGCCGAGTGCGGCGAGACCGGAGCAAACGGCGCTTGTTTCCCGATGCCGACGACCTGCACAAAAGACTACAGTCCGGTCTGCGGCTGCGACGGACGAACGTACGTGAACATCTGCGTGGCGCACTCGCATGGGGTCTCGCCGCGGCATGGCGGTGAGTGCGCGAGCGGCGTGCCCGGCGCACCGCCCGGGAGCTGCGGCGAAGGGGGCGAGGTCGCCGCGTGTGCGCAGGGCTTTTTCTGCAACTACAGCGAGGCCCAGTTCTGTGGGGAGCAGTCGGGCCCGGGCGAATGTGTTCGACGGCCGAAGGTGTGCACCAAGGAGTGGGCGCCCGTTTGCGGCTGCGACGGTCGCAACTACAGCAACGACTGCGTCGCGCACTCCCATGGCGCCGCGATACGGCATCGCGGCCTCTGCCAGGATCAGGCGAAGGCGGCCGCGGGCGGGGTGGGCTCGACGTGTGGCGCCCCCGGACACGGCGCATGCGCCACGGGATTGTTCTGCAAGTACGCCCCCCAGGCCAAGTGCGGAAGTACGAACAAGCCGGGCACGTGCCAGCCTCGCCCACAGGCCTGCACCGCCAACTACGATCCGGTCTGCGGCTGCGATGGCAAGACCTACAGCAATCTCTGCTCCGCCCACGCAGCCGGCGTCTCGGTCAAAAAGACCGCCCCCTGCAACTAACGAAAAAGACGAAAAAGGGGTCTGACCCCTTTTCCGAGCTCGCGGAAGCACGAGGTCATGCGAAACCGCCGAGCAAAGCAAGAGTTAGCCCCATTTATGTCTTTTTATATGGGGGTCTGACCCCTTTTTCCCTCTCGCGGAAACGCGGATACACTCGGAAACGTTGAGTAAATCCAACGACTGACCCTTCGCGGGAGGGGTCAGACCCCTTTTCGAGGCGATGGTGATCAGCTTCCTGAAGAACGGGCCTCCTTCGACGCCGCGGCTGCTGCTCGCCCACGGCGCAGGAGCACCGATGGACTCGGACTTCATGAATGCGATTGCGGAGCGGGTCGCAGCGCGAGGCTTCGAGGTGATCCGATTCGAGTTCGACTACATGGCGAAGCGGCGCGAGGACGGCAAGCGGCGCGGGCCCGACCGGTCGCCAAAGCTCGTCGCGCGTTTCGAAGAAGCCATGGCGGGAGTGGGGCCCCCGCGCGAGCTCGTGATCGGTGGAAAGTCGATGGGCGGCCGCATCGCCTCGATGATCGCGGACGAGGCGGGCGTCGCGGGGCTTCTCTGCTTGGGCTACCCGTTTCACCCTCCCGGAAAGCCGACGAACCTCCGAACCGCACACCTCGCGGACCTTCGGACGCCGACGCGAATCGTGCAAGGAACGAGGGACCGGTTTGGAACCCGAGAAGAGGTCGCCGGCTATGCGCTGTCGAATGCGATCGAGCTCGTGTGGATCGAGGACGGCGACCACTCCCTCAAGCCACGCAAAAAGAGCGGCCGAACGCTCGACCAGTGCTTGGACGAAGCCGCAGAGGCCGCCGTCGCGCTCATGCGTCAGCGCGGATGAGACGCGAGACGTCTTCGAAGACCCCGAGGTCCGGCGGCCCCGCGCAGAAGGCGTACTGCTCGACCCGGCCGGGGCTGACGCCCGCAAGCGTCGCGGAGACGGTGCCATAAACGGGGGTCTTGACGCAGATCGCCTGCAGGCGCCGGGCGACCTCCGCGTCGAAAGGGGCATCGGGGGGCAAAGGAGGCAGCGAAGCAGCGTCCGGGAGGGACCGATCGCTCAGCACCTCGACGAGCCTCGGTTTCACCTCGGACCAAGGACCCGCTGGAATCGATTCGACTTTGGCACGCGCCTCGTCGGCCTTTGGAAACTCCGGGGAGCCGAGTCGATCGTTGCAGAGCACGTGAACGCCCTGCCCCAAGGCCTCGAGCTCGACGGTCCGGCTGCTTCTTCGTCCGTACGCTGCACAGGCCTCGACGCCGTTTCCGAAGATCAGGTTGAACTCGTTGAAGTCGCGTGCATCCAAGCTGGCGAGGTACCGCAACACGCCGTCGAAGTTTCCGGTCGCGAGGGCTTCGACGACCAAGGTCCCGCGTGAGCGCAGCGTATCGTCGCGCGTTCCGAAGCTTCGTTGGTTGGTGAGACCGAGGAACAGCCCGTCCGAGGTGAACGCGAGCCACGTGCCGCCTTCGCGCTCGTCGCGGCCTCCAATGATGCGAGGCGACGAGCTCAGCACCGTGGGGCCGCTGGCGGGACGACTATAGAACTCGTCCCTGTTGGCGGCGATCAGCGTCGAGCACCAATCGTCCATTTGATGGCGGACGATGAGCGTGCACATGACTCAGGGCCTCCTTTTCATCCCCAGGCCGAAATCAGGGACTCGCCGCTGGTTTCCGCGAGGCCGCGAATCGTCACCGCCTCGGCAGCGACGCCACGCGGGGTGTGCAGCACGTGTTCCAGCGCGACCGCGTCGGTACCCAAGGCACCGATCCGCCGGGTCTCGACGTCGACTTGCTCGCCCGGCAGCACGGCGTTCTTGAATGTCACTCGCTCCGCGATCGGTACCAGGAGCACGGGATCGATACCCGCACCGAGCATGCGCCGGCTCGTCGCCTCGTCACACCAGTCCACGTAGGCCGGATGATTGGCGTGCGCGAGCGGATCGGCCCAGGTCTGCCACATCTGGAACGAGAAATGATCTTCGGCGCCGTGTCGCGGTTCGAACGCCGGCATCTTCACCGAGGCGCCGAGATCGGCTTCCGGAAATGCCGCGGCCGTATCCTCGGTTCCCTGCTTCGGTTTGAGCGTCTCGAAATCGACGTGGACCCACTCCTGCGTTGCAGCGGCAACGAGCGTGCCCGCGCTTCGAATCCGAACCTCTCGTGTGCATAGAGTCCGTCGCCTGAGCCGAGAGACCCAAGTCTGCGCGTCGAGAGCCGTACCATACTGCGGGCGGGCCTCGTGAACCATCGTCATGCGGTACACGATGAAGGCGACCTTCTCCGTTCTGAATCGAGACGGAGGCCAGCCCGCCCCGATCGAGGCCAAAGTCGCCGCATCCTGGCACAGCCGCCAGATGTCGCCTGCACGCGGAACCTCACGTGCGGTAAAGGCGTTTCTTGGCAAGGAAAGAGGGAACTCCCAAACCGCGTTGGTCACGGGCGAGGGATAGCACCTCCGCCTCGCGGTGCGACCTGGCCGATCAACGTCCCGTTGCTCGGGGACGCTCCTGCCGGCACCACTCGCTCCAAGAACCTACGTAGAGGCGGGCCCCCCGCCAGCCAGAGGCCTCCATCGCAAGCAACAAGTGGCACGCGGTCACGCCCGACCCGCAGTAGCAAACCGTACGATCCGGGCTCACGCCGCCCAGCAGCTCCGCGTAACGTTCGCGCAAAGCGCTGCGTTCCGAGAGAGCTCCGTCTGCATCGAGCTGAGACTGCCAGTGGAGATTCCGCGCACCGGGGATGTGGCCAGCCACCGGGTCGATCGGCTCGGACTCTCCGGCGTATCGCTCCGGCGCCCTCGCGTCGATCACACGCCACGTCGGATCGGAACGAATCGCCTCCACGAAATTGGCGTCGACCGCCGGCCAGTCCTGCAGCGCGCTCGGATAGGATTGCGACGTCGGCCTGACGGAGCGCGCCCCATGCTCGGTGGGAACGCCGAGCCTGGCGAGAGCCGGCCAGCCGCCCTCGATCACGGCCAAAGGCTCGTGACCCAACGCCCGAAGCATCCACCAGGCGCGCGCGGCTGCCATCGCACCGCTCCCTCCGTCGTAGATCAGGACCGGTGTTCCGGGATCGATCCCCCAGCTCGCAACGCGTCTCGTCCAGTTTTCAAACGAGGGAAGCGGGTGCCGTCCACCGCGCGCCGGATCTCCGACCTGGGAGAGATCGGTTTCGAGATCGACGTGCGAGGCGCCCGCGAGGTGCTCGCGATCGAAGTCGGTGCGGGCATCGGCGCCGGCTCTCGCATCGAGAAAAACCGCGCGGCCCAACAGCGGGATCGCCTCTTCGGCAGGGATGATCGGGCCTGAAATCATTGAGCTCTTCGTGAGCATACCCCAATCAGGGAGTAAAGTGTCTAGTCACACTTGACACTTTTCAATTCCTTCGGCAGGCTGCACGTCATGGAGGGCGCTCATCGCCGCAGAGCGAGCCGATTCGATGCCGCTGCCGCGCTCGCGGCACGCGCGCTTCCGAGTGCGCTCACTTCGTACATCGACCAAGCGCGGCTCGACGCGCGGATGGTGCTCGACCGAGCGAGTGGCAAATCGCCCGCACCGGTCGTGTCCGAAGCTCCGGCGCCGATTCCCCTCGACGAGGTCGACACGCTCAGCCTTCTGCCACGACGGCTCGCAGACAAGCTTCGCGCAGCGGGACGCGACGCAAGAATGCTGCGAGATCGGCTGATCCTCGGCAAGACCCCCTCCCCGGTGATCGAGCGCCCCCGTCCTGCTGCCGGCGCGGTCGTGTCTCTGCCGCGGAAGACGCCAGACATGGCACGGCCGCTCAAGGTCACGCGGGTGGTGCGCGAGACAGAGGATGCAATTTCGATCTACGTCACCGAAGCGGATGGATCCCCCGTCGAGTTTCAGCCCGGCCAGTTTCTGAGCGTCGACGTGACGGTGAATGGCGAACGGCTGCGCCGCGCCTACTCGCTCGCGAGCGCGTGCCTTTCCGGCGTGCCCCGCCACATCACCGTGAAGCGCATCCAAGATGGAAGGGTCAGTCATCATCTGAACGCGACGATTGCAGAGGGCGACGAGCTCGCGGTGCTGGGCCCGTCCGGCAACTTCACGGTCGAGCCGCGGTCGGTCAATCAGAGGCACCTCGTCATGATCGCCGGCGGCAGCGGCATCACGCCGATCATGAGCATCTTGGAGACGGTACTGCGCGTCGAGACCGCCAGCCGCGTCACGCTCATCTACGGCAACCGTGGCTGGGACGACGTCATCTTCCGCGATCGCCTTCAGGCGCTGTGTGAGGAGTTCGGCGATAGGCTCACCGTCGATCACGTGCTCGAGCACCCGCCGGAATGGTGGACTGGAGAACGCGGGCTCTTGACCGGCGACGTCATCGAATCCCGTTTGACGGCCCTACACGTCGAGGACGATGGGCTGAGGCGCTATTTCATTTGCGGACCGACTCCGATGATGGAGGCTGCGCACGCGGTGCTCGAAACGCGCGGTGTCGCGCCGAGCCGAGTGGCCGAAGAGCGGTTCACCAGCCCGGAGGCGCGCGCCGGCGTCAGCGGCAGCAGCCAAACCGAGCGGGTGGTCATCGCGCGTGCAGGCTTCGAGCATGGCGTTCAGGTCGAGCCGGGGCAGACGATTCTCGAGGCGGCGCTCGGCGCCGGTGTCGACATGCCGTTTTCGTGCGCGATGGGCGGCTGCGGCGCCTGCCGCGTTCGACTCGTGGACGGAGACGTCGAAATGGAGGAGCCGAACTGCTTGAGTCGAGCGGAGCACGACCAGGGCTACGTGCTGACGTGCATCGGACGACCGCTCACGCAAAGCAAGGTCGAGGTCGAGACATGAGGGCGACCGCCGAAGCCGTCGAGCTCGACCAGGAGCGATGGTGTTATCGCATGAAGGACCTGTGCGAGGCCACCGGACTGCCTCGACAGGCCATTCACTTCTACATTCAGCAGGGGCTTCTGCCGCCCGGACGCAAGACGGGCAGGAACATGGCCTGGTATACCGAGGAGCATCTCGAACGCCTCCGGCTGATCAAGAAGCTGCAGCACGAGCAGTTCCTCCCACTCAAGGCGATCAAGGCGCTCTTCGACGGCGAAGACGGGGTGTTTTCGCCCCGCCAGCACGCATTCCTCGCCGGCGTGAAGGAACGTCTCGCCGAGTCGCTCAAGACGAGCGACGACCGCAGCCCGACGCTGACCCCAGCCGAAATTGCCGAGAAGACCGGCATCGATGCCGAGGACGTCGTGCGCGCCTTCGAGCTCGGGCTGGTGGGCGGCGCCCGCTCGGAGGGTGCCCTTCGCATCGCAGCGGCAGACGTCTGGATTTTCGAGGTGTTCGGGCAAGTGAGAGCCCTCGGCTTCACGCCGGAGCTCGGTTTTCGCGTCGAGGACATGGCCCTCTATCAGGATGCGATCACCACCCTCCTCAACGAGGAGGTGCGTCTCGTCTTCTCGCGGCTTTCCGAGCTGCCACCCGAAAAGGTCGCTATCATGATCGAGGCGGTCGTTCCGATCCTCGATCACTACATCATGCGGTTACACTCAACCAAGATTCGAGAGTTCTTCGCGAACGTGCTCTAAGGAAGGTCCGACCATGCTCAGTGACAAAGTGCTCGATACGCTGCCCCACGAAATCCGCCGTCGAGTCGAGCCGTACGTCGAAGCGGTTCAGCTGATGACCCAGACCAACAATGCGAAGGTGTTGCGGGCGATGGCTCCGTCCGGAATCCGTGGCCTGATCCTGCAGAGGGGGAAGCAGGGCGTGCCGACGACGATGCCCTCGAACCATAGAGTCTATTTCGACTGGACGTATCCAAACGACCAGCCGGAGATGCGCGAGCTCTACCAGCGCGCGAAAGAAGGACAGTGGAACGGCGACGACCTGCCCTGGCACATCGACGTCGACCCGGAGAACCCGGAAAAGCCGATCATCCCGCGCCACTTCATGGACTACGACGCCCTTCGCGCGCGCGGCATCAAGCTGACCGACCTCGAGGAGCGCCGGCTCAACGCGAGCGTCGCATCTTGGATGCTGAGCCAGTTCCTTCACGGGGAGCAAGGCGCCCTTTTCGCTGCGGCTCAGGTCACCGAAGCGGTCCAGTTCTTCGATGGAAAGCTCTACGGCTCGACGCAGGTCGTCGACGAGGGCCGGCACGTCGAGGTGTTTCACCGGTATCTCGATTCGAAGATGAACAAGCTCTACCAGATCAACGACAACCTCTTCGTGATCATCGACGCGCTGATTCAAGACTCGCGGTGGGACGTGAAGTTCCTGGGCATGCAGATCATGGTCGAGGGACTCGCCCTCGGCGCGTTCGGCACACTCTATCAGATGACGGGCGAGCCGATGCTGAAACAGCTCTTGAAGATGGTCATCCAAGACGAGGCGCGGCACGTACACTACGGAGTGATTGCGCTTCGCGACCACATCAGGCAGGAGCTCAGCGACGCCGAGCGGCGCGAACGCGAAGACTGGGCGTTCGAGGTGGCGCTCCTCATGCGCAATCGTTTTCTCTCCTTCGAGGTGTACGAGGAGTGGTTCGAGCACAAGCTGACCCGCAAGGAGTGGGCTCAGTTCGTGACCGACTCGCCGGGCTTCGCGCTGTTCCGGCAGGTGATGTTCAATCGCCTCGTGCCGAATCTTCGGGAGATCGGATTGATGAGCGATCGAATCAAGCCGCACTACGAGCGCGCGGGCCTCATGAAGTACTACGGCGGCGCGTCCGCAACCCAGCTGAGCGGCGAGCAGCTCCTCGCGGACCTCGACGCGGCATGAAAGCTCGCTAGGCCTGCTGCACGACGGCCAAAAGAGCATCGGCGTCGACTTGTTCACCGGCCGACACGGTGACCTGCGCGACGACGCCATCGTGAGGCGCCGTCACGGTGTGCTCCATCTTCATCGCTTCCATGATCAGGAGAACCTGCCCGGTCTGCACTGCGTCACCCTCGCCTACGCGCAGCTCGACGATCTTTCCAGGCATCGGCGCCACGCAGCCACCGGCAGGAACGGCGAGGGACTTGTCGGGGAAACGCGGTTTTCGATTCAGGGCGACGTTGGCATCCGGTGTGTGAACGAAAACCCGGGTTCGATCGATCTTGACCCTCGCGTGCAGCCGGAGCGGACCGTCCTCGAAGACGAGATCCGGCTCATTCCAGGAAACGATGCGGATCTCGTGCTCGTCCTCGCCAACCGACACGGTGAATCGGTTCTCGCCGTGGTGGCGGTATTCGACCCGGACGTCGCGTTCGCCCGCGGCGTATTCCCCCCACTGCGGGGTGTGATAGTTGTTGCGCCAGCCCGACGGGACGTGGGGCACGTGGGCTCGGAGCCCGTCGCGCATCTGCTGCTCCGCGAGGGCGGCGACGATTGCCGCATGGTCTTCGAGCGAGGACGGGATGGCGTCGAGGAGACCGTCTGCCATGTGCCGCTCGATGAAATGCGTATCGATGTCGCCCGCCTCGAACGCGGGATGGTCGAGGACCTTCAAGAGGAAGTCGCGGTTGGTCGCGAGGCCTTGAACGCTCAAAGACCGAAGCGCCCGGCGCATGCGCTGCAGCGCAAGTCCTCTGCTTTCGCCAGAGGTGATGATCTTTGCGAGCATCGGGTCGTAGTGAATACCGACCTCGCTCCCGGTCTCGACGCCGCCGTCCACCCTCAGACCCTCGGCTTCGGGCAGGTGCCAGTCGGCCACGACGCCGCTCTGCGGAAGGAAACCGCCCGCCGGATCTTCGGCGTAGAGCCTCACCTCGAGCGCGGCGCCTTCGAAACGAACCGCCTCTTGAGAGGTTCGGAGCGCCTCTCCCTGGGCGACCCGAATCTGCTCTTCGACGAGATCCATGCCCGTGAGGGATTCCGTGACCGGATGCTCGACCTGAAGGCGCGTATTGACCTCGAGGAAATAGAAGCTCCGGTCGGGCGCGAGGATGAACTCCACCGTGCCAGCGTTCTGATACCCGATTGCGTTTCCGCAGCGGACCGCCGCCTCGCCCATCCGGTTGCGAAGCGACGCATCGAGCGCCGGCGAAGGTGCTTCTTCGATGATCTTCTGGTGACGCCGCTGAATCGAGCATTCGCGCTCGTTGAGGTGAATCAAATTCCCGTGGCTGTCGCCGAGTATTTGGATTTCGACGTGGCGCGGGTCGTCGATGTACTTCTCGACGAGCAGGGTTCCGTCTCCAAACGAGCTCTGCCCCTCACGCGCGGCGGAAGCGATAGCGTCCCGAAGGCCGGCCTCTTCCCGGACGAGCTTCATCCCCTTGCCGCCACCGCCCGCGCTCGCCTTCAATAGAACCGGAAAGCCGATCTTCACGGCCTCGCGGGCCAACACCTCGGGATCCTGGTTCGCACCGTCATAGCCGGGAATGACCGGTACCCCTGCCTTCTCGACCAGCGCCTTGGCTTGTCGCTTCGAGCCCATCGACCGAATCGCGTCGGGGGTCGGACCGATGAACGTCACCCCAGCGGTCGAGCAGGCCTCCGCGAAGTCGGCGTTTTCCGCGAGAAAGCCATAGCCGGGGTGAATTGCATCGGCTCCAGTGTGTGTTGCGGCTTCGATGATCTTGTCGATTCGGAGGTAGCTTTCCGTGCTCGGCGCCGGGCCGAGCCGGACGGCCTGATCGGCCTCGGCAACGAAGGGCATTTCCGAATCCGCGTCCGAAAACACGGCGACGGTCGCGATTCCCATCTTTCGACAGGTTCGCACGATCCGGCGGGCGATCTCGCCCCGGTTGGCGATGAGAATCTTCTGGATGTTCTTCGTCAACGCCGGGTTCTCCCTCAATGCCGAAACACGCCCCACGAGGTGGTTCCCTCGACGGGGGCGTTGTACGCAGCGGACAGACAGATCGCGATCACGGAACGTGTATCGCGCGGGTCGATGATTCCGTCATCCCAGAGCCGCGCGGTCGCATAGAGCGCAGTCGACTGATCCTCGATCATCTTCTCGGTCATCATCTTTGCGACTTGAAGCTTCTGCTCGTCTACTTCGACACCCTTTTTCGCGGCCGCCTCCCGCTGGATGATGTCGAGAACACCTGCGAGCTGCTTGCCTCCCATGACTGCGATCTTGTGGTTCGGCCACGTGAATAGGAACCGGGGGGCGTAGGAGCGGCCGCTCATCGCGTAGTTACCGGCGCCATAGCTCGACCCGGTCATGATCGTGATTGCCGGCACGGTGCTGTTCGAGACCGCGTTGATCATCTTCGCGCCGTGCTTGATGATCCCGTTCTGCTCGTATTGCTTGCCCACCATGAAGCCGGTCGTGTTCTGCAGGTAGACCAGCGGAACGTCGGTCTGATTGCAGAGCTGGATGAACTGCGCGCCCTTGTTCGCGCTGTCACTGAAGATCGTGCCGTTGTTAGCGATGATTCCGACGGGATACCCGTGAATGTGGGCCCAGCCGCAAAGCATCGTTTTGCCCCACAGCGGCTTGAACTCGCTGAAACGCGAGCCATCGACGATGCGTGCAATCACCTCGCGTTGATCGAAGGGCACGCGAATGTCCGATGAGGCAATTCCGAGCAGCTCCTCTGGGTCGTAAAGCGGCGCTTCAACCGGGCGAGGTCGGAGCCGTCCCTGCTTTTGCCACTCGAGGTGCGCGATGATCTCTCTGCCGAGCCGAATCGCGTCCATCTCGTCTTCGGCGAGGTAGTCGGAGACGCCACTGATCGTCGAGTGCATTTCCGCGCCGCCGAGCTCCTCGTGGTCGGTTTCCTCGCCCGTGGCCATCCTCACGAGCGGAGGCCCGGCGAGGTAGACCTGCGCCTGCTCTTTGACCATCACGACGTAGTCGCTCATGCCGGGCATGTACGCGCCTCCGGCTGTCGAGCTCCCAAAGACCAGACAAACCGTAGGAACGCGGTGCTCAGAGCGACGCGTGAGGTGGCGGAAGCCTGCACCGCCTGGAACGAAGATCTGATCTTGTTTGGGTAGGTCGGCGCCCGCGGACTCGATGCAACTGATGCCTGGCAACCGGTTCTGCTCGCAGATCTCCGCCAGCCTGCCGGTTTTCAACATGCTGATCGGGGTGACCGCGCCCCCTTTGATCGTCGCTTCGCTTGCCACGATGCAGCACTCGACCCCGCTCACGACGCCGACGCCGCCGACGACGGAAGAGCCCGTCACCTCGCCCTTCATGTCGTGCCCGGCGAGCGGCGCGATCTCGAGAAAGTAGCTGTCGCGATCGAGCAGCATCTCGAGACGCTGCCTCGGAAGAATGCGTCCGCGCGACAGGTGGCGCGCCACGTACTTCTCGCCGCCGCCGCCGTTTGCCTTTTCGAGCGCCCGATCGACCTCCTCGAGCTTCTCGAGGTTGCCCGCGCGGTTCGCCTGGAAGGTCTCGGACTTCGGCTCGACCTTCGATCGCATCACGGGATACCGCTGCTCGTCAGACATGCCGCCGGGATCGTAGAGGGTGTCCTAGAGCCCGAGCAACCTAAAAATGAATGAAGATTCAATCAGCTCGGGCGCCGAAGTCACGGGATTTCCAGCGCCAGACCGCTCCCGCCCCGCTGAGCGGTCTCGACCTGCCTCCGACCTGCCTCAACCTGGGTCGAGGCGCGGCTCTGCTCGGGTGATGTTCCGTTCACAGTAAAACTAGATTTTTTTGATCATATGGTTGCTAATTTTCCAGTCTAATGGTACCACACGCTTAGGGAGCACGGAGAACAAGCAATGCCAGAAGAAAAATCTAGCAATACCGCCCTGATGAACGAGGTGATCGAATCGGTCAAAGCGCGGGGATGGATCACGTACGACGACGCGTCCGAGGCGATCGCCAAGATCGGTGCCAGCCCCGGGACCGTCCGGCGGTTCCTGCGGCGCATCGAGACGGCCGGCGTGGAGATCACCGTCAAGCCGGGTCGCAACCGCAAGGCGGATCGGCGGCGCACGGCCAAAGCGGCGGAAAAGACCAACGTGCTGAGCGCGGAGCCCGTTCAAACGTATCTCGACTGGATGGGCGCTGTGAGCTTGCTCACCCGGGAAGGCGAGGTCGAGCTCGCACGGCAAATCGAGCGAGGACGTCAGACGATTTACGACGCGATCGTCGAGCACAAGCTCCATCTGGATCAGATTGAAGAGGTTCGGGAACGCGTGTCGAACGGAGACCTGGCGATTCGCGAGGCCGTCATCGACCCGAGGTTCGAGGTGATTCTCTGCGCGCTCGAGTCATACGTCGAATCCTGCAGCGATAATGCGGCAGCCCGCAAGAAGGCGGAGGCCGATTCCAAGCTCTCCGCCGCCAAGCTACGCAAGCTCTACGATCTCGTTGCGTCCGCGCAGTCCGACGTCGAGCGCGCCAAATCCGAAATGGTCGAGGCCAATCTGCGTTTGGTCGTGGCGATCGCCAAGAAGTACCTCAAGCGTGGGCTTCCCTTCATGGATTTGATCCAGGAGGGCAACATGGGCTTGATGCGGGCGATCGACAAGTTCGACTACCGGCGCGGATACAAGCTCTCGACGTACGCATCCTGGTGGATTCGTCAGTCGATGGCCCGGGCAACGACCGACCAAGCCCGCACGATTCGCATTCCCGTGCACGCGTGCGAGCTCCTGACGAAGGTCACGGGGATGACCAGAAAGCTGACCGGCGAGCTGGGGCGCGAGCCGACCGCCGCGGAAATCGCCAGGCGGATGAAGCTGCCAACCGACCAGGTCTCGAACCTCTTGATGATTTCGCGGGACACGGTGTCGCTCGAAATGCCGGTCGGAAACGACGGCAACAGCGAGCTCCGCGACCTGATATCCGACGACGAGGCGGGCACCCCCATGGACTCGGTCATCGGCGAGGACTTGTCGAAGTCCGTCATGCGGGCTCTCGAGACGCTAAACCCGCGCGAGCAGCGAATCATTCGCATGCGCTTTGGCATCGGCGAGAAGGAATCCCACACGCTCGCCGAAATCGGGCGGGAGTTCGGCTTGAGCCGGGAACGAATCCGGCAGCTCCAGGCACTCGCACTCCGAAAGCTTCGCAACGTTCACGGGGATGCCGCGTTGAAGCAGTTCGTCAGCGCTTAACTGCCTGATTATTCGTCGAGCTCGCCGTTCTTTGCCTTGTTGATCCACTTCTCCATGGTCTTGTGGACGACTTCGAGCGCCATGTTTTTGAAGGGACGCAGCAGGAACGGGACTTTCGTCATGTCGATCACGGCGCGACCGGGCTGCATGTCGACCGTGGCCGCAACGCTCACACCCTTGACGTGAAATGTGATGTCCGCGTGGGTGTCGCTCGTCCACGTGGTCTTGGCGTCGTACTTTTCCCACTTCTTGGTGTAGTGCTCCGCGGCCTTTTCCGCGGCCTTCTTCGCTAGCTCGGGGCTGAGATCGTGCTCGATGATGTGCTGCATGTCGTTTCTCGGTGTCGTGAGGATGGCACGAAAAGGCGGGGGCGCGCTACGTCATGGCTGTGACCGGACGTCCGAGGTCGATCCAGCCGGCCAGCGCCGAGGGATCGCCGAGCGGCCGCGTGGCCTCCGGGAGCGCCCATACGGGCACCGGGCGCTCTTGGCGAAAGAGCTCCATGTTGGCGCGCTTGCGTTTCTGCTCGCGAAGAAACTCGCCGCGCATGCCTTCGAGCTTGGGCGCCAGGGCGGCGAGCCGCGGCGGGTACCCAATCGATGCGTCCGGGCCGAGGTCGACCCGAGGCACGAACGCTCGGTTGAAGACGACGTGCGCCAGCTCGAAGCCGCGGTCGAGCACCTCGGCGGTGACGGATCGCGCAGCCTGGAGCCCAACCGAGTCCGGAGACGAAACGAGGAGGAACTTCGTTCGCGGCGATCTCATCAGATCGCTCACCTCTTTAGCCCGCGCGGCAAAGCCCTCGCGCAGAAACGCCATCTCCGTCAGAAACTCGGTCAAAGCGGAAACGAGCGAGTCGCCTGCCACGGTCCGCAGCAGTCGCTGAGCGAGCGTCTCTCCATAGCGAGGAGAAGCGTCGCCCGAGGCCTGGAGAAACCAGCGGACGACTCGCTGGTCGAGAAAACGAACGAGGCGCACTGGGGCGTCGAGGATCTCGATCGAGCTCTGGGCCGGCGGCGTGTCGACGACGACGAGATCGTAGCGCGGATCGTGCACCGTCTCGTGAACGCGCTCCATGGCAGCGTACGCGTGTGACCGCGCCAGCGTGTTCGAAAACGCCTGGTAGATCCGATTTCGGAGGACCCGCTCCGCCCTCCCATCATCGCTCGCGGCACGACGAATGATCTCGTCCGCGCTGGCCTTGGTCTCGAGCATCGCGGCATGAAGCTCGCCGCCCCTCGGGCCGCCGGGAAGCGGAACGTCGGACGGTGCGTTTCGAATGCCCCGGATGCCGAGCGCGTCAGCGAGCCGACGCGCCGGATCCGCCGTGAGCACGAGGACCCTGCGCCCGCGAAGGGCCTCGCGAAGACCTAGCGCTGCAGCAAAAGTCGTCTTGCCGACGCCTCCGACGCCTACGCAGAAGGCGAGCTCGCAATCGTCGTCGAGCTCGATCACGATACGCCCTCACGGGTCAGCATGTCCGCGAGCGAATCGATGATCCCGGCTCCGTCTTCGGTGGTTGCGCCAAGCGCGATCGTCGGAAGATCGACGTCCCGGCGAAGGCCGCGCATGCACTTGTCTGCCGTCTCCGCGCGACGCGCGAGATACTCGGCCAAGACGAGGTCCGAGGACCACGGCTCGTCCGCGCTCGGGCCCGCGAGCTCTTCGAGGACGACCCGCCGCTCCTCCCGGGTCAGCCAGGTACGGGGTACCCGATTGACGAAGAGGCAGCCGAGGTGAAGGCCCTCTCGCTTTCGGAGCCCACGATGCAGCTGGATGGTTTCGTTCACCGCGAGCGGCTCGGGAACCGTCACGATGTGGATCGCAGACCGCGCCGGGTCGCGAACGAGCTGCGTTGCGCTGTCGAGGACTTGGCGAAGAGGTCCGTCCTTGAGGAAGGCCTCGAGAACCGTCGGCAAGTCGAAGAACATGAGGGCGTGTCCGGTCGACTCCAGGTCGACCAGAATCGGACTCCATTGCTCGTCGGCAGCCAGCTCGGCGACGCGATGAAGCGTGACGATCTCATCGACTCCGGGCGCGGCCATGAAAAGCCGCCTCAGGGAGTGGTTTCTCGCGACTAGCGTAGCCACGAAACGCAGCTTCAAACGCGAAGTGATGTAGTCCACGAGGGCGGGCTCGAACTGCACTCGGGTCGCAAAAATCCCGGGCGAAACCTCCGAGGGCTCGTAACCCACCTCGGGCCCGCCGAATAAATGAGCGGACGAGGTGTGCACCCCGAGCTCGACGATCAGAGGCCGCTTTCCCGATCGGGAAGCGGTCGTCGCGAGCGCGGCGAGGACAGTCGACTTGCCGACGCCGCCCTTGCCGGTGAAGAACTGCACGGGGCGTGCAAGGAGATCCCGGCCGGCCGAATCCACCAGACTCACCTAGCAGGATTGAATCGTGATATCGAGTGAGGCAGCTGGAATGAAGAGCTGGATTCGGGCAGCGCGCCCTCTGGCGCAGGTCAACATCTCGATGCCGCTGCTTCTCGGGCACGTGGCTGCGTGGCACGTGACCGGTCGTTTCGATTGGTGGTGGTTCGGAGCGGCGCTTCTTTGGGGTGTATTCGACCACCTGTTCGTGATTTTCGCGAATGACTTTGCCGATCGCGAAACAGACTCCGGACGGACCACGATCCTTTCCGGTGGCTCCGGCGTCATCCAGGGTGGTGAGCTCAGCGCGAAGCAAATCGAACGGGCGGCCCAGGCGGCCGCGATTCTGCTTCTCGCCTACTCGTGCGTGTTGACGGTCTTGGGGCGAACGTGGACGCCCTTCTATGCCCTCGCCGCCCTCTTGCTGATGTGGCTCTACAGCTTCCCGCCGGTGCGACTGAGCTACCGTGGCGGCGGAGAGCTCCTGCAGGGAATCGGGGTCGGAATCGGTCTACCGTCTCTGGCCTATTACTTTCAGACGCAAGCGTTCTTCGCGCCGGGCTGGGTCATATGGCCGGCGGCCTTGCTGGGTGCCTGCAGCAACGTGCTCACTGCGCTGCCCGACGTCGAGGACGATACGGGGGCACACAAGCGAACGTGGCCCGTGCGCCACGGGAGCAACTCCGCGCGCCGCTTCGCATCCGCCGGCATCGCCTTTGCAGCGCTCGGAATCTTCCTCTACACGCCCGACGTCGCGATACCGGCAAAGGCTGCGGCCGCCGCGCTTCCGCTCTTGCCCCTGTTGATCGGGGCGCGAGCGCCGGACCCGCTGCGCTCGGCCTGGTGGTCGAGCATGGCGCTCAACCTGCTGATCCTGGCCTGGATGGCCGTCATGCTAGTCCGCGTCTAGCGATCGATGCCGAGCCGCTTTGCAGCGTCCTGACGAAGCGCATCGAAATCGCGCGTTGCATCCGGCTCGGCGTCGGGTCGCCAGGCCTCGATCGGAA
Organism: Myxococcales bacterium; assembly: GCA_024643985.1. Taxonomy (GTDB): domain Bacteria; phylum Myxococcota_A; class Polyangia; order Polyangiales; family Houyiibacteriaceae; genus SG8-38. The sequence continues at coordinate 56,480 of JAHELW010000001.1, read as the reverse complement.
TGCAGCCGCGCTCGGAGAGAGAGCGATACAGCCGAAGCTCCTCTTCCGGCTCTCGCGAAAACGGAAACGGATTGCGCGGCGCGCCGTCGTCTATCTGGGGATACACGTCGTCATCGGCTTCGATCAGGTCGAGAATGTCTCGACCCCTCACCTGGACCTGCTTCAAGAACTCGACCGAGAACGGAGGGACGTGCGCCCTGGCCTCGGGATCTCTTCTCACCCATCGCGCCCAGTCGAAGCCGTACATGAAGTCGTGAACGTAGCGAAACTGGATCACCGACTGCTGCCCATAGAGATGCATCAGGCCGACGGTGACGCGTGCCGCCTCGTCCAAGCGCGCGACGTAGTCGTCCGCTGCTGCGGCCTGCTCGTGGACCGATGCGAGGAAGAAATCGAAATCCCAAAGCAGGTTCTCCGGAAAACACTCGAGCTGGGCTTCCGCAACGGACGACGCGGCGGCAGCCAGGTGAGGTCGCTCGCCGTCGTTTGCCAAACGCTCGACGAGCTCGGTCAGGGGGCTCGCCGACTCGCGGCACGGATCGAGGGTGAGCGCACCGCGCGGCGTGGCCGCGATTCGCGAATCGACTTCCGCGAGAGGCGTCTTGGACTGATCGAAGGCGTGCGCGCTCATGAGAGGCTAGATTGAACCCAGAGTAGGACGGATGCCACGGTCGTACCATGCCAGATTGCGCGATGGAGGTAGTCTTTGTAGGCCCCCAGAGCGCGAAACGCGTTCGTGACCGCGTCGTCGCTCACACGTCTCATCCGAGCGAAGTTCCACAGCACGATTGCAACCGCAGGTGCGGCGGCCCACGGGGGCGCGAGGTCTGGGCGCAGGAGCATCGCGGCAAACCAAATGCCCGCGCCGGCCAGCACCAAGGCCTCGGTGAGCCTTCGTGCGACGCGATTGCCGTACGTCGAGGCGAACGTGCGCTTGCCGCCGGCACGGTCGCTCTGCTCGTCGGAAAGGCCGCTCGCGATTCCGCTCGCCAGGCTGAGCGCCGAAAAACCCGCAATCCAGGGCCACGTCCCCGGGGCGATGGCGCCTGCTTGAAGGTAGACGTTGTAGAGGGGCAGCGCGACGCCGACACCGAGCATCTCGAGAAGCTCGCCTCCGCCACGATAGTTGAGGCGCACGGGCGGCAGCGTGTAGGCGACGAAGACGAGCATGCAGCCCACACCCGCTTCGAAGGCGAAGCTTCGGTGAAGCCCGGCCTCGGCACCGGCGGCAAGCGAGGCTGCGAGGACGCCGCACGCCGTCCCGGTGAGCCCGACCGCGCGAGAGCTCAGAATACCGTCGGGAATCGTCTTGGGTGAGCAGCCGTCCGGAAACATCTCTCGCTTGATCGAGTCGACTTCCCGATCGGCCCAATCGTTGAGCAGCACGATGAACGCAAGCCCGAAGGCGGTGAAGCCGAGTCCCCACCCGAGTGCGCCGAGGCTGAAATCACTCGTCGCGCTCGCGCCGAGAAGCTGGCCGAACAGCGCGGGCACGACGAGCTTCGGCCAGCTCGCCGGCTTGAGCGCACGAAGCCAGCGCAGCGCCTTGGACTCGGGAAACCGCCGACCCGTGAGCGAGGCCGTCATGTCTCAGGAACGGGATCGGTGGACTCGGGCGGACGGCTTCCGATGTGCTTAGCGCGTGCCTCCCATTTCGCGCGCGCCATGGCCCGCATATCCTGAACGGAATCCATCTCGTCGACGATTTCGAGGCCGATCAGCGTTTCGAGAACGTCTTCCATGGTGACGACACCATCCGTTCCACCGTACTCGTCCACCACGATGGCGATGTGCTCGCGGTTGTCGAGCAGCTTCTCGAAGAGGGCCGGCAGGGGAACCGTGTCCGGCACCATCAGTGCTTCGCGGGCGAAGGAGCGAACCGGCACATCGAGCTCGTCCCGGGCCGCCCGCAGCAGCAGCTGATCCTTGAGAATGTAGCCGGTCATCTGATCGGGTGACTCCTTCCAGATTGGAATCCGCGAAAAGATCATGGAGCCGCGCTCGGCGACGGCATCCCGCACGGTGGTGTTTTCTTCGAGCGAAAACATGACGGTGCGAGGCGTCATGATGTCCCGCGTATAAAGCGAGCCGAAATGGAAGAGGTTTCGGAGGATTCTCATCTCCGACTCGTCGAAGACCCCCTGTTCCTCCCCGACCCGCGCCAGGGCCGCGAATTCCTCGCGGGAAAAGGTTTGGGGGCCACGCCGGCGCTTGAGCGAGCGGGTGATCGCCTGCGAGAGCCAGACGAGAGGTAGCAGGGCGAGAATCATCACGGGCAGGACGGCTGCCATGAAGCCGGTCAATCGCCGCCAGTACATCGCACCGAGTGTCTTCGGAAGAATCTCGGAGAAGATGAGAATCGCGAGCGTCAGTACCGCCGACGCGATCGCAAGCGCGTGGGAGCCGTAGAGACGCTGCGCCTCGGCGCCCACGCCGGCGGCGCCCGCCGTATTGGCAATCGTGTTCAGACTCAGAATCGCAGCCAAGGGACGATCGATGTGCAGCTTGAGCGCGCGCAAGTGGCGGCCGACCTTCGGGCGATCTTGCTCTAGCTTGGCGATGTGCGAAGGGGTGACGCTCAGAAGCCCGGCTTCGAGAATCGAGCAAACGAAGGAAACGCTGAGCGCAAGCCCGAAATAGACGAGGAGGGAGGTCATCCGGAGGCTCTCGGACTCTCGGCCGCGGCGTCTGGATCGCGGCGGAATGGACCGTGCCGGCTGAGCTCTCGAATCTGCTCTCGGACGGAGGCAGCCTCGCGAGGCAGAAAATCGGCGACGGCCTGAGCCAGCACGGGGTGACGGATGAAGTGGCCGCTGTGGATGGGCACGGGCATGAGGCCTCGCCGGAGCTTGTGCGTGCCCTGTGCACCCGCTTCGAAACGGCGCATTCCGTGGTCGATCGCGTGCTCGATGAGGCGATAGTAACAGAGCTCGAAGTGAAGCATGTCGTGCCGCTGCGATGCCCCCCAGTAGCGACCGTAGAGATGGCCGCCCTTCGCGAAGTTCAGCGATGCAGCGACGATGCTCCCTTCGTCCCGTGCAGCGACGACGAGCGGCGAGCCATTCAGCACGGTCGGAGCGAGCTCGAAGAAGTCACTGGTCAAGTACGGATAGGAACCCTTCCGTCGACACGTCGCACGGTAAAGACGCTCGACCGTTCGCCAGTCATCGAGGCTCAGCTCGTCGCCATGGAGCTTGTCGATGCGTAGGGAGGTCTGCGCGGCGACGCGGCGTTCCTTGCGCAGCTTCTTGCGCATCGACGAGCGAAAACGGCCGACGAAGTCGTCGAAGTCGTGGTAGTTCGCGTTTCGCCAGTGAAACTGAAAGGAGAGCCGGCTCATCAGGCGCGCGTCGCGCGCGACCCAACTCTCCTCCTCGGCGCTCAGAAACAGGAGATGAATCGAAGATGCCTTGGTTGCCTCGGCCACCTCGAAGCAGCCGTCGATGAGGCCGGACACGAGCTCTTGCTCGTCCTCCCCGGGTGCGAGGAGGAAGCGGCGGCCCGTCACGGGCGTGACCGGAACCATCGCAACGAGCTTTGGGTAGTAGCTGACTCCGAGTCTCGAGGCGGCGTCGGCCCAGCCCCAATCGAAGATGTACTCGCCGTAGCTGTGCGTCTTCAAATAGAGAGGCAGAGCGCCGACCAGGCGCTTCCCTCGCCAGGCGGTCACGTGCGCGGGCTCCCACCCGGAGCCACGTCCGACCGAGCCGCTTTCCTCGAGCAAGGACAGGAACGCATGCTCGACGAACGGGTCGTCCTCGCCGGCGAGCGCGTCCCAGGCGCCCGGATCGACCGATTTCAGCGACGACAAGATTCGTATGTCGACGGACTTGCGCAAACGAGTAGGAAAGTCTGCACGACGGGGCGGGTCAAAGCCAGCCGAGGTATTCCGTCGGACCCTGTTTCCCGCGAACCCGGTTGATCCAGCGTTTTGCACACGCGTAGCGACGGAAGAACCCCTCGACGCGGCGGCGCTCCGATTCGCTCAGAGGAGCGGCCGCGCAAATCCACTTGGGGTCCGGGGCGCCCGCATCGACGAACCCCACCCTCCCCCGAACCACGACGGAGGACTCCAAGCCGCGCGCCAGTCGGGGTCCGAGAACGACGGCGTCGAATCCTTCACCGTCCTCGGCTACGGTGTCGGGCACGTGTCCGTAGTTGAACGGAGACGGCAACGGCGACACGAAGTCGACCGATCCGTCGTCGCTTCGTTTGATGAAGCTCCCTCGAGGAACGTCGATCACCACGGTGATGGGGTCTCCGTTCACCGCCGAATCTCGCACGCGGAGGCAACGAGTCCCTCTTCCACCAGGTAGCGGCCCGAGACGACGTCACCCGGCTGAAACTCGCCAGCAGGTTGCCGGAAGACGGCTCGGAACGAGCCGTCACCGACTTCGACGTCGACGGCGTGGAACCCGAGGAACTGCCCCGTGATGGGGTACTGGCATTTGTAGACTGCCTCCTTGGCGCTGAAGAGGATCTTGCCCATGAGCCCCGAATCGGGGAGCGAGCGCAGCCTATCGCGCTCGTCAGCCGTGCAGACGCGGCGCCACAGGGACTCCTTGAGCGGCGTGGCCGGCTCGAGATCGATGCCGACGCAGCGCACGTCGACGCGTCGAGCCACCGCCGCGGCACACCAGGTGTCCGTGTGCGAAATGCTGCCCGTGAAGCCGTCCGGCCAGATCGGCGCACGGTCCTCGCCTCGTGGGATGGGGGTCGTGGCGGCGACCCCGAATCGGCCCAGTGCGATTCGGCTGCACACCCGCCCCGCGGTGAACTGCTCGACCCTCGACGGTGCGGCCCCTTCGATCGCCTCTTTTTCCGCGCTCAAGAGACCCCCGGCCACCGAGTGCGGGTCGACCTCTTCCGTCTCGATATCGTCCGGAAGCAGTCGATGAAAGAGCGGTTTGTGCATCTATCTGTTGGTACCGATCGCTCCTGCGACCGCAAGGATGGCAACGGAGTTGGCGAGCGACAGAATCGGTGAGATCGCGTTCAGCACGTCGGCGGTGCTCGCATACCAAGCCCTGCTCACGTAGATGATGTCGCCAGGAGCCAAGATAACGTCGGTGGCGCCGCCACTGCTCAACGACTTGAGGTTGGTCGTGTAGACGCGCGGCTCCCGCAGGGGGCCGCGAACGATCCGAATGTCTTTGCGATCGCCGCGTGAGTTGTCGATTCCACCGGATCGCGCGAGGACTTCCGTGAGGCTGATTCCCTGCCGGTACGCGACTGGCTGTGGCCTCCGCACTTCACCGAGGACCATGATCAGCTGGTCGGTGACGGGCGGCACGAACAGCTGATCGCCGGCTCGGACCCGGATGTTGTGCTTGGGGTCGCCCTTTCTCGCCAACGGCAGGCTCACCGGCACCGTCTCACCATCTCGAACGAGACGCGCGAGCTCGATGTTGCCGAGGAGGGACGGTATCAAGTTGACCTCCCCAGTACGTGGGCCACCTGCCATGGCGAGGAGGTCTGCCAGCCTCATACCCGGCGTGACCTGAATGCGACCCGGCTGGTTGACGGCCCCGGTGACCACCGCGGCATGGCCGTTGAGCGCGGTAATCGTAACGTTGGCCCGCACGAAGCGGTCGTATCGGCGCAGTCGACCCTCGATGGTCCTCTCCGCCTCGGAGAGCGGAAGCCCACCCACCTGCACGTCACCCGCCAAAGGCACGTGCAGCTGTCCCTTTGCGTCGACGATGAGGCCCTCGTAGACGTCGGTCTGCGCGGACACCGTCGTCAGTCGGACCACGTCGCCCGGAAGTAGCGCGAGCGCCTCCGGTGGATCGGATGTCAGGCCCCGCGGCTCGATCGGCTCAGGCGACGAAAACGCCGGATCGTCACCTGGAGTCGTCGGGGCCGGGTTCAGCCGGCCGCGCATACACCCGGTCCCGAGCAGAAAAGCAAGAACGATTGCCGTGGTTCGGCGCATACTCGTGATTAACTTACCGGACAGGCCGCTGCAAGGTTGGGGCCTGCAAGCGCCCGCCCGACCCCTACTTTCCCTGAACCCCGTCGCTCGGGCAAGAAAACCCGAAAATTGCCCGGTCGCCATCAGCGGTACATGTGCTCGGTTTCCTCGCTCACCATTCGAATCGCCGCCTCGCGCCGGAGCAGCCGCCTCAGCAGAATGGACGCGAGCCGATTGCGGGGCCCGGACACCGCGGCCGGACGCGCACCTAAGTCTCGCAGCGCCTGCTCCGTGACGTCGTCAGGCTCCATCGGCCGCGCGAGGCCGCTTCTCGGGATACGGTCCGTGGACGACTCGTAGCTCGGCGTCGACGTTGCACCTGCGATGCAGGCGAGCACGTCGACCCCGCGTTGACCGAGCTCGTACCAGAGCCCTTCGGCCAGGATCGTGTCGTACGCCTTCGTGGCAGCGTAGTTGGCGACCATCGCCGTACCCTGAAAGCCGCTCATCGAAGACATCAAGATGATGCCCCCCTTGCCGCGAGCGACCAGACGGCGTCCGAAATAATGCGACGCCCGCAACGGCCCCAGCACGTTGACAGCGACCGCTTTTTCATGCGCCTCGACCTCGATGTCGAGAAAGGCCCCGATGGGGGAATAGGCCGCGTTGTAGATGAAGAGGCCGACGTCGACGTCCTCGCTCGCTTCTCTCAGCGCGGAGACCGCCCCGGGCGAGCCGAGATCGATGGAGCGAATGCGGACTTCGACGCCGTGTGCGTGCCTGAGCGAGCTCGCGAGCTCTTCGAGGGGTCCCGAGCGCCGCGCGACCAGCACCAGGTTGAAGCCGCGAGCGGCCAGCTTGGCCGAAAACGAAGCGCCAATCCCTTCGGATGCACCCGCAACGACCGCCCACGGGCCATATCGGTCGACGAGCTCGGTCACACGGTTTCGGTGAAAGGCGTTTCGGTGTCGTAGAGCCGCTTGATCACGTATGCCGGCACCAAGACCCAGGGCGCGTTGAGCGCGAGAACCAGCCAAGGGTGCGGAGTCGCGTGCGGCCCCATGAATTCCTCCCCGAGGATGATCGTGACGTTCGTAATCAGAACCGACGCCCAGATGATGCTCGGAATTCGAATCCAGTTCTTACCCTTCGTCCATGCGTAGATCCCAAACACGTAGAACGGACCGAAGAACAGTGAATCGATCCAAATCGTCATCCGCCACCACGCGGGACGCGCGATGAGGACAGGGTCGAAGTTTCGTCCGTACCAGTGGATGATGTCGATTGCGAAGGCGGGCGGCCAAAGCGGGTATTCCCACTCGCCGCTGATGTCGGGCAGGACGATCTGCTCGACGTCGACTACGTAGGTGATGACGAGAATGTTGAGCCAGAAGAAGGCCAGCACGACGATGTCGCCCTTGCGACGAGAAAGAGGTATCCGACGCTCCATGAAACTCCTGGTGTTGTGAACCCCGGGAGAGGGTACTCAGGAGGCCCGAGAAATCCATCCCTAATGTGTCGGCGGGAGCTCGCCTTGCGGGAGAAAGCCGCGCCCGACCATGAACCGCGCCATCTCGGTGAGGTAGACGCCTCGGTCCATGTGGATGATGTGGCTGCCCGGGAACCAGTGAATTCGACACCGGCCCCAGTGGTCCCAGAGGAGTCGGGAGTGCTTCGGCGGCGCGAGGCGATCGCCGACGCCGCCGACGATCATCAGTCGCTCTGGAGGCAACACCGGCGCGTAGGTGAGCGGACAGCTCACCGCCACCATGCGCCGAGCATCCTTGAGATCCATGCCCATCGTCCCGAGCGCCCCGCGAAGCAACCAGCCGATTGGCTGCCATTCCAAGACGAGGTCCGCGAGACTGACGACCGGGACGTTTGGAATGGCGAACTCGAGCCTGTCTTCGACGCTTGCAAGCATGGCCGTGGTGAAGCCTCCCAGGCTGAGCCCGGTGACGCCGATCTTCTCGGCGCCGCGTTCGCGCTGCAACCAGTCGAACAGGATGCGAAAGTCGAATACCGATTGAGCCACCGCCTCGTTGAGACGTGAGGTCCCACCCGCGAAGTATCCGTGACCCGAAAACGGCGAGAAGCGTGTCTGCCGCGGCCCATGAAAGGGGAGCGTGAACAGGACGATGTCGCAACCCATTCGGTAGAACCACGGGAGCGCGAAGAACCACTCGTTGATCAGATACCAGTCCGCCGTGAAGCCGTGAATGGCGACGATGGTGGGTCTTGGCTCTCCCCCGCGGTGTCGTAGCATTCGCGCGTGCGCGATCCGGTTCGCTCCGTGACGAAGGTACGACTTGTGTTGCCTCGGGTTGACCGGCTGAAAGGGGCTGTCGAAGCTGACCGCCTCACACGTTCCGTCGTCGGGCTCGAACCTAGGCAACCACCGGCCTTTTTCGGTGCGCACGCGGACGCCGGTCGGGGGCTTCGCGAAAAAGCGCGTCGGATCGCCGGATTCGGCGAGCTCGGCGTAGAAGCCGGCATCCCGCGTCGCGCGACGGAGCTCGATGGGATTGTAGCCGAGCGGGACCGCCATGCTTGAGATCATCGACGCGCCGGCGCTGCGAAGGATGGTGTCGAAGCCTGCCGCGGCGCCGACTTTCAACCTGTCGGCAAGCGCGAGCTCGAACCCCTCGGGCCGGCGCGCGAAGTCGCGGTCGAGCTCTTCCCACCAATGCCCGCGCGTCAGGAGCGAGGGCGCCTGGAGGCACGACTCGTGCGCGATCCGGGACACGACGGAGGAATCGTCCACCCGTTCAGCATACCGGATCGCGCTTTCGATGCACCTTTTTGCCCTCAGATTCCGGGCTCTACTTCGAACGGGAGCGCACCGAGCAGATTGCCTTCGAGGTCGCGGATCTCGACGCGCCAGAGCCCTGGCTTCTTCGCGTGGCGCGTGTAGGCCCAAGTTCTCCACCGGGGCACCGACGCAGGAATGTGCAGCTCGATGCCGCCGCTCACCGTCGTCTCCGGTCCGATGAAATGAACCATCAAGCGCTTCTCCGAAGTCGATTCGTTGCTTGCCTCGATGAACGCGTAGATTCTTTCGTGGTCCGTTCCAAAGCTCGTGCCGGGAGCGACGGGCTCGCGCTTCGCGATCTCCGACGTCGTGACGAAGCGTACGATGGTGAGCCCGTCCACGGTCTCTACGACCGGGTCGAACGAAGGCATCGCAGGCTCCTTCACGGGCTCGATTTCGTCGACCGCTTCGACGGCCTCCGCCGCTTTCTCCGCGTCCTCGACCGCATCGGGCTCGTCGGCGACGGGCTCCGGCGCTGGAGTCGTGGACGTGAAGACCGGCTTCTGCGTGGTCGTCTTGTCGATCAACTCGGATTCCTTCGGGTCGGCGTCGGTACAGCCCGAAAACGCGACGGCGAAGAGAGCAAGGGTGAGCATGGCAACGTGTCTAGTCATCGTGAAACCTCCTCCGCCGAGAAGGAGCACGTGCCGTGCCAATGCGATCTCCCTCGTTTTTCGGGGCCGGAACGGGCCCGGGCGTGTCACGCGGGACGCGAACGTGGCTCAACGGCCACGGCGCATGTCGCCGGTCGCGTCGGCGGGATTTCGAAAAGGCGGGAAGGCATTTCGGTTACGCACCTCTCGGAAGTGCCGAATCGCCCAGTGCACCGACGGGAACGCCAGCTCGGTATCGGGCAAGCGGTCGAATGAAAACAATCCCACGTCCTCACTTTCCGGTCCGGCCGATACGTCCGGCGACGATAGGCGCGCGCGGTAGAACAGCTGGAGCTGGCTGATGTGTCGTAGGCTGTAGACGGCGAGCAGGTCGACGATCTCGAGCTGAGCGCGCGCTTCTTCCCACGCTTCACGAGCGGCGCCCTCTTCCGGAGTCTCGCCCATTTCCATGAAACCCGCTGGAAGGGTCCAGTAGCCGCGGCGAGGCTCGATCGCGCGCCGACACATCAGAAGCTTGTCCTCCCACGTAGCGAGGACACCGACGACGACCTTTGGGTTCTCGTAGGCCACGTACTCGCAGTCGGGGCATACGAGCCGTTCACGATTGTCGCCGGTAGGAATTCTTCTGACTCGGGGGCCTGTTGCTCGTTCACTCATGACCGCGCTTCGTTGCATATGTTTAGGGCTATGGCAGGCGGTGTCGAACGCTCTATGCTCGGCCGATGAAGACGCGACCCCGCCTCGGCCGGCCCCAGGTGCTGGGGGTGTTCCGGCAGCTGCGGCACGGGGTTGCTCTCGTTTGGACGACGAGCCGTGGTCTGAGCTTTGCGCTGGGTTTCCTGAGCCTGGTAGCCGGCGTCATGCCGGCCGCAATCGCCTGGGTGGGCAAGCTCATCGTCGATTCGGTGGTGCAGGCTGCGCAAACCGGCGCCGCGGACGACCAGCGCGCCGCGTTGATTTGGGTGATCGTCGAGCTGGGGCTCGTGGTGCTCTTGGCCGCCGCGCAGCGTGGTCTCACGACGTGTCAGCAGCTCCTGCGAGCGCTCCTCGGACAGCGCGTCAACGAGATGATTCTCGAAAAGGCGCTGACTCTCGACCTCGCGGCTTTCGAAGACTCCGAGCTCTACGACCGTATGACGCGAGCCCGCCGCGAGGCCTCCCAGCGCCCTTTGAGCCTCGTGATGCGGAGCTTCCAGCTCGCGCAGCACTCGTTTTCGCTGATCGCCTATAGCGGCCTCCTTCTGCAGCTGTCGGTTTGGGCGCTCGTCGTTCTCGTCGTCGCCGCCGTGCCTTCCTTTTTCGTCGAAACGCGCTTCTCGGCGACGGCGTTTCGCTTGTTCACGTGGCGCGCGCCCGAGACTCGCAAGCAGAACTATCTCGAGGTGCTCTTGGCTCGCGAAGACTTCGCGAAGGAGGTGAAGCTCTTCGATCTCGGCCCGGTGTTTCTCGGCCGCTATCGGGACATCTTCGAAGAGCTCTACGCCGAGGACCGCGCGCTCACACTGCGGCGCGGCATCTGGGGATTCGTGCTTGGGCTGTTGAGCACCGTCGCGTTCTACGGCGCGTACGCTTGGATTGCGCTCGAGACGATCGCGAAGCGCATCACGCTCGGCGACATGACCATGTACCTTCTCGTGTTCAAGCAGGGACAGGCGGCGCTGGCCTCGATCCTCGGGTCAATCGGGGGAATGTACGAAGACAGTCTCTACCTGTCGAACCTCTACGAGTATCTCGACTACGAAGCGCCGGACGAAGGTGGCACGGCGGTCGTGGGCCCGACGCCAGGAGACGGAATTCGCTTCGAGCACGTGAGCTTCTCCTATCCAGGGGCCGACGCGCCGGCGCTCGACGACGTTTCCCTGCACCTCCGGCCGGGCCGGAAGCTCGCCCTGGTCGGCGAAAACGGAGCCGGCAAGACCACCCTGATCAAGCTTCTGACGCGTCTCTACCGCCCGAGCGAGGGTCGCATCGTGCTCGACGGGCTCGAGCTCGGTGCGTGGGACCTCGAAGCTCTCAGAAAACGGATCGGAGTCATCTTCCAGGACTTCGTGCGCTACCAGCTCGCCGCCGGGGAAAACGTCGGCGTCGGCGACGTTCGTGGCTTCAGCGACCCCGATCGCTGGCGCACTGCCGCCGAAAAGGGAATGGCGCACGACTTCATCGACCGGCTCCCAGAGGGATACGAGACACAGCTCGGCCGGTGGTTCGAGGACGGGCAGGAGCTGTCCCTCGGTCAGTGGCAAAAGGTCGCCTTATCCCGAGCCTTCATGCGCGACGAGGCCGACATCCTCGTGCTCGACGAGCCCACGGCGTCGATGGATGCCGAGGCCGAAGCCACCGTCTTCGAGCGGTTCGGACGGTTGGCGGAAGACAAGATGGTGATCCTGATCTCGCATCGGTTCTCGACGGTTCGCATGGCCGACGAAATCGTCGTGCTCGAGCGCGGCAGGGTCACCGAGCGCGGCACGCACGAGACGCTGATGAAAGCAAACGGGCAATATGCCCACCTCTTCACGCTGCAGGCGGCCGGCTACCGGTAGCCGCGCCTAGTACCAGTCGTAGGAAAAATCGACGTAGAAGCCGTTGATGCGGAACCGGTAGTCGCCCGAGTAGCCGCACGCGGGGCACTCGGCGATCAACTCACCGCGCGTGAGCGAATCGTCCGCCGTGGTCGGCGTCTGCGGATTCTCGGGGTCGTCGATCAGCACTTTGCCGAAGCGCCGCGCATAGGCGACGTTGATCTGCCAGGGCCCGTGGTCGTAGCCGACTCCGGCGGTCACGGAATAGGTGTGGGTGGGAGGCGTCGAAAAGCCGCTCGGGTACTGGAAGTTGGTGGTCTTTGAGTCGTAGATGAACCCGAGGCGGAGCGGAACTCTTTCTTTCGCGACCCTGTACTCGCCGCCGGTTCGAAGCGTCCACTGGTCGCTCCAGTTGAAGACGTTTGCGATGGAGCCGGTGTTGCCGTTCACATCGGTCGTGTCGATGGCGATCCTGTCGTTCTGCGAATTGAAGCCCCACTCGAAGTCCGCCATGAAGGCGAAGGGCGCCCAGTCGAAGCGAAACCCACCGCTCAGGCGAGCCGGGAGCGTCAGCTCCGTCTCCGCCCTCGTGAAGTCCACGCCCGTACCGCTTCCACCGTTCGCCGAGATCTTGGTCTTCGTCCTCGTGCGGTAGTTCATCCCGATCGTGAAGTAGTCTGTGAAGCGCCACTGAAATCCGACCCTGAAGCCCAAGAAGCTGAGCCCGCTCATCCTGATGTCGACGTCGAGGGGCGCGCTGTTCCGGGTTCGATCGAGCAGCGCGAACGTCGCTCGGTAGCCCAAGCCGATTCGAAGGCCGATCTTGTCGATGTTGACCGCAATGGCCGGCGAGGCCTCCATGAAGACCAACGTCGTGCTGTCGGTGACGTTTTGGCCGTCGTCCAGCGCATACTTGTACTCACCCGACGCAGCCGCCACGGGATAGGCTGCAAACCCGAGCGTGATGTATTCGTGCACCCGGGCGGAGCCTCCCACGAGAAAGAACGGGGCAACGACCGGTTCCGACTCGATGGTCTCAGGGCCGAACAAGTAGGGCGTCGAGCGCAGATCCCCGGTGAGCAGCGAAACGTCGATCAGCAAATTCCCCTTGCCGATCTGCCCGATGCCGGCAGGGTTGTGAAAGACCGCCGAGCTGTCGTCGACGTCGGCCACGGCCGTGCCTCCGGCTCCGATGTGGCGCGCCGAATAGAGGATCGGTATGTCATAGCCACCTGCTGCCGCCGTCGAGCTCACGCTCGAGACGGCCACCACCAACAGCAATCCCAACCTACGCATCGCCGCTCCTCCCGCTCAGCGCGTTGGTACCAAGGAACCCAGCGTGATTACAAGGGCTGGAATGGCAATCTTCCGATGAAAGCCGTGCGGGCTACGGGTAGAAGCGTCGTCCTTCTGCGGCCATGTCTCGAAGCAGCCGCGGCGGCTCGAAGCGCTGCCCGTGACGCTTGCTGAGCGCGTCGGCATCGCGAACGAACTCGTCGAGCCCGTAGTTGTCGATGTACGTGAACGGCCCGCCGGTGAAGGCTGGAAAGCCGACCGCCATGATGACCCCGACATCTCCGTCGCGAACGTCGGCGATCACCCCCTCCTCGAGGCATCGAGCCGCTTCCAGGCACTGAACGAACACGTATCGCCGCTCGACCTCCTCCGCGCTCGGCTGTTCGTCGTGCGTCGCGATCCAGCGGCTCATCGCGGCGGACAGCCCGGGCCAGAGACGCTTGCCGTCGTCGTCGTAGTCGTAAAAGCCCCCTGCGCGCCTCGCGGAACCGTCTTCCCGCGGCGGGGGATGGGCTCCCCAGCGGTCGTGTTCCTCGATCAGCGACGCGACGATCGCTTGCGCGGGCGAGGGTTCCCACGGTTTGCCCTCGGCCGCTGCATCCTCTTGCGCCTGCTTCGCGACCTTGTGCATCGTGCCGAGGCCGACTTGGTCCGAGATCGCGAGCGGAGGCATCGGCATCCCCGCCGCTTTGGCAGCGTTCTCGATCAGGGCGGGTGTGACGCCTTCGACGAGCAGGTGATTGCCCTCCGAAATGAACGTTCCAAACACGCGGCTCGTGTAGAACCCCGGGCTGTCATTGACCACGATGCCCGCCTTCTTGATCTGCAAGACGTAGTCCCAGGCCTTGGCGAGCGTCTCTTCCGAGGTCTCTTTGCCAACGACGATCTCGACCATCTGCATGCGTTCGACCGGCGAAAAGAAATGAAGCCCGATGAAGGTCTCGGGTCGGCTCGACGCTTTGGCCAAGTCGGTGATCGGCAGACCGGAGGTGTTCGAGGCGAAAATCGCCGAGTCGCTCAGGCGCGCATCGGCGGCTTTGGTGACCTCGGCCTTGAGGTCGCGGTCCTCGAAGACGGCTTCGACCACGACGTCGCAGCCCCGAAGGTCATCGTAGTCTTCGCTCGGGCGAATCCGGTCGAGAACGGCCTGCATGCGTTCGGGGGTCGTTCTGCCTTTTTCGAGCCGGCGCGCGAGCGTTTTTTCGACTTTGTCCTTGCCGCGCTGGGCGCTGGCGAGATCGCGGTCGATCAAGACGACGTCGATCTTTGCCTTCGCCGAGACGTGGGCGATGCCCTGACCCATGAGCCCTGCCCCGAGCACGCCGACCTTCTTCACTTCGAAACGCGGTACGTCTTTCGGCCGCCGGGCGCCCTTCTGGCACTCCTGGAGGCTGAAGAAGAGCGTTCGCAGCATGCTTCGCGCCGTTTGATCCTGGAGCACCCGAATGAACTGACGCGTCTCGACCCTGCCGGCGCGATCCATCGGCAGGAGAAGCCCCTCGTACACGGCCTGAAGTATCGCCTGCTGCGACGGCATGTTTCGATGGGTGTTCGCATGGGTCATCGCGTTCGCGCCCATCATCGTTTGCGCGAAGGTGACCGAGCTCGCGCCGCCGCCGGGCACTTCGTACCCCTTGCGGTCCCAGGGCTGAACCGCGTCGCCGGAATCGGCGATCCAGCGCTTTGCAGCCGGAACGAGCTCGTCACGCCCCGCGAGCTCGTCGACGAGACCCGTCTCGAGCGCCTGCTCCGGTCCGAGCTGCTTTCCCTGCATGATGAGACCCAAGGCCGCCTGAACGCCGACGAGGCGCGGCAGACGCTGTGTACCGCCCGCGCCCGGCATCAGCCCGAGACCCGCTTCCGGAAGCCCGACTTTTGCGTAGCGGTCATCGACGAGAATGCGCCGATGGCACGCGAGAGCGATCTCGTACCCGCCCCCGAGCGTCACCCCGTTGAGCGCCGCGACGACCGGCTTGCCGCAGGTCTCCATACGCCGGAGCTGGTCGAGCACGGCGCTCGTCCGCTCGAGGAGGTCCCCCGCGTCGATGGGCCCAGACCCGAGCGATTCGATCTGTTGAAGGTCGCCGCCGGCGACGAAGACGCCCTGCTTGCCCGAGGTGAGAACGATCCCGCGAACGCCCTCGTCGGCCACCGCCCTTTCGATGCCGGCGCCGAGCTCCGCCAACGCGTCTCCGCTCACCACGTTCATGGGACGCGCCGGATCGTCCCACGTCAAAACGGCGACGCCGTCGTCTACCCGATAGTCGATGATCGCCATGTTCCTACACCCGCTCGATGATGGTTGAGGTGCCCATGCCGGCGCCGACGCAGAGCGTGACGAGGCCCGTGCCGAGGTCGCGGCGCTCGAGCTCGTCGAGCACCGTCCCGAGAAGCATCGCCCCCGTGGCACCGAGTGGATGCCCGAATGCGATCGCACCGCCGTTGACGTTCACGATGGAACGGTCGATGCCCATCTCCTCCATGAAGAGGAGGCAGACCGAGCTAAACGCCTCGTTGATCTCCCAGAGGTCGATGTCCGACGCGCGCATGCCGGCCTTCTCGAGCGCCTTGCGCGACGCCGGCGCCGGGCCGGTGAGCATGATGCAAGGCTCGGTGCCCACGGTCGAGGACCGTATGATTCGAGCGCGCGGGCGAAGTCCGAGACGCTTGCCGGCCTCTTCGTTGCCGATCAGCACCGCGGCGGCTCCGTCGACGATGCCCGAAGAGTTGCCTGCGTGATGAACGTGCTCGATCCGTTCGACCTGCGGATGCTTCTGAATCGCCACGGCATCGAAGCCGAAGCTCCGTCCCATCCGCTCGAAGCTCGGCTCGAGCTCGGCGAGATCTGCGAGGGTGGTGCCCGGCCGCATGTGCTCGTCGCGGTCGAGCATCGTCACGCCGATCGCATCCTTGACCGGAATCACCGAGCGTTCGAAGTGTCCGCCCTCCCACGCCGCGGCTGCGCGCGCCTGGCTCTCGACGGCAAACGCGTCGACGTCGTCACGCGAGTAGCCGTACTTCGTCGCAATGAGATCGGCGCTGATTCCCTGCGGCACGAAGGACGTTCCCCACGCGAGCTCGGGATCGGTGGACCACGCTCCGCCGGCGGCGCCCATGGAAATGCGGCTCATGCTTTCCATGCCACCGCCGACCGCGAGATCGACGTCTCCCGCCTTGACCTTCGCGGCCGCGATGTTGACCGCTTCGAGGCCCGAGGAGCAGAAACGGTTGAGCTGGACGCCTGGAACACGGTCGTCGTAGCCGGAGATCAGCGCTGCCATGCGACCCACGTTTGCGCCCTGCTCGCCAACGGGCTCGACGCAGCCGAAGATCACGTCCTCGATCTCGGCGTCCTCGAAGCCCCCTCGAGCGGGAATCGCCTCGAGCACGGCCTTGGCCATGCGAAGCGGCGGCGCATCGGCCAGCGCGCCGCTCTTTTTTCTGCCTTTGCCGCGCGGGGTGCGTACCGCGTCGTAGATGAAGCAATCCGTCATCGCGTTTCCTTTCGAGGGCGCCCGCGAGCGCCCAGAAACTGAAACACGTTCTAGTTTGGTGGGGCGATGCGCGCAAATCGGCCCGAAATCAGGGCCCGACCACCCAATAGAAGTCCGCCGAGCGCTCCGCCTGGGGCAGCTCCAGCTCGGCTTCGAGCTCGGAATCGGTGACCGGAAAGACCACGACGTACGGCTCGGCACCACGCTTTGCGGCGCGATCGGGAATGCCGAGGCCGCCGCTCACGTGCACGCGGCCTGCAAAGACAATCATCGTCTCCGGACCGTCGGGTCGCGATAGGACTTCGGCCACGCGTGCGCCCATCGTCTCGTCCCAAACGACCTGGGCCTGATAGTACTGATCGACGGTCTGTTGGGCCCCGTGCTCACCGACGTCGAACGCTCTGTCGAACATCGCGCGATGGGCCGCGTTTTCGAGGTCCAGCTCGGGCAGCGTCGCCGCGAGCTCGGGGTCGAGCGACTCGACGCCACCTTGCGCGACGGCGAACGCGACCTCTCGCGGCGCGTTGAGCGCGACGACCTCGATGCCGTTGGCACGCGCATATTCGAGCATGGGCCGATACAGGCCGAAGTCGAAGCCCCATCGCTCGTCGTACTCGGTCTCGCGCCGGAGCACCGTCTCGTCGATTCGCCCTGCGCTCCAATCGTCGAGGGCGGGTTGGAAGGGCACCTGGAACATCTCCATCCCAATCGCGAGCGAGGGGACGTCGCGGTGGAGCTGCCTGAGCACCGAGTATTGAACGCCGTGATCCCGCGGCCGATCGTGGCGTTCCCCCACGTAGACGACCTGCTTCGTGCGGAGAGCCGCAAAAAACGAGTCTGCGTCGATCGACCTGCCCGTTCGAGCGTCGACGAGCGCCGCGGGTGCAGCCTGCGCGCGAACGATCGCCTCGGCCGACTGAGGCCCCCTACCCGCGGCTCCAGCGCACGCGGAAGAGAGCGTCAGAAAGAGTACGCACCACCTCACGTTTCGGACGAAAGGAAGAGCGCCTTTCGGTAATACCTGAGCTCCTCGATCGACTCCATCAAGTCGTCCATCGCGCGGTGACTGCCCTTCTTCGTCGGTCTTGCCGCGTACTCGGTCGGGTACCAGCGCTTCGCCAGCTCTTTGATCGTCGAGACGTCGATGTTGCGATAGTGCAGCCACGCTTCCACCTCCGGCAGGTACCTGGCGACGAAACGCCGGTCTTGATGAATCGAGTTGCCCGCAAGCGGCGCCTTTCGTTTCTCGGTGTGACTTCCGAGGAATTCGAGCAGCTCGCGTGACACGCGAGCCTCG
The DNA here is from genome assembly GCA_024643985.1 of Myxococcales bacterium. Lineage (GTDB taxonomy): Bacteria > Myxococcota_A > Polyangia > Polyangiales > Houyiibacteriaceae > SG8-38. Next base: position 38,534 of record JAHELW010000001.1, on the reverse strand, counting down.
TCGATCGTCGACTCGCGAACGCGCTGAGTCAGGCCGGACTGCCCGTGGTGCTTCGTGTTCCACTCGTCCATCGACCCGAGAAGCGCATCCGTCTGGTGAAGGACGAGATTCGGGCCCTCCGCGACCACGTTCAGGTCCCCATCGGTGACGAGCACCGCGATCTCCAAGATGCGGTCCTTGTCGGGGTCGAGACCCGACATTTCCATGTCCATCCAAACGATTGCCGACATCAGTTGCGGAGGTTCTTAGCATGAGGTTCGGGAAGCGGCTGTCTTCGGGGGTCGGGCTTTGAACTCGCGAGGAAGTGGCGTATAGAGTGGCCACCGAGCGGGGCGTGCCCTAGGGAAGAGAACGTGCAGGTCAGCGAGCGCAAGTTGAGCCAGCTCCGCCAGTTGGAAGCGGAGAGTATCCAAATCATCCGTGAGGCCGCGGCGGAGTTCGACAACCCGGTCATGATGTACTCGGTCGGCAAGGACTCCTCGGTGATGCTGCGTCTCGCCGAAAAGGCCTTCGCGCCCGGGCCGCTGCCTTTTCCACTTCTTCACGTCGATACGACGTGGAAGTTCCAGGACATGTACCGGTATCGAGACCGAATCGAGGCCGAGCTCAAGGGCGAGCTGATCAAGTACACGAACCAGGACGGCGTCGCGATGGGAATGAATCCCTTCGACTTCGGCAGCAAGAAGTACACGGACATCATGAAGACCGAGGCGCTGAAGCAGGCCCTCACCAAATACGAATTCGACTGCGCTTTCGGAGGTGCACGCCGCGACGAAGAAAAGTCGCGCGCGAAGGAGCGCATCTTTTCGTTTCGGGACAGCCACCACCAGTGGGACCCGAAAAACCAGCGCCCCGAGCTTTGGAATATCTTCAACGCGCAAATCAAAAAAGGCGAAAACGTGCGCGTCTTTCCGTTGAGCAACTGGACCGAGCTCGACGTCTGGCTGTACGTGTGGCTCGAAAACATTCCCGTCGTGCCGCTTTACTTTGCAAAAGAGCGGCCGGTCGTGGAGCGCTCCGGGACTTGGATTCTCGTCGACGACGACCGCATGCGCCTCGAGGAAGGCGAAGAGCCGGTGATGAAGAGGGTGCGCTTCCGGACCCTCGGATGCTATCCGCTGAGCGGGGCGGTCGAGTCCGAGGCCGATACCGTCCCCAAAGTCATTCGAGAAATGCTTCTCAACAAGTTCTCGGAGCGGCAGGGCCGCCTGATCGACTTCGATGAAGAGGGCTCGATGGAGGTCAAGAAGCGCGAGGGGTATTTCTGAGCCGGCCCGAGGCCCTTCCGAGGAACGCCATGACGGACGAAAAGGACCTGATTCGCGACGATATCGAGGCTTATCTCGCGAAATACCAGAAAAAGGAGCTGCTCCGCTTCGTCTCGGTCGGCTCGGTCGACGACGGCAAGTCCACGCTGATCGGTCGCATTCTCTACGACACCGGCATGGTGTTCGAAGACCAGATGGCGGCCGTGCGCGCCGCCTCGCAGACCGATGCTCCCGACCTCGCGCTTCTCACGGACGGCCTGAAGGCCGAACGGGAGCAAGGGATCACCATCGACGTTGCGTACCGTTATTTCGCAACCGACAAACGCAAGTTCATCATCGCGGACACCCCTGGCCACATCCAGTACACGCGGAACATGGTCACGGGCGCCTCGACGGCTGACGTCGCGCTCATCTTGATCGACGCACGTCACGGCGTTCTCGAGCAGTCGCGCCGGCATGCCTACATCGCCTCTCTCCTGGGGATCCCGCACCTCGCGGTCTGCGTCAACAAGATGGACCTCGAGGACTACTCGAAAGAGGTGTTCGACGCGATCAGCGCCGACTTCATGGAGTTCGGCAAGACGCTGAGGTTCAAAGACATCCAGTTCTTCCCCGTGAGCGCTCTAGTCGGCGACAACGTCGTGAGCGACAGCGACAACACCCCTTGGTACGACGGACCGAACGTCCTCGAGTACCTCGAGACGGTGCCGGTCTTCGCGGACCGCAACTTCGAGGATCTCAGATACCCCGTGCAGTACGTGATCCGGCCGGACCTCGACTATCGAGGCTTTGCAGGCGAGGTCGCAGCCGGCGTGGTTGCGAAGGGCGACGAGATCGTAGCCCTTCCGTCCGGAAGAACGTCCAAGGTCAAGGCCATCGATACGTACGACGGAGAGCTGGACGAGGCGTTCGCCAGTCAGTCGGTGACGATTCGGCTCGAGGACGAGATCGACGTCAGCCGAGGCGACATGATCGTCAAGCCCGACAACCTTCCCCGGGTCACCCGGCGGTTCGACGCGCACATGGTCTGGATGCACGAGCGCCCGCTCGACACCGAGAAAGCCTACCTCGTCAAGCACACGACCCAAACGGTCCGGGCGCGGATCGACAAGATCTATCACGAGATCGACATGCATTCGCTCGAGGCGAGGAAGACCGATGGAATCGAGCTGAACGACGTCGCGAAGGTTCGGCTGAGCTGTCACCGAGCGCTATACGTGGACGACTACCAGCGAAACCGCGAAACCGGGGCGTTCATCGTCATCGACTCGTTGACGAACAACACCGTCGCGGCCGGCATGATCATTCTCGAGGGAGCCGATCAAAACCTCAGCGACGTGATGAAGGAGCTTCACGCGGAGTCGGCGATGGAGCCGAAGACCTTCGTGAGCCCGACCGAACGCATGGAGCGCTTCGGCCAAAAGGGAGCCACGGTGTGGCTGACGGGGCTGCCCGGGTCGGGTCGATGGACGCTCGCATACGCGCTCGAACGAAAGCTCTTCGACGAGGGGCGCACCGCCACCGTCGTGAGCCCGGTCGGCGAAGATCTCCGTTCCATGATCTCGGCCGCGAAGGGCATCACCGATGCCGGCCTGATCAACATCTGCGCGTTTCCTAGCCCCGCGCGGAAGGATCGGGACGAGCTCACGGCACGCATCGGCGAAGATCGAGTGATCCAGGTCTACGTAAACACCGACGAAGCGCTTTGCCGGGAGCGCCGCCCGGACGCCGACTTCTCCGGCTTCGAGCCACCCGAGGCCCCGGACATCACGGTGGCGCTCGACGAGGTCCGCATCGACCAAGCCGTCGACATCATCATGGACGCCTTGAAGGCACGCGGGCAGTTCGAGGACGCTTAAATCGCGTCGAGCGGCATTTCGCATTCATCGCGGAGGCGGCACCCGGCGCATTCTGCCCCTCGCCAGATGCGATCGTAGCGGTCCTGAACCTCGTCGATGATCTGCTCGTCCGACGTCACGATGCCCATTTCGAAGTTGCGCCTTCCCTCGCCCTTCGCGCCGAGGCCCGCGCCCGTCCAGTTGGCGCTGCCCAAATAAGCGAGGCGCGCATCGACGACGACCGTCTTCAGGTGAACCCGGGGACAGACCCTCATCTCGATCCCGCCCGATACGAGCCCGGGCTGGGCGTCGAAGCTTCGCCGAAAAGGCCGCGACGGCATGGATGCATGGAGAATTCGGAGCTCGACCCCGCGCTCCGCGAGCTCCGCAAAAGCCTCCAGCGCCGAGCGGTATCCGCCGCGCCGCCCGCGCCGCCTTCCAGGACGCACGTTGGCATCCTCGACCATCACTTCCTTGAGATTTGCCGTGGCAATCCAAACGCTCCGTCGCGCCTCGAGCACGGCTTTCATCACGTGCTCGTAGTGCTCGCGATCGGTAAGGAGCCGTAGGGGAATCGGGCGGGGCATGTGGCGAGGATAGGTCGTTGGGGGTGACGACAGAAAAAAGGGTCGTCCTTCAGTCCATCTCCCTGTATTGCTCCTCTTCGGGCTCCTCGTCGGCGTCGAGGAATGCGAGATCTCGCTGGCTGAAGATCCGATCGAGCCCGCGACGAATCGGCACTAGCAGGGCGATACAGATCGGGAAGAGCACGCCGAACGACGACTCCTTGACCGTCCAGAGAAAGATCAGGCAGCCGACCTGAATCAGGGTGAAGGTGTGGAGCACGGTTCGCGAGACCCGCCGTACGTAGTGCGTGGGCGGGTAGAGGTCCGGGTCGGTGACCCAGAGCTTCAGCCGGTCGATGAACTGGTTCCCACGAAGTGATGCGATGCCCATGAAGAGGAAAAGCCCAAACACCACCGACATCGGAATCGCGCGGAGCAGTCCCAAGAAGAGAAGGGAACCCCCGATCAGCGCGTGCACGACCAACGGCGTGAGGCGGTTCTCTTGGACCGAAATGATGTGCTCGCCGCGCGCGTGCTGACGGACCGTCGCGAGCGAGCGCACGTGATTCAACGAGCGCACCGTGGCGGCGACGAGCCATGGGAGACCGAGCATGGCGCACACGCCGACCAGAAGCGCGATGACGACCATGTCGAGGTTGTAGCCTGCGCCTTTTTTCAGACGGTGATGGGGGCTGTTGACGATTCGAACGGTGATGTTCTGGTCGAGGAACAGCAACACGGTTGCAAGACCGGCGATGGGAATCGATGCAAACCAGAACCAGACGGGAGCATCCATCGGGTCGACGAGCCAAGCTCGACCGCTCGTCGTCCCGAAATGGTCGGGAACGGCGAGGTGCTCGAGCTCGATGGGCCGCATCGCCCACGCCGCCGCCGTCATCAGGGAAATGGCGATTGCTGGACCGAAGTCGGCGACGAACTCTCGCACCGTCTTGGTCAGAAGCGGCTTCTGCCGGAGGCGGGAGAGCTGCTGCGCGATGACGTAGGTGCCGAGAGCCAACACGAGGGCGAGAAGCTCGCCGGTGGTCGGCACCTCCTCGCCGAGGATGTCGCCGAGAATGTCGCGAAGCGCCTCGGTGATGAAGATCGCGGAAATCAGCGCGGCGAAGATCTCGTCGGTGAAACGGGTGAAGTGGCGGATGTACCGGCTCGCGTTGGTCAGCGCGAGGACGAGCATCATCAAGGCACTCCAAATCCCTATCCAGAAGAGCGCCGGGAGGAAGGGCACGCCGACTTGCTTGGAGAAGACGTAGAGCAGCGCGATGAAGATCGTGACCGGGCCGGTGCTCCCGAGAAGGGTGAGAGGTTGCCCCGACAACAGGGCGTACGTCACGCCGCCCACCGCGGTGGCGAGCAAGGCCTCGACCGTGCCGATCTCGCCATCGGTCAAGAAGGCCAAGAGGCCGCCGAACGCGATCGAAGGTGCGAGACATGCGAAGAACAGAAACAGGATGGTTGCGAGCCCCTTCGCGTTGAAGCCGTCGGTGAAATCGCTCGCGTAGTGGGGAAGCTTTCTCTTGAGGTCGGCGACCAACCCCGCGCCAAAGCCGGTCACTGGCGGAGGAACGCTCGGGTAAGTGGGCACCAGGGACGGCCGACGCTGGTCGGGAGGCGCTTCGACGTACTCGAGGTAGAGCTGATACGTGGCCAAGACCTGCATCGGGTCGTTTGCCCCGATGATCGACGCGCTGAAGTGCTCGTCGTGGAGCATCCATCCGAACGGCTCGAGCTCTTCATTCGGCGGCGTCGCGGCGCCGTAGGGAGCGACGATCAACCAGACGTAGTGAACCTTTTCGTGATCGCTCGCCCGGACGCCCTCCGGAACGCGGATGAGCGCGCACCGATAGTCGTCACCATTGTCGGCCTCGAAGCGAACGCGAAGAACACCGCCGCCGCCGCCGAGGTCCCAGAGCTCACCCTGCCCCCGCTCGTCGAGTGTCGCCTGAATCGCGCGGCGCTGGCGGGGCTCGAGCTTGCCGATCTGGACGAGCTCGTCGAGCGCCTGCCGGACGAGCTCCGGCAGATCGCTGCCAGCCAGGTCCAAGAAGATCTCGCTGTCGTGAAATCGCTTCTGCAAGCCCACCCCGGTTTACGCTTCGATACAGCGGCGTACGACCCGCATCAGCGTCTCGGCGCCCCAAGCGAGGCCGTCTACCGGAATCCGCTCGTTGTGGCCGTGAAACATGTCTGCAAAGCGCAGGGTTGGCGGCAGCTTCACCGGCGCAAAGCCATACCACTTCGCGCCAATGGAAGTGAAAGCCTTTGCGTCGGTGAAGCCTTGCAGAATGAAAGGCACGAGCGGGGAATCGGGCGCGCGCTCGGCCATGACTTCATGGATGTCCGTGTAGAGCGAGCTTTCACGAGGCGACGTGACGACCGGAGGCAACGAGTGGATGACCTCGAGGTCGATGTGGGTACCGAGCACCTCGCGAAGCTCTCGAAGAAAATCCGCTTCGGTCTGTCCGGGTAGGATACGCCCATCGATCTCGGCTTCTGCAACACCCGGAATCACGTTCGTCTTGTTGCCCGCGCGAACGACGGTGGGCGACGCCGTGTTGCCAAGCAGCGCTTTGAATGCCCGCCTGACGGAGGGGTCCGGCAGCAGCTGGAGCGCACGCGGGCCCACGGTGGGGCTTGCGAGCATCCTGATGAGCGGTCGCAGCGCCAAAGGAAGGTGCGACGCAAGCGCACCGATGAAGTCCTCGACGGACCGGGACGCGTGGCGCGGCAATCCGCGCTTTCCGAGTCGTGAGATCGCTTCGCTCAGCTGAATCACCGCCGAGTCCTCGCGCGGCATCGAGCCGTGTCCAGGCTCGCCCGTCGCCCGTGCGCGCACCCAGCAGACCCCCTTTTCCGCGACCTGGACCGTGAAAAAGCTCCTGCCGGCCACTTGGATGTTGAATCCACCTCCCTCGCCGATCGCAAACTCGCTGCGGACTAGATCGGTGTGGTTCTCGCAGAGCCAAAGAGACCCGTAGCGGCATCCCGCCTCCTCGTCCGCGACGCCGGCGAAGATCAGATCCCGCTTGGGTTTGATGCCCTCGCGCTGAAGACGCGTGATGATCGCGACCGACATCGCCGCCATGTTCTTCATGTCGATCGCACCGCGGCCCCAGAGACAGCCCTCGTGGACCTCGCCGCAAAACGGCGGATGCTCCCAACGCGAAGGATCGGCCTCGACGACGTCCAAGTGCGCGGTGAGGAGCAGCGGCGGCTTCTCGCCAGTCCCACGGATTCTGGCGATCACGTTCCCACGCCCCGGCGCGCTCTCGAGGACTGTCGGGCTCAAGCCCGCCGCGAGGAGCTCTTCCGCGAGAAGCTGCGCAGCAGCAAGCTCGTTTCCCGGCGGATTGGTGGTGTCGATTCGAAGAAGCTGCTGACACAGCCGAAACGAGTGCTCGGCGAGCTCCAGGTCCTGCTCGATCATGGCGACTACTTCTGTTTACTAGAAGCAGCCCTCTTTTTGCGGGTTTTCTTTGCGGTCGCTTTCTTTGGGGGCTTGAGCTTGCGCTTCTTGCCGGTCTGCGACTCCTCGACGCTGGCTTTGAGCGCCTCGAAGAGATCGATGACCTTGGCTCGGGGCGCCTCCGGGGTGGTGGTGATTTCGTGTCCAGCGACTTTTTCCTCGACCGCCTGGAGCACGCGCGCGCGAAACTCGTCCTGAAACTTCCCGGCGTCGAATTTGTCTTCGCTGAGCTGCTCGATGAGCTGCTTGGCCATCTTCTTCTCGGCGGGCTTGAATGAGACCTCGTCGCCGAGGTCGACGTCGTCGAAGTCGCGCACCTCGTGCTCGTAGAAGAGCTGATGCATGAGCAGTCCACCCTTGTACGGCCGGATCAAGACCAGGTGGCTCTTGCCCCGCGTGACGTGATGTCCGAGCGCCACCTGCCCGGTTTCCTCCATCGCTTCGGACAGCAGCCGATATGCCTTGTGGCCCCCTTTGTCCGGACCCAAGTAGTAGGACTTCTCGAAGTGGAGGAAATCCACCGAGTCGAGGGGAACGAACTCGACGATCTCCAGGTTGTGCGTCTTCTCTTCTTCGAGCGCTTTGAGCTCTTCCGCGTCGAAACGGACGTATTGCCCCTTCGCGTATTCGTATCCCTTGATGAGCTCCGAACGTTCGACCACTTCGTCGTCGGTCGGACAGTACACCTGGTACTTGATGCGGTTGCCACACTTTTCGTGCAGCTGGTGGAACTTCACGCCCTCGGCGCTCGCCGCCGTATAGATCTTGAAGGGGATCGATACGAGGCCGAAGGACAGCGTCCCTGAGCTAATGGCGCGCGCGGGCACTGGATCATGATAGATCGCATCGTAGGAATGGCGAAGAGTTGAGTAAGCCAAGAAACAAGGGGCTCTCGCACTACCGAAAAAAGCGCGACCCGACGAAGACGACGGAACCATTTGAAGCTGAACCTGCGCGCAGGAGCGCAGCGACAAAACGCGGGCGTTTCGTCGTGCATTGCCACGACGCGAGCCGCCTTCACTACGATCTGCGGATCCAAGTCGGCGGCGTGCTGGAGAGCTTTGCGATTCCAAAGGGACCGAGCACGAGACTCGATGACAAGCGCTTGGCGGTGCATACCGAGGCACATCCGCTCCGATATCTCGACTTCGAGGGCGTGATTCCCGAAGGCAACTACGGCGCCGGTGCGATGATCGTCTGGGACCGCGGGCGTGTGACGTATCCAAAGGATGCCGCGGAAGAGGGCCTCGAAAAAGGGGCCCTTTCGCTCGAGCTGGACGGCTTCAAGCTCAAGGGGCGCTTCAGTCTCGTCCGCCCGGCAAGACGGGACGGCACCCAGCAAGATCAGTGGCTGCTGATCAAGCGCGACGACGCGTTTGCCGAGGAAGAAGACATCACGGAGAGCAGGCCTCGAAGCGTGCTCTCGGGGATGACGGTCGCCGAGCTCGCGCGCTCGGGGGAGCTCTATGAAGAGGCTAGCGCCGACGCCGCGCGCCGCGGTGCAAAGAAGGCGGAGCTCGTCGCCGGACGCATCACGCCGATGCTGTGCACCCTGGACGAGGTCCCCGTCGACAGAGCGGGCTGGGTCTACGAGCTCAAGCTCGACGGCGTTCGGATCCTCGCCGAGCGGCGCCAAGCGGAAGCAAGGCTCTTCTACCGAACACACCGACCCGCGACCGCGAGCTTTCCCGAGGTCGTCGAAGCGCTCCGAAGCCTACTCGCCGACGATGTCATCCTCGACGGAGAAATCATCGCCTTCGACGATCGCGGCCTTCCGTCCTTTCAAAAGCTCGGCAGCCGAATTCACGCAACGAAGCCCGGCGACGTTCGGTTTCTGCGCGACGCCGTGCCCGTCGTGTTCGTCGTTTTCGACATCCTCGAGCTCGGCGGGTTGGACTTGCGATCGCTCGGCCTGCTGGAACGCAAGGAGCTCCTTCGCCGCGTGATCCCAGGTGGCACGGGCGTGATCCGTACGCTCGACTACTTCGAAGACGACGGCACGGCGCTCCGCGCGTTCTGCGACGAGCATGAGCTCGAAGGCCTGGTCGCAAAGCGCAGCGATTCGGTCTACCGAACGGGGCCGCGAAGAAGCGGCGATTGGATCAAGGTGAAGCGAGCCCGCGAAGACGACTTCGTGGTTCACGGCTACGTCCCGGGGAAGGGAAGCCGAAAGAAGCTCGGTTCGCTCGAAGTCGGCGTTCTCGTGAACGGAAGGCTCGAGCCGTGCGGGCGCGTCGGAAGTGGTCTTTCCGATGGTGAGATTCGACGTCTGCTCTCGAAGCTGGAAGCGGGCGAGCGGTTCGTGGTCCGTGTCCGATACGCCGGCTGGACTGACGATGGAAACCTGCGCCACCCGGTCTACCTCGGAATGCGAAACGACGTGGCGCCGGAGGACGTGCGCGTCACGCCAAAGCTCGAGGACGCCACGATGTTGGACGATGCGTCGGGACGGACGGCCGACGGCGTGGTGGGCAAGGCCAAGCTCACCAACCAAACCAAGGTCTTCTGGCCCGAAGACGGCATCACGAAAGGAGACCTCTGCGAGTACTACGAGGCGGTTGCTCCCGCCTTGCTTCCACACCTGCGGGACCGGCCGGTCACGCTCGTCCGCTTTCCAGATGGCATCGACGGAAAGAGCTTCTTTCAGTGGCGCATTCCCGAGCAGGCGCCGGCCTGGGTTCGCTCGCTCCGTCTCCGTTCCGAAGAAGAGGACGGCAAAGACGTGAGCACGATCCTCATCAACGATCTCTCGTCGCTGATGTACGTCGCCAATCTCGGCTGCATTCCCCTGCACGTAATCGCGTCGAAGGCGGGCTCGCTCGATACGTGCGATTTTCTCACGCTGGACCTCGACGTGGATCTCGCTTCCCTGGCGACTGCGATTCCGATCGCGCTCACGATTCGCGACGTCCTCGAAGACATTGGACTCCGTGGATTTCCGAAGACTTCTGGAAAGACGGGCCTCCACGTCCTGGTACCGCTCGGCGCAGGACTGCCCTTCCCCGTCGCGAAGCAGCTGCTGGAGCTCATCGGTCGCATCGTGCTCCAACGGCACCCGGAAGACGCCACGATGGAGCGGCGCAAGGAGCGACGGGGGAACCGAGTGCTGATCGATGTCGGGCAGACCGGGCGTCTTCGCACGATCGTTGCGCCCTACTCCGTCCGGGAAGTGACCGGGGCTCCGGTCTCGACACCGCTTCACTGGGACGAGGTCAGCCTTTCGTTGGACCCGTCGTCGTTCAACGTCTTCACCGTCCCGGAGCGGGTGCTCAGCCAAGGCGACGTCATGGCCGATGCGCTTTCCGTGAAGCTCGACTTGGACGCAACGCTTGCCCGAATGGGCGACTTGGTCGCTCGGAGCGACGCACCTTGATCCACCCGGAACATTGCCCCAGGTTCTCGGATTGATGAGCCGTTTCGAAGAGCTCGGCGGCGAGCCGAAACTGAGAGCGATCGTGGACGATTTCATCGATCGCTGCTTCGACGATGCGATGATCGGCTTTCTCTTTGCACGCGCCGACCGGGACCGCATCAAGCGCTTCGAGTACCAACATGCTGCCCGGCATTTGGGCGCACCGGTCACGTACGAAGGAAGACCCCTCGACCGGGCTCATCGCCCCCACAAGATCTTCGGCGGGCAGTTCGACCGCAGGCGCCAGATCCTCATCGAGACGTTGAAGGACCACGGAGCCCCGGAAAGCGTCATCGACGCGTGGATTGCCCATCAGGACTCGCTCCGCTCGCTGATCACGAAGGACGTCGATTCCAACTGTCGGGGATGACGATGAAACCGACGACTCAGGGTCTGGTCATCCGCTCGACCGCGGGATTCGTCGACGTGCTCATCGATGGGCAGGTCGTTCAGTGCCGAATCCGAGGCCGACTGAAGAACGCTCCCCGTCGAAGCGATCTGTGTGTCATCGGCGACCGGGTCGAGGTGGCGCGGGCCGACGCACGGACGCACGTCGTCGTGGAGGTGCTGCCGCGAAAGACCCGATTCTCGCGGCGTCAGCCGGGGCGCGGACCCCAACGCGAGGACGTGCTCGTCGCCAATCTGGACCAGCTTCTGGTCACGTTCTCCTACGGGCAGCCGCCGCTCAACAGGCGCCTTCTCGATCGCTTCCTCGTCATCGCCGAGCACCAGGGCGTTCGAGCGCTCATCGTGATGAACAAGGCCGACCTTCAGGTGCCCGGGGACGCAGATTGGCAAGGAACGTACGAGGCCATCGGCTACCCTGCGATCTCCGTCAGCGCGAGCACCGGAGAGGGGTCGGAGACCCTCGCAGCCGCCCTCGAGGGAAAGATCTCGGCGTTCGTGGGACCGTCAGGCGTGGGCAAGAGCAGCCTGATCAACCGGATCCTGCCCGGGGCACAGCTCGGCACGGCAAGCGTGAGCGATCATCACGGCAAGGGCCGCCACACCACCCGCGTCGCCACGCTTCACCCCCTCCCGCAGGGAGGGTTTCTCGCCGACACGCCTGGCATCCGTGAGCTCGGCACCTGGGCGCTCCCGATCGAGGAGCTCGACTCGTGCTTTCCAGAGCTCGTTCGACATCGAGCGGAGTGCGCATTTCGAAGCTGCAGTCACACGCACGAGCCGGAGTGCGCGGTCATCGCCGCGGTTGAAGCGGGCCTCGTCGATCGGGACCGGTACGACAGCTACCTGCGCCTTCGCGAAGAGCCTACTCGCTAGCGGCTGCCGCGGGTCAGGTCGAAGCGGGCCCGCGCGACGCTGTCCTTCTTGACCTGGACTCTGCGGCTGACCTTGCTTCCATCCGGAAGCTCGAAACTCAGAGACAGCCGCCCGAGCGGGGCGTAGACGGTCTCGATAGGGGTTCGCCCCAGCAGGTCGCCAGCGAGATAAGCGTCTGCAGGCGGAGTCGTCTCGATCTTCAAGCGGCCGAACGCACCGGGCCTCGCGCCGCCCTGCTTTCCGAGGAGCCGCGCGGTCACACCTGCCGTCTCGCCGTGACCCACCTGGACCTTGCTCGACCACGACGCGAATCCGGGCGCTTCGACGCGAACACGGTACTGGCCCTGCATGAGGCCGGTGAGCGCAACGGGGGCAACACCCTGCTCCTTGCCGTCGAGGTAGACCTTGGCGCCAGGTGGCGACGAAGCCACGAGAATGCGCGCGCCATGCTCTTTGAGCAGAGGATTCTCGTCGACCGCGACCTCCGGAGGGCCCTTTTCCTCGAACATGACTTCGACGTTTTTCACCGCGTCTTTGACGACGTCGGTCTTGTCATAGGCGACCGCGAGCGCGCCCGCCGCCAAGACGAGAATCAGCGCGATTTGTTTCCAGCCGAAGCGCGAGGGACTCTTGGGTCCAGCCGGCCGCTCGCGCGCTGCTGTGCGTTTCGGGACTTCGCGCGGCGGGTCCTCGGTCGGCCGCTGGCTGATGTCGGGCTTCGGCTTGCCGGGCGGGGGAAGCGGCGCCACCACGGGCGCGTCGAGCAGGTGTCCGAGGTCGAGACTGTCGGGCTCCCCGTCGACCTCGAGCTCGCGAATCGCGCCAGGCACCTGCGAGACGAACGACTTGGACGATGGCGCCGAGGCAGAGTCGTTTGCGTGATGCATGTCGAGCGTGATCGAAGCGCCGAACGGAACGGTATCGACTCTCGGCCCGCGCGAGAACTCCTCCGGAAACACTTTCTTCACGAAGTCGGCCACCTCGCGCTGCTTGCCCAACATGTCGTGTTCCTTCGCAAAGCGTTCGAGCTCGTTTGCGAATTCGGCCGCGCTCTCGTGGCGATCGGAAGCCTCTTTCGCGAGCGCCTTCTGGAGGATCTTGTCGAGGTCCTCAGAAACGTCTGGGAGTCGCTCTTTGAGCGATGGGACGGGATCCATGATCACGGCGCGCATGGTCGCCGCCTCGGTCTTCCGACGGTAGAGCGAGCGCCCGGTAATCGTCTCGAATATCACGACGCCGAGGGCAAAAATGTCGAGGCGATGGTCCGCTTGGCCCGCAGTGCACTGCTCCGGCGCCATGTAGGCAAACTTGCCTTTGACTACCCCCGCTTGAGTCTTGTGCGCTCGATGATCGGCCTTCGCGATGCCGAAGTCGAGGAGCTTCACCGCACCGTTGTAGGCAATCATGATGTTGTGCGGCGACACGTCGCGGTGGATGATGTTGAAGGGCTCACCGTGCTCGTCGTTCGCGATGTGCGCGTAGTGCAGCGCTCGCGCAACGTCGATTCCGACCCGGAGAGCGATCGGAAGACCGACGCCGCCCGACTTACGGGCCTTTCGAATCAAGCGTCCGAGCGGCATTCCGTTGACCCACTCCATGACGATGAAGTGCGACCCTTCGTCGGCCCCGAATTGATGAAACTGGCAGATGTTCGGATGCTTGAGCTGCATTCCGATCTTTGCCTCGTCGAGGAACATTTGAACGAAGTCGGCGTCCTGCTCGAAGTGGGGCAGGATTCGCTTCACGACGAGGAAGCGGTGATCGCCCTCGGTGTTCGCGTGACGCGTGAGGAGAATCTCCGCCATGCCGCCGAGCGCGAGGCGCCCGAGGACGTCGTAACCCGCGAACTTCCCGAGGACCGGGAGGTCGACGGGCGGCTTCGGTATCTCGCTGGCGACGGCTTCGGTCACAATCCCCCCAGTGACCCTCCTGACAGATCGGCGCACCCGCGCGAGCTGTGCTTCAGCTGACAATCCCCCCATCTGGAACGCGTCACAGCAGACAGCATAGCGGGTGGATGCGTGCGTCGCCTACTTCGCGGGCATGAAAACGCGGAAGGGATTGCCCGCCTGTGCGTTGCCTCACAAAAGGCGCTCTACGCGCGCAAGCTCCCGACACATGTTCTTCTGATGGGCTTCGAGGGTGCCGCCGCCGATCTCGAGCAGCTTCGAGTCACGCCACAGGCGCTCGACCGCGTACTCGGCCACGTAGCCGTATCCTCCGAGCACTTGAATCGCACGATCTGCGATTTCCTTCCCCATCGTGGAGGTGAACAGCTTGACGCCGTCTGAATCCAATCGCTGGCCCGGCTGGTCCAGCGCAAGCTCGTGTGCCGTGTAGTAGGTGTACGCCCGTCCCGCCATGAACTCCGCATAGGACTCCGCGATGTATCGCTGAATCTGGCCAAACTCCCGGAGCGGTTTTCCGAACGACGTCCGCTCGCTCGCGTAGCGATTCATGACCTCGATGGACCGGCGAGCGATGCCGAGGCTCATGGCCGCCAACGTCACGCGCTCGATCTCCAGGTTCCGCATCATGCAGATGGTCGCACCACCCTCGGCCCCGACGAGGTTCTCTTCGGGCACTTCGCAGTCCTCGAAGACGAGCTCCGCGGTCGTCGACGCCCGCATTCCGAGCTTGCCCTTGATCTTCTGACCGAGGCTGAAGCCAGGAAAGCCTTTTTCCACGATGAACATGGAGAGCTGGTTCCGCGGCTGCCCTTGGATCCTCGCGTACACGAGAAACGTGTCGCCCAGCTCGGTGTCGCTGACGGCCCCGTTCGTGATCCACATCTTCGCGCCGTTCAGGACGTAGTGGTCGCCTTTCCTGGCTGCGGTGGTCTGCAGTCCGAGCACGTCGGTACCGGCGCCAGGCTCGGACATGCACATGCCGCAGACCTTCTTGCCTGTGCACGCGTCGGGAAGGTACTTGGCCCGCTGCTCGTCGCTGCCGTTGACCTGAAGGTTGTTCGCAAAGAGCATCGAGTGCGCGAGGTAAGCGAGCGTGAAACCGGGATCGGCCGAGGCCAGCTCCTCGTGCGCGATCACCGCGGCTACCGAGTCGAGCCCGGAGCCGCCGAACCGCTCTTCGACGGTGACTCCGAGAAGTCCGAGGTCACCGAGCTTGCGAAACAGCTCGATGTTGAAGCGCTCTCCATGATCGGACGACTCGGCCTGGGGATCGACTTCCCGCTCCGTGAACGAGCGAACGAGCTCCCGCAGCGCGCGGTGCTCGGATGTGGGATTGAACAGATCGGTCACCCAGCGGACCTAACACGCGAGTCCGGGGATCGAAAGCCCACCGGTCAGGCGGCGTCTGCAACCGTCGAAGTTCTCGAGATGCTCGAGACCATCGCCTGCGATGCAACCGCCGCCCCACGCTCGATGTCCTCGACACGGCCGTCGAGCTGCGCCTCCGCCAAGCCGAACACCAAGCTCACGAGAAGCTCCGCGTGGAGCGCCGCATCCGCGCGCGAGATGTCGGGACGCACCTGCACCACGATTTGATGCATGCGGTCTCGTAGTCGGGCGGTGAGGGCCGACCACTGACGGCCGAGCGCGGATGTCTGATCCCGGCGACTGCGCAGGAACACCTCGGCCAGCTTGCGGTCGCGCGAGAGAGCGCGCGTGCACTTGAGCAGCGCCTCGCGCAAAACATCCGTGGCTCGGTCCGACTCGACGGACACTTGAGCATCGAAGCTCGGACGGAGCTCCTCGGAGACCCAGTCGGCCACCTGTTCGAGCGCGTGGTCCATGCTTCTGAAGTGAACGTAAAAGGTCGGCTGAGCGACCCCCGCGAGCTGCGCGACCCGCCCCGTGGTCAGCGCGCCGTAGCCGTGGCGATGGATCGTCTTGAGAATCGACTGAAGCAGACGACGTCGCGTGCGTTCCTTGTTCATTTGCCGTGACATGCGCCTCGTGTAGCAGTCGAATCGACCCGGTTCCATCGAAAGTTGGGTCGCAATCGTGCTATTTACGCGGAGGAAAGAAAGCACGATCCCCCGAACGCAGAAAATGCGCGCATGTCACCATGACGAAACAACTGCGACACATCGACAACTCGAGCGAAAGCGCTGCTTTCGTTTCTGGCTGGTACGTCGTTGCAGCGAGTCGCGACCTCAAACACGGCCCGATCGCCGTCACGTTGAACGGTTTACCACTCGTTACATTTCGTGACGCGCATGGACAGAGTGTCGCGCTGCTGGATCGCTGTTCGCACCGCAACGCACCGCTGTCGGCGGGACGGATCGTCGACGGCAACATCCAGTGCCACTATCACGGTTGGCGATTCGACGGTGCAGGCGTCTGCCGCGCGGTTCCAGGGTTGTGCACCGAGCCCGATCATCCTGCTCGGCGCGTTCCGTCGTTTGCATGCCGAGATTCGCAGGGCTGGGTGTGGGTCTACTCCGAGCCCGACGTCGCCCCGGCGACCGAGCCGTACGACATCCCGTGCGCGGACGCTCCAGAGTATCTCACCATCCGCGAGCATCTGGAGATGCCCGGTCCGCTCGATGCGGTCGCGGAGAACGCCTTGGACGTCCCGCACACTGCCTTCGTGCATTCGGGGCTCTTCCGAAGGAACGAGGACCGCAAACCCATCGAGGTCGTCATCCGTGCGCTGGACGGGGGTGTGGAGGCCGAGTTCATCGGCGAAGAGAGACCGAAGGGCGTGGTCGGCCGCATTCTCGCCCCTAGTGGCGGTGAGGTCTTTCACTGGGACCGGTTCCTACTGCCGTCGATCGCGCAGGTGGAGTACCGCCTCAGCGATCGAAGTCACATCGTGACGACTGCGGCGCTGACGCCGCGAAACGCGACGACGACCGACTTGTTCGCCACGGTCGCGGTCAAGGTACCGGTGCCGAACGCCGTCTTGCGGACGGTTTTCAAGCCCGTTGCGATGCGGATCCTGCGCCAGGACATCGAGATCCTTCGGCGGCAAACCGAGCAGGTCGCCCGCTTCGGAGGCGAGGAGTTCGCATCGACCGAAATCGACGTTCTCGGATTGCGTATCAAGAAGCTTCTTCGGGAGGCAGCCGCGGGCCGGCCCGGCACCGCGCAGGAGGAGCGCCGGATCAAAATGCTCGTTTGAGAGGGATTGGTGTACCCTGGACTTCCATGGGATCCGGAAAGAGTCGCGACTCGACGTACCTGATCAAGAACCCGCAGTCCGATCGGGTGGAGGCCCCGAGCCCTACCGACCCACCGACCTCGAACCCGCCGGACGGGCGTTGGCGAACGTCGAATCCACCGCCGGGCGACAGTCTCGAAGCGAAATGGTGGCCGGACCGCGAGCTCGGCAAAGCGTTCCGTAGGTGGACGAGCATCCCTCCAGCGAGAGGCGAGGCCGCACGCGCCGTCGCAATCAAGTTTCTGGTGGAGCATCTGAACGTCGGCGACCTCACCGCGGTCGGAACGGCACCGAGGACGCCTGCACCGGAGCTCGAGCCTCCCGACCTCAGCGCGCGCTTGCACGCCATGGTTGCTCGCCTCGGTACGCACGGGCCGAACGAGGAGGCCCCCGAGCACGGCGCGCTGCTGGCGCTCGGCGAGGATGCGCTTCCCGCCCTGCGCGACCTCTTTCCGGGCCGGCTCTGGTTCAACCGTTGGGAGCCCCACGTTCGTCCGCCTGCCGGTAGGAGCGTCTCCGGCCTCTGCAGAACCCTGGTGGCTTTTGGCGACGCCGCGGCGCCCTACGTCGCCGAGCTCTTGAAATCCGAGGAGCCAGAGACGCGCTACTACGCAGCCTTGGTCGCTGCGGAGCTCCCGAGCCCCGCTCTCCTCGAGCCCCTCGCCACCGCGCTGTTCGACGACGATCAGGGGGTTTCGCGAAGTGCGCTGTACGCGCTGGAAGCATTTCGGCAGCAAGATGGCGTCGAGGAGCTCGAGGAGTCGCTTCGCACGCTGGCCGTCGCCTCCGATGCCGACCAGCGCTCGCGGCTGCTTGCCATGCGTGCGCTTGCCGTGCTTCGCGACGAGCGCGCCGTCGAGTCACTCCTGCCAGCGATCACCGAGCGAAGCGTGCTCGGCGAAGCGGCGTGGCGCGTACTTCGCATGCTGACCGCCCAAGATTTCGGAACGGACCAATCCGACTGGAGTGCCTGGTTCGAGGCGCATCGGGAAGAGCCGCGCACCCTCTGGCTGATCGATAGCCTCGATCACGAAGACCCGGAGATTCGAGCGATTGCGAGCCGGGATTTGGTTCGAATCGCCGGCCAGGATTTCGGCTATCGCGTCAACATGCCGGCCGGTGACCGACGCGCAATCCGTGAGCGGTTCCGCATGTGGTGGGCATCCCAGTAGAGGAGCCCCGGCACGTCATCCAAGCAGCTCCGCTGCGAGCGTCGAGGCCAGCTTGCCATCGACCTGGCCCGGGTGACGTGACCGCACTTCCTTCATGACCCTGCCGAGGTCCTTTTTTCCCGAAAGACCGTGCTCCTCGATGATCGCAGCGATCGCGTCGCGCACCTCGTCTTCGGTCAGAGCCTTGGGCAAGTAGCGCTGGATCACGTCGATCTCGGCTCGTTCCTTGTCCGCGAGATCCTGGCGGCCGCCTTCGAGGTAGCTCTCGATGCTGTCCCGCCGCGACTTCACCGCGCGCGTGAGCACCGCGATCTCGTCGGGCTCGTCGAGCGTCAGGAGCTCCGACTTGATCATGCGAAGGGTGTCCCGGGTGACGTGGTCGCGCGCGAGCATTGCCTTTTTTAGATCGGCGTCGATCTGTTCGAGGAGTGCCATGGACCTAGGGTGCGGCGGGCCGGCTAACCGCGCAACGCCTCGATGGCGCGAAGCGCGTTGCCACCGAGGATCTTCCGGATCCGCTCGTCGGACCAACCCCGGTCGAGCATCTCCTGCACGAGGCGGGGAAGCGCCCAGACGCCCGGCAAGTCCTTCGGCGGAATGATCGAGCCGTCGTAGTCCGAGCCGATCGAGGCATGATCGTCGCCAACCGTTTCGACGATGTGCGAAACGTGGTCGACGACGGTCTTGGCGTTCACGCCGCGGCGACCGAGATACGCCGCATGCAGAATGACCCCGACGGTCCCTCCGGTGTCGGCGATGCGTCGAAGCTGCTCGTCGTCGATGTTCCGCCAGTGGTCGTGGACGCCGGAGAGACCGGTGTGAGTCACGAAAAGGGGCTGCGACCGGTCGTGGACCTCGACCGCGTCGAAGAAGCCCTGCCGGTTGATGTGCGCTAGGTCGACTCCGATGCGGAGCTCGTTCAACCGCTCGACGTACGCGCGCCCGAGCGCCGTGAGGCCGGTTCGTCGGGAGGTCGGCAGGCTCGGGGCCCCGATGCGGGAGGCGGTCAGGTGGACCAGCGTGATTCGCAGCACCGAACGATCGGCGAGGGCATCCATTGCCTCGAGATCGTCGCCCAGGGCGTTCCCACCTTGGATGCCCACGAAGGCGCCGTGCTCGCCCGCGGCCCGCGCCAGCCGGAACTCCGCCGCCGTCCGCACGCGCCGGATGCCAACGGCCTCGTCGAGCATGGTGCAAAGCAACCGAAGATTGGTCTCGAAGGCGCGGCGCCGCCCGCGAGACCGGCGAAACGGGTTGGTCGTGATCACCCAGGTCGCGCCGCCGAGCCCCGAGTCGATCGCGGTTGGAAAGTCTGCGTGCCCGAAGAAACCCCGCCCGAGAAAGCCGCCGCGGTGCGGGCGACCGAGGTCGTACCCGAAGACCCGGTGCCAGATGAACGAGTCGAGGTGCAGATCGATCGCATCGGCGCTTCGAAAAAGCGCGACGGCTTCTTCGGACACCCCGAGCGCCTCGGCCGTGCTGCGATCCTGCATCGCCACGCTTCACTATCACGGTCGGCGTTAGATCGCTGTGATCCCGGCTAGTTGGCCGAAATGCAAGGATTGCGCGGGTTGTAAAATCGCTGTAAATGCTTGTTTTTGTTTGGTTTCAGTTGACTACGGGGCCACTTTCACCCACATTGACGCAGCCCGGCCAGTTAACTTGTAAACGGCCGAGGTTGAGAAAGGATTGAGGATGTTGTCGACCCCAACAGCGGCAGGAGGCAAGTCTGCGGATTTGTTGAGCTCCCGCGAGATCAAACACGTGGTGGTCCTCGGCGCGAACGGCGCGATGGGCCTTGGAAGCGGGGCGCTGTTCACCACAGCCGTGCCCCGGGTCACCTTTTTGGCCCGAACCAAAGAAAAGGCCGACGGAGGGCTCGCGGCGGCCGTCAAGATGGTGCGCTCGAGCACGGTGTCGAACCGCGTCGATACCGGCAGCTACGAGGCCGACTTCGACCGCGTGGTGGCCGAAGCGGACCTGATCTTCGAGGCCGTGACCGAGCAGCTCGATCTGAAAAAGCAGTTCTTCGACCGCATCGATGCGGTGCGGCGGCCGGACTCGATCGTGGCGACCGTCACATCCGGTCTGTCGATCAACATGCTCGCCGAAGGGCGGAGCGATTCGTTCCGAAAGAACTTCCTCGGGTTGCATTTCTTCAATCCACCGAACGTGATCGTCGGCACGGAGCTCGTCGCCGGAAAGGATACCGACCCGAAGCTCGTCGATTTCATCGATGCGTTTTGCACGGTTCGTCTCGGCCGGGCGATGGTGCGGACGGCCGACACCCCCGGCTTCGCGGGCAACCGCATCGGCTTCAAGGTGCTCAACGAGTGCGCGATCCTCGCCGAAGAGCACGGGCCGATTCTCATCGACGAGCTCGTCGGCCCCTACACGGGCCGCGCGATGACGCCGCTCGCAACGATCGATCTCGTCGGCTGGGACATCCATCGCGCGATCGTCGACAACATCTACGAGCTCGCTCCGGACGAAGCACACGAGACGCTGAAGCTACCGCAGTACATGGCCGACCTCATGGCCAAGGGCGTGCTGGGCCGGAAGACCGGCGGTGGCTTCTTCGGAAAGGACGACGCTGGAGAGCGAATCGTCCTCGAGCCGAAGACGCAGAAATACGTCGGCAAGACGTCGATTTCGCGGCCCGACCTCGCATTCATCGACACGATTTCGAATCTTCATCGGGTCGGCCGCTACGAGGACGGCATGCGGGCATTTGCTGCGGCGACCGGACCGTACGCCGAGGTCGCACAGAAGGTGATCGCCGGCTACATCAGCTACTCGTTCCACCGAGTCGGGGAAGTGACCGACGACATCTCGGGCATCGACCGCATCATGGGCTTCGGCTTCAACTGGGCGCCTCCAGGCGTCTTGGTCGATACGATCGGGCTCAAGCCCACCATTCAGATGATCGAGAAGGCGGGCCTCCCGGTGCCGCCCGCGCTCGCAAACGCCCAGGAGGGCACGAAATTCTTCGACGACCCCCGGGTCAACGTAGGGAAGTTCTTCGTCGCAGCGTAGACGAAAGGTATTGGTGAAAGAAATGGCACAGGTTCCAGAAGTTTACGTCCTCGGCGGCTACCAGACCGACTTTGCCCGCAACTGGAGCAAGGAAAAGAAACACTTCGTCGCGATGATGCGCGAGGCGGTGCTAGGCGCGCTCGACAAGACCCGAATCGAGCCGAGCGAAATCGACGTGGCCCACACGGGCAACTTCGCCGGCGAGCTCTACAGCAAGCAGGGCCATCTCGGCGCCTTCTTCCTCGAGATCGACCCGGCGTTCAGCGGGCTTCCGACCGCGCGGCACGAAGCCGCTTGCGCATCGGGCAGCATTGCAATCCTGGCCGCGTCCGCCGAGATCGAGGCGCAGCGATACGACCTCGCGTGCGTCGTCGGCGTCGAGCAGATGAAGACCGTCGGGCCCGGCGAGGGGGGCGACTTCCTCGGCACCGCGGCGTGGTACGAGCTCGAAGCCAAGGGCGTCGAGTTCCCGTTCCCGAAGCTCTTCGGAAAGCTCGGCGACGAGTACGACAAGCGCTACGGCCTCAAGGACGAGCACCTCGCGGAGATCAGCACGGTCAACTACGCGAACGCCAAGCTCAACCCGAACGCCCAGACGCGCACGTGGTACATGAACTACGACCACGCGATGAGCCGTGACGAGTACAACGGCACCATCGGCGGCCGAATCCACATCTCCGACTGCTCGCAGGTGACCGACGGCGCCGCTGCGCTCCTCCTGGCCTCGCCGGAGTACGCGAAGAAGTGGGCCGATCGCGTCGGGGTATCGCTCGACGACATCCCCCGCATCAAGGGCTGGGGCCACAACACGGCGCGCATCCGCTTCGCAGACAAGATCGCGGAGAGCGCGAACGACCAGTACGTCTTGCCGCACGTCCGGAGCACGGTCACGAGCGCCATGAAGCGCGCGGGGATCTCGGACGTGGGCGGCATCGACGCCATCGAAACGCACGACTGCTTCACGACCTCCGAGTACATGGCGATCGATCATTTCGGCATGACCAAGCCCGGGGAGAGCTGGAAGGCAATCGAGGAGGGCGACATCGCCCTCGGCGGCAAGACCCCGATCAACCCGAGCGGCGGTCTCATCGGCGCCGGTCACCCCGTGGGCGCCACCGGCGTTCGCCAGGTGCTCGACGGCTACAAGCAGGTCACCGGCGAGGCCGGCGACTACCAGGTCGAGGGCGCGAAGAACGTTCAGACGCTGAACATCGGCGGCTCGGGCACCACGAGCGTCAGCTTCGTCATCGGCACCTGATGCGGAGGCACCGGGGTCTTCGGACCCCGGTGGAACCCCCCTTGTCCGCCTGCTAGGACGCCGCCATGCGCTATTCGCGGGCGTTCATCCCGACGGTCAAGGAGGTTCCCAAGGAGGCGACGATGCCGTCGCACGTGCTCATGCTTCGTGCAGGGTACGCGCGAATGGTCGGCGCCGGCATCTACGAGCTGCTCCCGCTCGGCACGCGGGTCCTCCACAAGATCGAGCGCATCATCCGACAGGAGATGGACGCGGCGGGCGCGCAGGAGCTGCTCATGCCGACCTTCGTCCCCAGCGAGTACTTCAAGGAGTCGGGACGCTGGGACATCTACGGGCCCACGTTGCTTCGCATCAAAGACCGCAAGGGCGGCGAGTATCATCTCGCTCCGACCCACGAGGAAATCGTCACCGACCTGGTTCGCCGCGAGATTCGGAGCTACCGCCAGCTCCCGCTGAATCTCTATCAGATTCAGCTGAAGTACCGCGACGAGCCTCGGCCGCGGGCGGGGCTGCTGCGATGCCGCGAGTTCATCATGAAGGACGCGTATTCCTTCGACGTCTCCGAGGAGGCGGCGCTCCAGAGCTACGAGCACATGCGGGACACGTATCACCGCATCTTCCAACGTCTCGGCCTGGAGTACCGGGTGGTCGAAGCGGACAGCGGCGCGATCGGAGGAAGTCAAAGCGCGGAGTTCCAGGTTCTCGCGCAGACCGGTGAGGATTGGATCGTCGCATGCGACGCCTGCAGCTACGCCGCAAACGTCGAGGTCGCGCAGGCCGGCCGCCCTGCACCGATTCCGGACGCGTCAAAGCCACCCGCCGCACTGAACAAGGTGCAGACCCCTGACACGCGAACGATCGAGGAAGTGGTCGCCTTCTTCGGAGGCGATACCACCGCGGCCGATACGCTGAAGAGCCTTCTCTACGTCGCCGGGGATGACATCGTCCTCGCCGTCGTCCGCGGCGACCACGAGATCAACGAGATCACGCTGGCGCGCCACCTGGGGGTCGACGAGGTGGTTCTGGCGTCCGACTCGGCGGTGCAGCAGGCGACCGGAAGCGAGGTCGGCTTCGTCGGTCCTGTCCGCTTCGAGGGGCGCATCATTGCCGATCCGGATGCCGTCGCGGTGGTGAACGCCATCGCCGGCGCGAGCGAAACCCCCTACCACTTCGAGAACGTCAATCACGGGCGTGACTTCGAAGCGGAAGTCGTTCCGATTCGCCAGGCGGCCTCCGGCGACCCGTGTCCCTCGTGCGACGGGGCGCTGCAGCTCTACCGAGGCATCGAGGGCGGTCACATCTTCGTCTTGGGCACGCACTACAGCGACAAGATGAATGCCACGTTCCTCGACGAGGAAGGCCAGAGCCATGCGATTGTCATGGGCTGCTACGGCATCGGGGTGAGCCGCCTCATCGCGGCGGTCATCGAGCAGCATCACGACGAGCAGGGCATCCGGTGGCCCGTGCCCGTCGCCCCCTATCACGTAATCGTCACTCCGATCGGCAAGGACGAAGCCCCTCTCTCGAAAGCGACCGAGATCTACGAGGCGCTTCGTGCCCGAGGCGTCGAAGCGCTGCTCGACGACCGGGCGGAGCGCCCGGGAGTGAAGTTCAAAGATGCGGATCTGCTCGGTATCCCGCTTCGAATCACCGTCGGCGCACGCGGGCTCGCGCAAGGCACGGTGGAGATCAAGAAGCGCACCGAAACCGAATCGAAGAACGTTCCGCTCGACGAGGCTGCGGCCGCCACCGAAGCCGCGCTCGCCGAGCTCGGCGGATAGAGCATGGCGCGCTTCGACGAGAGATACGAGACGCCGAAGTGGCGAACATTCTGGCTGATGGTCGGCTTCGCCCTGCTCATCGGAATAGGTGTTGTCACGGTCCTGCTGCCGGAGCTCGAGGACGAGAACGAGGCAAACGAGAGGACGACAATGCAACCTGCCTCACAAGAATGACGCGCTGACGCGCCGCTAGCGTATAAAGAGGCGTGCTGGCAATAGATTCTTTGCGTCTCTCCTCACAAATTTGCGATGTTGTAGAAGCCGTGGCTCGTCGGACTCTCATCGCATTCTCCCTGACGGCGTTGCTCTTCGCATCGGTACCCATTCCTGCTCAGGCTTCGCCCGACGCGCCGATGTGCGTCGCGGACGGACCGTACGTGAGCACCGCCCCGATCCACCTCGTGCACTGGCGGACGCCGATGTGCGGACCCTTCGTGAGCGACGTGCGGATCGCGCGCAGCGAGCCCCCCAAGTCGCGGGCCATCGCCGCGTATCGGGAGGCGACCCGGGAGATCGCCGCAGCGGACTACGAAGGGGCGCGCCTCCAGCTCGATCTCGCCTACGAGGGTCTACGCCGCATTCGCGATCGCGTCGCCCTGCTGAGCGGACGTCTCGAGCTGTTGCGCGGACGGCCGTCGCGAGCCGCCGAGTTCTTCGTGCAGGCCGCCGAAAGCCCCCATGATTCCGTGCGGGTCCAGGCCGCCTACGGGCGCGTCTTCGCGATGCTCCGGGCGGACGATCCCGCGTCCGCCACGGCCCTCGAAGAGCTCTTGGCGGCCTACCCCGAGCTGCCGGACCGCGGCGAGCTTCTCTTCGAGCACGCGAGGAGCCTGCTTCGCCAACGACGCCACGGCGAGGCTCTCGACATCATGCATACGCTCCGGATCGAGCACCCCGGCAGCATCGTCGCGGAATGGGCGGATGCGGAGGCAGCGCGATGGGAGGCTTTCGGCTACGAGGCACCTTCGCTCAGCGGCGCGGAGCGCGTAGAGCAAGCAAGGGAGCTAGTTCGAAGAGGGCCTCTCGAGGAAGCCAAGCGCGTCATCGAAGAGCTCCTCGAAGAGCCGCTGACGGGGGAGCAACATGCGGAGGTCCACTACCTCGCGGGTCGGCTCGCCCGATTCGAAGGGCGCTGGCGTACCGCCGAGACCTACATGCGAACGGCGCAACTCTTTCCAATGCCGAGCGTCAGCGCCGCACAAACGATCGAAAAGCGCGCAAGCGACATGGCAGAGACGGCAAACGCGCGAAACCGCGAGAGCGCGCTGCGGCATCTCACGGAGCTACGCGCAGGGCGGAGGAGCGTCTCTATTCCGTCGGCTCGCCTCCTCGAGATGATCGAGGTGGCCGCCGCCGCTGGTCTTCGTTCGGAGGTCGATGAAGCCCTCGCCAGCTTGACGGCCCGCAAAGGACTCTCTGCCGGCGTTCTTTTCGACGCCGCCATGGCTTCGATTGGCGTGGGAAGCGACGCACTGCTGGTTGGCATCCTCGAGAACGTCGCCAAGCGTCCCTACTCGAGGTATCGCACCGCGGCGCTCTACCATTTGGCGCGCGTTCACGAGCTGGCGTCTCGCACCCACGAAGCAGCGCTCTTCTTTTCACGGGCCAAGGCGTCCGGCGAGCTCACGAGCGACTCCTACTACGTGCTTTGGGCCGAAAACGGGCTCGAGCGGGTGAAGGAGGGCGCGGTGAGCCAGGGGCGGGAAGGCTTCGAGGCTCCGCAGGAGCAAGAAATCCCGCCCGTGCCGCGAGCGTCGAACGACGCCTTGGCGGAGCGACTACGGCCCATCGCCGAGCTTCATGGGGTGAGCTATCCGTGGATCGCCCGCGCCGTCGACCTCCTTCGGGTCGATGAACCGGAGGCTGCGACCGAGGAGCTCTTCGAGGCGTACCTTCAGTGGCGCCACGCGCTCGGCCGCCCGATCGCCAGAGCCGGCCTCGACTGCGTCGCGAGAGCCGACGGACGAGCCAATCCGCCGGTCGCAACTGACGTCCGCGAGGCGCGCCTCGACCTCTCCGAGGAGGAGCGCGACACGCTTTCCTCGGTGGCTGCAGCGCTTGGCGACATGGGGACCGCGGGTGCCTTTGCCGGACCGAATTTCATCGAGACCCTGCCGCGCGCCTACGAGTGGCTCGTCGTTCCCGCCGCGAGGCGCCACGGGCTCGACCCGAACCTTCTGCTCGCTGTGATGCGCGTGGAGAGCGCCTTTCAGAAGCACATCGTGTCCTATGCGGGCGCAGTGGGGCTCATGCAGATCATGCCGCGTACGGGGCAAATGATCGCACACGCGCTCGGCCGGGACGATTTCACCCCAGCCGACTTGCTCGACCCGCGTCTCAACCTCGAGTTCGCCGCGTGGTATCTTTCGTCCTTGATTCACCGCTTCGACGGGCATTTGCCGCTTGCGATCGCCGCATACAACGGCGGCCCACACAACGTACGGAGCTGGATGCAACAAAGCGCAGAAGACACCCCACTCGACGTGCTATTGGAGCGTATCCCCTTCACACAAACACACCGATACGTCCGCAAGGTGCTCGTCTACTATCAGGCATACCGTCAGCAGAGAGGCCTCGAGATGCCCCAGCTTTCCGTCGTGATGCCGGAGCCGCGCGTCGATCCGCTGGCGTTCTGAGCCGCATGGACGATCGAGTCGACGCGGTGGTCATAGGCGCGGGCGTGGTTGGGCTCGCCTGCGCGTACGAGCTTTGCCGGCGCCTGGAGACCGTCGTCGTGCTCGAGCGAGACGTCGGACCGGGCCGCGAGATCTCGAGCCGAAACAGCGGCGTCGTGCATGCCGGCATCTACTATCCGAAGGACTCGCTGAAGACCGAGCTCTGCATCGAAGGGAAGAAGCTACTCTACGATTGGTGCGAGGCGCACGACGTGCCCCACCAGCGTACCGGCAAGCTGATCGTCGCGACGAGCGCAGAAGACGAGACCCGGCTTCGACGCATTGCACGACACGCGGCCGAGGTCGGGGCAGGCGCCCTTCGCATGCTGAGCCGTGCAGAGGCTCGAGAGCTCGAGCCGGAGGTCCGCTGCGAGCTGGCTCTGCACTCGCCGACGTCGGGGGTCGTCGACGTCCACGAGCTCATCGCGAGCTTCGCGCGCGAGGTGAAGGAGGCGGACGGCGCGATCGTCTACCAGACCCATCTCGAAAGCATCGAACGGATCGCCGGGGGCTGGCTCGTACGGACGAGCGATACGATGGGGCGCCAGGCCGAGCTGCAAACCGCACGCGTCGTGAACGCGGCGGGTCTTTCTGCGATCGAGGTCGCTCGCCGGTCGGGGCTCGCGGAGCACGAGATCCCGTGGCGCCTCTATCCGTGCAAGGGGTCGTATTTCGCCCTGGGCGCGGGCGCGCCGCCGACCCGCAACAGCCTGATTTATCCCCTCCCGGAGGGCGGCGGGCTGGGCGTCCACATCACGGCCGACATCTCGGGCGCGCGGCGGGCCGGGCCGGACGCCGAGTTCGTGGACACGATCGACTACACGGTGGATGAATCTCGCATCGAGCGGTTCGCCGAGGCGGTCGGCAGGTACCTGCCGGCGATCCGGCCCGAGCACTTGACGCCGGACTACAGTGGTATTCGACCGAAGCTCGTCGGGCCCGAGGGCGGCTTCGCGGACTTCGTGCTGTCGAATCCGTCGACGCAGCCTGGTGTCGCACACCTGGTGGGCATCGAATCCCCAGGGCTCACGGCCTCCCTTGCGATCGGGGCTCGGGTGTCCGACATGATCGGGTAAGCGGTTGCGCACCCCGCAGAGGGTATGCAACACCCCGCCCTCAAGAAGGAGCATCATGAGCCACCGACTCTTGATCATTGGAAGTGGACCTGCCGCACACACGGCGGCGATTTACGCGGCGCGAGCCGAGCTGAAGCCCGTTTTGTTCGAGGGCTTCATGGCAGGCGGCGTCGCCGCCGGCGGCCAGCTCACCACCACGACGGACGTCGAAAACTTCCCTGGCTTTCCCGAAGGCATCATGGGACCCGAGCTGATGGAGCGCCTTCGCGCGCAGTCGGAGCGATTCGGGACCACGATCTACACGGAAACCGTAAACGAGATCGATCTTTCGAGCCGTCCGTTCCGCTTCAAGGCAGATTCCCAACAAGGCTCCGCCGAAGCGGTCATCATCGCTACGGGCGCGACCGCGAAACGTCTCGACATCCCGGGGGCGAACGACGGTGAGCTGTGGCAGCGCGGGATCTCGGCGTGTGCCGTCTGCGATGGGGCTCTGCCGGCTTTCCGCGACCAGACGCTCGCGGTGATTGGCGGCGGCGACTCCGCAGTCGAGGAGGCCTCGTTCCTAACGAAGTACGGCTCCAAAGTGTACATCGTTCACCGACGCGACGAGCTTCGTGCCTCGAAAATCATGCAGCATCGGGCGCTCAACAACCCGAAGATCGAGATGCTGTGGTCGCACGTCGTGACCGAGGCGAAGGGCGAGGATTTCCTTCAGGCGATCAGGGTGAAGGACTTGAAAACCGACGAGGAGCGCGACGTGCCGGTGGCTGGGCTCTTCTTTGCGATCGGTCACATACCCAACACGGCGTTTCTGAGCGGTCAGCTCGACACCGACGATCAGGACTACCTGATCACGAAGCCGGACTCGACTCAAACGAACGTCCCCGGTGTGTTTGCTGCGGGCGACGTCCAGGACAAGAAGTGGCGTCAGGCTGTGACGGCCGCGGGCACCGGCTGCATGGCCGCGCTCGAGGCCGAGCATTTCCTCGCGAGCTAGGGCTAGGAATCGAGGCCGGCGCCTCGGCCGCTCCCGTTGCCGTCTCTTCGCTCCCGCTTCTGGGCTTTGCGTCGAACCGCCTGCGCGCGGCGTTCCTTCGTCTTCAGGGAGGGCTTGCGGCCGGGGTGTGCCGGCTGCTCGCCGTGGTGCTCGTCGAAAGCGCCCGGCTGCTCTCCCAGCTCGAAGAACGCCACCTCTCGCTTGGCCCGCTCGCCCAACCGGAGCGGAACCACGGCGGCCCCGACGCCGGCCCCCACGTAGACCGCGCCTTCCGGATCGCCGACGCCGCGTGAGCCGTAGAGGCCGTGCACGTATTTGTGGCCCGCGAGCTTTCCAACCGAGAGCTCGTGCAGGCGCGCGACCGTGATCTGGCCCGCGTGCGTGTGGCCGGAAAACACGAGCGGGACGCCAGCCTCCCACAGGGCGTCTGCCTCTTCGCCGATGTGGGAAAGGCCGATGACCGGGAGATCCTCGCGAAGGCCCTTGAGCGCTCGGCCGCGATCCGCGTGCCCCGTGTACGCGTCGTCGAGCCCGAGAATCTGAAGCCGCTGATGACCGATCTCGACGACGGTGTGGGCATTGTCGAGCACCTCGGCCCCACCTTTGAGAAGCGCCTTTCGCACGGGCTCGGCGCCGGCCCAATGATCGTGGTTTCCGAGGCTCGCGAACACCGGCGCGTCGATCTTGCTGATCACGTCGGTGAGGTCGTCCAAATAGACTTGGCTGTGACAGACGAAGTCGCCGCTGATCACGACGACGTCGGGATTGCCCGCATTCGTCATCGCGACCGCATCGTATTGCACGGCCATCGGCGTCACGCGACCCACGTGGAGGTCGGTTAAATGCGCCACGCGAAGGCCTTCGAGGTGCTCGAGAAAGCACTCTGGGCCCGCAAACCGTCGGATGCGAAAGCGGCGTGACGCATCGTGCCAGGGATCGCGCTCCCGCAGCAGCTTCTTTCGAAACTTGCGCAGGCCTTCGATGGTGGCGTTTTTACCCATTACCAACTCACTGTAACCACTTCGGTCAGTGGCCGCACGATTGTCGCTTCGCTCGCTTTCGCCGGAGCCTCGAGACGGGTACGTCCGGCCCTCGGGGCTTGGGCCTTCGTCCGCGAAGCCGCCAAACGACGTACACGCCGGAGGCGACGACGACCAACCCTGCCACGATTTCCTGCCACGGCATCCCGAAAGCCTACACCAAACCGAGAAGCTGCCCGCCCTGGTAGACCACGAGCGACGCCACGTACGCGAGAACGGTCATGTAGGTGAAGAGAAATGCAGGCCATTTCCACGAGCCCGACTCCCTTTTCACGACCGCGATCGTGCTCATGCACTGACAGGCGAGCAAGAAGAAGATCATCAGCGAGACGCCGCTCAACGGCGTCATCACCGGAGCTCCGTCGGCGTGCCGCGCGTTTTGGAGCGCCTGCCGGAGCGGCTTGGCCTCTTCGTCGACCTCGCCGATTCCAAAGACGATGCCCAGCGTCGAGACGAACACCTCGCGTGCAGCGAAGGCACCGATGATGCCGATGCCGATCTGCCAGTCGAAGCCAATGGGACGCAGCACCGGCTCGAGCGCGTGGCCGAACCGGCCGCCGAGGCTTTGCTCGAGCTGCTGGCGGGCTTCCATGCCTTGGATCGAGCGAAGCGCATCCCCCCGTTCGGCCTCGGTGAGAGGAGCTTGCTCCAGGCGCTCCCGCTCGGCTGCATAGTGGGCCGCCACCTCGTCGGATTTCGGGAAGGACAGGAAAGCCCAGAGCAAGATGGTCATGGCGAGGATGATCGTTCCAGCGTCGACGAGGAAGATGCGAAGCCGCCTCCAGGCGTTGATCCACAGAATCCGCCCCGACGGCCAGCGGTACGGCGGCATCTCGAGAACGAAAGCCGGCGTGGGTCCGGGAAGGACGGTGCGCCGAATGACGGCTGCCGCGCCGAGCGTCACGAACACCGAGAGCACGTACATGGAAAAGAGCGCGACGGCGCCCGCGCTGAACCAGCCCACCGTCTGCCCGGCGAAAACGGTGCCGACCACGAGAATGAACACCGGTAGACGTGCGCTACAGGACATCAGCGGCAGCGCGAGCATCGTCACGAGCCGATCGCGACGCCGCTCGATCGTTCGGGTCGCCATCACGGCCGGGACAGCGCACGCAAAACCCGAGAGAAGCGGCACGAACGCCTTGCCGTGAAGCCCGACACTCTTCATCGGACGATCGATGACGAACGCGACGCGCGCCAGGTATCCAGAGTCCTCCAGGAACCCGATGAAGAGAAAGAGCATCAGGATCTGCGGCGCGAAGACGATGACGTTTCCAACGCCCGCGATGATGCCCTGAACGACTAGGTCTTGGAGCACCCCGTCGGGCAAGAGCGCGGCCGCCTGCGCCTGAAGAAACGCGGTGATGTCTTCGATCGCGCCCATGAACGGCTCGGCGCCTGCAAAGAGCGCCTCGAAGATCCCGAACATCACGGCCGCGAAGATGAGGGCACCCGCAACGGGGTGGGTCAGCACGCGGTCGACGCGCTCACTGAGCGGGGTGTCGGTTCGGCGCTCGGATGCGCACTCCGCAACCACCTCGTCGAGCCATCCGTAGCGCGCGGCGACGATCTCGAGATCGGGATTCCGGCCGGCGGCTCCTGCAGCGCTGCGAATGCGGGCCGTCGCGTCGCGCACGGACTCGGGCACGCCCACGAGGTCGTCATCGCCGAGCGAAAGCATGCACCACAGCGCAAACGCCCGGAGCTCCTTCTCGCTCGCCCTTCGACGCCACTTGGCGATCACGGGGAGGAGCTCCTCGAGGTCTTCTTCGAGAGCCGGCGGATAGCGAAGGTTCGAAAGCGGCTTCTCGTGGGTCGAGACCAGAGCCTGCCCGATTGCCTCGCGAAGCGCTTCGAGGCCGCGCCGCTTCGTCGCCACGACTGGAACGATGGGAGCCCCGAGGCGCTCCGAGAGCCGTTCGACGTCGATGTGGATCCCGAGCTCCTCGACCGCATCCATCATGTTGAGGGCGATCACCACGGGCACACCCGACTCGATGAGCTGCAGCGCGAGATAGAGCCCTCGCTCGAGCGTCGTCGCATCGACCACGCACACGACTGCGCGCGTCGCACGCTCGAGGAGCGCGTTCACGGCGAGCTGCTCCTCGGGCGAGCCCGCGGTGAGGCTATATATGCCGGGGACATCGACCAGCTCGACGCGGCGGGAGCCGAGCTCGAGGCGTGCCGAGGTGCGGTCGACGGTGACGCCCGGATAGTTGCCGACGCGGGCGCTGCCGCCGGAGAGCGCGTTGAAGAGCGTGCTCTTTCCACAGTTCGGGTTGCCCGCAACCAGCACTTGGACGGCGCGCAGGTCGTCCTTCACGCCGGCTCCTCGGACTGCACCGCGATCCGCGCTGCCTCACGCCGACGGATCGAGAGCGAGTAGTGCCGGAGCCGGAGCTCGACCGGGTCCCCGAGGGGCGCGGCGCGGACGATCCGCACCTCGGTGCCCGGCAGGAGGCCCATCTCCATCAGCCTCCGAGCCATCGGCCGATCGCAGTCGATCGATGCGATTTCAGCAGCTTGGCCGGGCTCGAGGTCGGCGAGGAAGCGTCTCACCGACTACTGATAATGAATTTCTTTTTCGTCTGCAACCGCTTGGAATTCGACTGGAGATCTCTATAACTCCGCCCATGGCCATTACCGCGCTCAAAGGAAACCCAACCCAGACGAACGGCGATCTGCCCGCCGTCGGCAGCGATGCACCGGACTTCTTGCTCGTCGGGACCGACATGAGCGAGAAGACGCTCTCGAGCTTCGCGGGCAAGAAGAAGATCCTCTCGATCAACCCCAGCTACGACACGCCGGTCTGCCAAACCGCAACTCGCACGTTCAACGAGCGCGCGGCGGGACTCGACGACGTAGTCGTGCTGATGGTGAGCGCCGACCTGCCTTTCGCGCAGAAGCGCTTCTGCGCGGCGGAGGGCATCGAGGGCGTCGTTCCCCTCTCGACCTTCCGCGGGAGCTTCTTGGAGGACTACGGCGTCGAGCTCGTCGATGGTCCGCTGAAAGGCGTGTCTGCACGGGCGATCGTCGTGGTCGACGAGAACGACAAAGTCGTGCACACCGAGCTCGTGCCGGACATCGCGCAAGAGCCGGACTACGACGCCGCGCTCGCGGCAGCGGGCTGAGCTACGACAGCAGGCGTTTGGCCTCGGCGGCGGCACGCTCGGCGGTGATGCCGAGCTTGCGGTACAGCTCCTGGTACGGCGCCGAGGCGCCAAAGCGTTCGAGCGTGATGAAGGCCGCTTCGCTTCCGACCCAGCGCTCCCAGCCCTGTCGAATGCCCGCTTCGATGACGACCTTGGGCACGCCCGACGGAAGCACGGCGTTCCGATAGGTTTCGTCTTGCTCCGAGAAGAGCTCCCAGCAGGGCATGCTCACGACGCGGACGGAGGTGCCCTCCCCCTCGAGCGTGTCCGCGGCGTCCAGCGCGATCGCGACCTCGCTGCCCGTCCCCACCAGAATGACGTCCGGACCGCCGCCGCCCGCTTCTCGCAGGGTGTAGGCGCCGCGTCCCGCTTTTTCGGCGCTCGCGTAGGCTCCGCGGTCGAGCACCGGCAGGCCTTGCCGCGTCAGCGCCAGCGCGGCCGGCCCGTCCCAGAGGAGGGCAGCCCTCCAGCACTCGCGGACCTCGTTGGCATCGGCGGGTCGAAAGACCGCGAGATTCGGAATCGCCCGGAGCGCCGCGAGATGCTCGACCGGCTGATGCGTCGGACCGTCCTCGCCGAGCCCGATGCTGTCGTGCGTGAAGATATAGCGCGTGTGGAGCTTCATCATCGCGGCCAAACGGATCGCGGGGCGCATGTAGTCGCTGAACACGAGAAAAGTCGCGCCGTAGGGGATGACTCCGCCGTGCAGGGCCATCCCATTGAGCGCCGATCCCATCGCGTGCTCGCGAACGCCCCAGTCGACGTTCCGAGGCACGCCCTCGGCGTCCGGCAGAAACCCATCGAAGCCCTTCATCTGGCTGTTGTTGGACCCGGCGAGATCGGCGGAGCCTCCTACCAGTCCCTCGAGCTTCGGCGCGAGCGCGTTGAGCACGGCCCCACTCGCCTTGCGGGTGGCGATCGACTGACCTGCCTCGAAGACGGGAAGGTCCGCATCCCAGCCGGAAGCAAGCTCGCCCGAAAACGAAGCCTCGAGCTCCGCCGCGAGGTCCGGGAGCTCACTTCGGTAGCGCGCGAACACCTCCTTCCATGCCTGGTGCGCCTCCGCCCCACGGGCTCGAACCTGCTCGGCGGCCTGCGCAAGCTCGTCGGGAACGAAGAAAGGCTCGGTCGGCCATTCCATCACCTGCTTGGTGGCGATCACCTCGTCCGCACCGAGCGGCGCGCCGTGCGCGCTCGACGTGTCCTGTTTGTTCGGAGAGGGCCGCCCGATGATCGTGCGCACCCGAACGAAGCTCGGACGTGGGTCTTTCTTGGCGGCCTCCGCGGCCGCGATCAATGCCGCGAGGTCCTCGCCGTCGTCGACGCTTTGGGTGTGCCAGCCGTAGGCCGAAAAGCGAGCAAGCACGTCCTCGCTAAACGTGAGGTCCGTCCGTCCGTCGATCGTGATCCGGTTGTCGTCCCAGAACACCGTCAGCTTTCCGAGGCGAAGATGGCCGGCAATCGAGGCCGCCTCGGAGGACACCCCTTCCATGATGTCGCCGTCCGACGCGATCGCCCAAGTGCGATGGTCGATGACCTCGTGCCCCGGTCGATTGAACCGCGCCACGAGGTGACGCTCGGCCATCGCCATCCCCACGGCGTTTCCGAATCCCTGCCCTAGAGGGCCGGTCGTGGTTTCGACCCCGGGGGTGAGATGGCTCTCGGGGTGGCCGGGAGTGAGGCTTCCCCACTGACGAAAGCTGCGAATGTCGTCGAGGGACAGGGAGTAGCCGCTCAGGTGAAGCAGCGCGTACTGCAGCATCGACGCGTGCCCGCAGGACAGCACGAAACGATCGCGGTCGACCCAAGCAGGATCCGCAGGGTCGTGGCGCCGTAGCTTGGAGAACAGGGCCCAGCCGAGAGGCGCGAGGGCCATGGGGGTCCCAGGATGCCCGGAATTGGCAGCCTGCACGGCGTCCATGCTCAGGCCTCGAATCGTCTTGATGGCGAGCTCGTCGAGCTGCGCGGGGTTCCCCATGCTGTGATCCTCCTCGGGCGGCGCGGCGGATCTAGCAGGCCGCGCCGAAACGCAAAAGGTGCGCCTCGGGTTTTTTGCCCGGCGCTGGACATGACCCCAGATCGCCACTAACAACCCCGAGCGCGGAAGCTCGATTGTTGACCGTTTCAATCGGGTTGCCCTCCGGCAGCGCCGCGCAGGAGGAAGGCATGCCTCAGGTTTTCGTGCCCAAGGAAATCGCCGACGGCGAAACTCGGGTCGCTTGTACACCGGAAACGACGAAGCGCTACGTCAAAGAGGGCCTCGAGGTCCTCGTGGAAAGCGGGGCGGGCAGGCACGCTCACTTCAGCGACGAGGACTATCGTGAAGCGGGCGCCAAGGTGGTCTCCGGCACCGACGCGGACGCGGCGTGGGGCACCGCCGACATCGTGTTTCGGGTTTTTCCGATCACGCCCGAGCAGGCGTCCAAGGTCAAGGAGGGAGCCATCCTGATCGGCTTCATGTCGCCGCACAAGAATCTCGATTCGGTGCGGGCGCTCCGGGACCGCAAGGTGAGCACCATCGCGATGGAGCTCATCCCGCGCATCAGCCGCGCCCAGTCGATGGACGCGCTCAGCTCGCAAGCGTCGATTGCCGGCTATCAAGCCGTGCTGATGGCGGCGACCTACCTCGACAAGTACTTCCCACTGCTCATGACGGCAGCCGGCACGATTCAGCCCGCGAAGGTCGTCATCATGGGCGCCGGGGTGGCAGGGCTTCAGGCAATCGCGACTGCGCGACGGCTTGGCGCGGTCGTCGAGGTCTCCGACATCCGGCCGGCCGTCAAAGAGCAGGTGGAGTCGCTCGGCGGCCGCTTCATCGACTTCCCGTTGGACGAGAGCGGAGAAGGAGAAGGCGGCTACGCGCGCGAGCTCACGCCGGAGCAGCTCCAAGCGCAGCAGCGAGTCGTTCGCCAGAAGGTCGTTGCCGCAGATGCGGTGATCACGACCGCGCTCGTTCCGGGACGCCCTGCACCCAAGCTGATCACGAAAGACATGGTCGAGGAGATGCGCGAGGGAGCCGTGATCGTCGACCTCGCGGTCGAGCAGGGAGGCAACTGCGAGCTTTCGAAGAGCGGCGAGATGGTGGTGTCCGACGGTGTGACGATCATCGGACATCCCAACATGCCGACCACCACTCCCGCCGACGCGAGCCTTCTCTACGCGCGCAACATCCAGGCACTGCTTCTGAGCTTCACGTCGGACGGGGAAGTCACCTTGAACCTCGAGGATGAAATCCTCGATGGCGCCCTACTCACCCACAACGGCGAGGTCCGGCACGGCCCGACCGCCGAGGCCCTCTAGGAAAGGAGAGCGACCGTGACTTTGGGACCTCTGCTGATTGGCATTTACGTGTTCGTTCTCGCCGGCTTCGTCGGCTTCGAGATGATCACCAAGGTGCCGCCGACTTTGCACACACCCCTGATGAGCGGCGCAAACGCGATCAGCGGCATCACCATCGTGGGTGCGGTGGCCGCGGCGACGACGGCGCCGCCGTCGGTGGCCAACATTCTCGGCGCGCTGGCCGTCGTCACAGCGACGATCAACGTGGTGGGCGGCTTCCTCGTGACCGACCGCATGCTTCGCATGTTCGGCCGCAAGAAGCCGAAGGCGCTGAAAGCCGAGACCGCAAGCGTCGCGGCTGAAGGACGGGAGGCCGTTCGCAAATGAATCAAGAGGTCATTCGGTCGACCGTGGTCCCGATCATCTACCTCCTGTCCACGGTTCTGTTCATTTTCGGAATCAAGCGGCTCGCGAAGGTCAAGACGGCTCGCCAGGGCAACACGCTGGCCGCAGTCGGCATGCTGCTCGCCATCGTCGGCGCGCTCATGGAGCTCGGAACGGTCGACTACCGGTGGATCGCCGGCGGCATGATCGTCGGCGCGATCATCGGCGCCACCTTTGCGATTCGCGTGCAGATGACCTCGATGCCCGAGATGGTCGCGCTCTTCAACGGCTTTGGCGGCATCGCGTCGGCGCTCGTGGCAACGTCCGTCTACTGGCGGCTCGTCGTCGAGGGCGGGGCGTCTGCGACGGTCTACGAGACGCTCGGCACGGACGAGGCGATCACCGTGATGCTCTCGGTTCTCATCGGGGGTGTCACCTTCACCGGCAGCATCATCGCGCTGATGAAGCTTCAGGGAAGCCTCAAAAAGGGGCAGCCCATCCTGCTGCCTGCGCGGCACTTCATCACGTTCGGGCTGCTGTTCGCGTCATTCGCATTTGGTGTCGTGGCCGTAGTCGCGGACGGACCGAGCTCGGTGCTCTGGGTCTTGTTGCTCGCGGCCGGAGCGCTGACCCTCGGAGTCCTGCTGACGATTCCCATCGGCGGGGCCGACATGCCGGTCGTGGTCTCGCTGCTCAACTCCTATTCCGGCGTCGCGGCTTCGATGGCGGGCTTCGTCATCGGGAACCCGCTGCTGATCATCGCGGGTGCCATGGTCGGTGCAGCTGGCTTGATCCTCACGCAAATCATGTGCGTGGCGATGAACCGGTCGCTGTTGAACGTTCTGGTCGGAGGATTCGGCGTCGCAGACGGCGCAGCCGGCGGCGGAAGCGACGAGTACACCAGCGTGACCTCGTGCGGCCCCGAGGAAGCGGCGATGGTGCTCGAGGATGCGGAGTCCGTCATCATAGTCCCCGGATACGGCCTGGCGGTCGCGCAGGCGCAGCATGCGGTGCGCGAGCTCGCGGATCTGCTCAAGGCGCGCGGTACGAAGGTGACCTATGCGATTCACCCGGTCGCCGGGCGCATGCCGGGACACATGAACGTGCTGCTCGCCGAAGCCGACGTTCCGTACGAAGAGCTCCTCGAAATGGACGCGATCAACCCGGAGTTCAAGAGCACGGACGTCGTGATCATTCTCGGCGCGAATGACGTCGTGAACCCGGTCGCGAGCAAGGATCCCAGCAGCCCCATCGCGGGCATGCCGATCCTCAACGCCCACGAGGCGCGCTCGGTCTTCGTCGTCAAACGAAGCCTCAGCCCCGGCTACGCGGGCATCAAGAACGAGCTCTTCGAATACGACAACACGATGATGATCTTCGGCGACGCCAAAAAGGTCCTCCAAGGCCTAATCGGCGAAGTAAAAGACCTCTAGAAAAACGGGGACATTCTCCCCCTCCGCAAACGACGTCTTTTCAACCACTTACGACCCACACCGCGAAAACCCGAATTCACGCCCGCATACGGGGCTCGGAAAAAACACGACGCGGGCGCTCCGCGGATCGGAGCGGCCTGCAAAGGTGGCCCGTAAGACTGGAGGTGTAGGCCACGCACGCCGCTCCTCGGGCTGCGCGCCAATCGCCGGTGGTTGCTGTCGTGGCGATTGTCACTTGGCACGTCCGCTCCGACCCACGTCGCGTTCTTTCCGAG